>CANPYE010000048.1 GCA_947588005.1 uncultured Lachnospiraceae bacterium | reverse complement strand
TAGAGCAGGCTTCCGTGCGACTTCAGATGCCCGTACAGCACCTCCGGCGGCGCGGCCGCCAGCTCCCCGATGGTATGGATCCCAAGAGCCGTCAGCTTCCGCTCCGACGCATGTCCCACAAAATAAAGATCCCGCACCGGAAGCGGCCACATCTTCGCCGGGATCTCCTCCCTCCACAGCGTATGCACGCGGTTCGGCTTCCGGAAATCCGACGCCATCTTCGCCAGCAGCTTATTCTCCGCAACGCCTACATTCACCGTAAAGCCCAGCTCACTTAAGATCGCCCGGCGGATCTCATGGGCAGTCTCCACCGGATCCCTCTCGCCCAGATAGTGCGTCATATCCAGAAACGCCTCGTCGATGCTGAACCGCTCGATCCGATCCGTATACCGCCGGAGTATCTTCATCATCGCCTCCGACGACTTGCGGTAAAGGTTATAGTTCGGCGGCACCAGCACCAGATTCGGACACTTCCGCTTCGCGTCCACAATGGGCTCGCCGGTCTGGACGTGATACTTCTTCGCCGGGATCGACTTGGCCAGAATGATACCGTGACGCCGCTCCTGGTCGCCGCCTACCGCGCTGGGAATCTCCCGCAGATCCACAGACCCTCCCAGGTGATACAGGCGGTACACGGCCTCCCACGATAAAAAAGCTGAATTCACATCCACATGAAAGATCACTCTATCCATCCCGTTACCTGCCAAAAAATCGAACGTATGTTCTGTCTGCAAGATACATACTATCACAATCCATTGCCGCTGTCAATACGTTCCCGACACTCTTGAGCTGGAAATTTACGGAAATTACGGAAACAGGCAGCGGTCCTTCCGGCCGCTGCCTGTTCCCAAGGAGGTATATGGCTATGTCAATAATAAGAAAATGTCAGTAACATCGATCCCGTATCCAACTGCCGGCAGATCTGTCCTCCGTCGGCGGGTCAATTCGCGCCAGTCGAGGAGCCAACGGTTTTCTTCGGGGCCGCCGGCAGAAATCAGTTCGACGCCAGTGCCGCCAGCGTCTCCGCTACGGTTTCGGCAACGGTCTCAGCTTCCTCCGGCGAGAAATACCCGCAGGCCGCCATCCGCCGCACTACCTGCAGCTGTCTCTGGGCCGCCAGATCCGGATTCTTCGTCGGCGCGTACCGGGAAGGCGCGTTGGGGATCCCGGCCAGCAGTGTGCTCTCATACTGGCTCATCTCCTCCGTCTCCTTGCCGAAGTAGCCTTCGCAGGCCGAACCCACGTCATAATATCCGTCGCCGAAATAAATGCTGTTCACATACAGTTCGAAAATGTCTTCCTTGCTGTACTCCTGCTCCAGAGCCAGGGCCATGAAGACCTCAGCCGCCTTCCGCGTCAGCTCCTTATCCTGGCTGAAATACAGATTCTTCGCCAGCTGCTGGGTGATCGTGCTGCCGCCTTCCACGAAGGCTCCGGCCTTCAGATCATTCATCACCGCCCGGCAAATGGCGATCAGATCCACGCCGCCGTGGCGGAAGAACCGCTTATCCTCTACGGCCACCACCGCGTCCACGTAATCCTCCGGCAGCTCCTCGTATTCCGTATAGTTCTCCCGGGAACGGATTTCTTCCACTTTATCCGCCAGGCTTACCTCGCTGACCGCTTCCTCATACATCTTGTAGCCCTGTCCGGCCACTACGAATCCGGAGCAGAGCGCGGCAGCCATCGCTATACCGGTTATTGTCTTCACTATTCTAAGCATCATCTTCATCTGCTCCTTTCTGTCCTCTCTGATGATACCAGTATAGCAGAAAAAAAGCCGGAAGACCTTACCATTCCCTTATACTTTCGTACGGTTCCCTAACGGTTTTGAACGAAACTGTGAAGGTGCCGCAAGAAACTTTGAAAATTCCGAACATTTTCGGAAGAAACATGAAGATTTTCTTACAATACGAGCAAGGCGTTACTGGCGCCTTGTTTGCATACTAACGTAATCAAAAGGGCGCTTTCCGCTTCTTGCAGAAAACGCCCCATATCTTCATTTGCCGTGTATATCATGCATATCCCGGCTATGCCGTGCGCCGGACACATTGCCAGACGCATCCCACGCCGCTCCGTCAGTTCGCCAGCATCATCCGGTCATTGGCGAACTCTCCGCCGCTGGCCTCGCCGAACTTCTTAAGCAGATCGTCCACTGTCAGCTTCTTCTTCTCGTCGCCGGACACATCGTAAATGATCCGCCCCTCGTGCATCATGATCAGGCGGTTGCCCATAGCAATAGCATCCTTCATATTATGCGTCACCATCAGCGCCGTCAGGTTCTGTTCCTCCACGAACTCCTGCGTCAGCTCCAGCACCTTCCGGGCCGTTTTCGGGTCCAGCGCAGCCGTATGCTCATCCAGAAGGAGAAGCTTCGGCCGCTCCAGCGTCGCCATCAGAAGGGTCAGCGCCTGCCGCTGTCCGCCGGAAAGAAGTCCCACCTTGGAGGTCAGTCTCGTCTCCAGCCCCAGGCCCAGTCTCGACAGAAGGTCCCGGTACAGCTTCCGCTCCTGATTGCGGATGCCCGGACGCAGAGTCCGCCGGCTCCCACGGCGCAGAGCCAAGGCCAGATTTTCCTCGATTCCCATGGAGGCCGCCGTGCCGTTCATCGGATCCTGGAATACCCGTCCCAGGAATTTGGCGCGCTTGTGCTCCGGCAGCTTCGTCACATCCTGACCGTCGATCAGGATCTGCCCCTCGTCCACCGGCCACACGCCGGCGATGGCGTTAAGCATCGTAGACTTTCCGGCTCCGTTGCCGCCGATGATCGTACAGAAATCGCCGTCATTTAAAGTAAGGCTTAAATGATTGAGCGCCTGCTTCTCATTCACAGTGCCCACATTGAAGGTTTTGGAAATGCCCTTGACCTCTAACATCACTTATTTCCTCCCTTCTTCGCGGGCTTTGTAAAATATTTTTCCTTCCAGTAAGGAATCGCAAGGAAGATCGCGACCACCACCGCGGACAGGATCTTAAGAAGGTCTGTATCGATGCCCCGCCAGATGACCGCCTGGTAGACCAGGTAGTACACGATGGAACCCAGCGCCACACTGAGAAGCTTCAGCGCGAAATTATGGAAGATCTTGCCGAAGATCGCCTCGCCGATGATGACCGCCGCCAGACCGATGACGATCGCGCCGCGGCCCATGTTCACGTCCGCGAAGCCCTGGTACTGACTGAGAAGGGCGCCGGAGAACGCCACAAGACCGTTGGAGAGCATCAGGCCCAGCACCCGGTTGAAACCGGTGTTGATGCCCTGCGCCCTGGCCATCCTGTCGTTGCAGCCGGTGGCCCGCAGGGAGCAGCCGAGCTCCGTACCGAAGAACCAGTACAATACCGCGATCAGAAGGACGACAATGATCGCTACCAGAAGAATCGTATTCTTATAAACGGGTACGCCGCGGATAAATCGCAGAGATACCAGAAGCTCAAATTTGTCCACATTGATGGCCTGATTGGCCTTGCCCATAATTTTCAGATTCACAGAGTATAAACCAAGCTGCGTCAGGATACCGGACAGGATCGCCGGAATTCCCATGAAAGTATGCAGGATGCCCGTGACCATGCCGGCCAGCATTCCCGCAAAAAGGGCTCCAAGCATGGACACCCATACATTGTGACCGGTCAGCATCAGCATGATGCAGACGGCGCCGCCGGTTCCCAGGGAGCCGTCCACCGTCAGATCCGCGATGTCAAGCACCCGGAAGGTGATATAAACGCCGATGGCCATAATACCCCAGATCAGCCCCTGCGCCACGGCGCCGGGAAGGGCGTTGAATAATTTCGTCAGTTCGGTGATCGTGAACATTTCCAGCATAAAGATACCTCATTTGTTGAATTGTTTCTTTGTGCGGCTGCCTCGTAAATCCTGAAAACCGCAGCAGGCGGAATCCTCTGTTCCGCCCCGCTGCGGTCCATTATTTACGAAAATGTCCGCCTGCGGCAGGCTTTTTGCGCCTTCCGCCGGTTCCGGCGTCTCCTCCTTAGGCAGTCCCTCCGCAGGGATTCATTCCTTCTTACTGTTTCGCCGATTACTGCTCGATCGCGACATAATCGCCCGGAACCTCGATCCCCAGCTCGCTGCAGATCGTCGGGTTGTACTTCTTCGTGAACTGCGGAGCGTATTCGATCGGCATCTCAGCGATATCCGCCTCGCCGGTCAGGATCTTCGCCGCCATCTGGCCGGTGCCTACGCCCAGGTCATAGTAGCTGATGGACAGGGTCGCCACGCCGCAGCCGGCGCAGATGCCTTCCTCGCCCGCGATCACCGGGATACCCGCCGGACGGCAGATATTGTCCACGATAGCGGTGTTGGAGGCGACTGTATTGTCCGTCGGCACATAGATCACATCGCAGTTGTTGGCCGCATTGGTCACAACCGTGGACAGATCGTTGGAATCGGAGAACGCGTAGAACTCACACGCATAGCCCATGCCTTCCAGGGCCGCCTTCACCACATCCACCTGGTACTGGGAATTGGCTTCGGCAGAGCAGTACAGAAGGCCTACGCTCTTGGCATCCGGGAACAGGTCGTGAAGCATGGCCGCCTGCTCATCCAGCGGCGCCAGATCGGATGTACCGGAAATATTGCCGCCTACGGTGCCGTCAAAATCTTCAATGCCCAGAGCCACGCCGTACTCGGTAACGGATGTGCCCAGGATCGGAATCTCATTGGTACCGGCCTGCGCTGCCTGCAGAGCCGGCGTCGCGTTGGCCAGGATCAGATCCACATTGTTCGATACGAAGCTGTTGATGATCGTAGCGCAGGTGTTGGAATCGCCCTGTGCGTTCTGCTCGTCAAAGGTGACGGCGTCGCCGAGAGCATCCGTCAGGGCGTCCTTGAAGCCCTGGGTCGCGGCGTCCAGCGCGTCATGCTGCATCAGCTGGCAGATACCCACTACATAGGTGTCTCCGGAAGCCGCTGCTGCGGTCGTCTCAGCCGCTGTGGTTTCTGCCGCAGTCGTAGCTGCTTCCGTTGTCGCGGCCGCAGTGGTTGTTTCTGCTGCCGTGGTCTCCGCCGCAGCCGCAGCCGTCGTCTCCGTCGTGCTGCCGCCTCCGCAGGCTGCCAGGGAAAGCGCCATGGCGCCGGCCAGAGCCGCAGCTAACAGTTTGTTTGCTTTTCTCATAATCTGTCTCCTCGATTCTTTTATGTATTCAGTTCTTTCCTGCATGCATCTTAGGAAGAACCAGAATGTATCATACTACAATTTTTCTTTCCCGTCAACGCTTTGAACAGGAAATTTATTAGGAATTCAACGTATTAAACCATTGAATTTCTTTTCACGCGGCGTCGCGCGGATCCATCTACCGCAAAACTTCTTTATACACTCTCAGCACATTTCCGTGGAACACCGCCTCGATCTCCGACTCCGTAAATCCCTGCCGGCGCATCTCGGCTTCCAGAAGCGGCAGATCCGCCGCCGTCTTCAGCTCCAGCTCGCCTCCGATTCCGTCGAAGTCGGAGCCCAGGCCGATGCAGCCGATACCGCCCACATTCTTCATGTGCTTCATATGGCGCACCATATCGGATACGCGGCTTACATGCACTTCGCCTTCCTTCCACTCGTCGGGGGAATGCAGGAAATCGATGCAGTAATTAATGCCCGCCACGCCGCCGCGCTCCGCAAGGGCCCGCAGCATCCCGTCTGTCAGATCCCTCGGACAGCCCGGCACCAGCGCCCGGCAGTTGGAATGGCTGGCCACAAACGGCCGTTTCCCGTATTTCACCACGTCCCAGAAGCCGGCGTCATTTAAATGGGAAACATCCACGATCATACCCAGACGCTCCATTTCCTCCACGAAAGCGATGCCGGTCTCCGTCAGACCGTGTTCCGTGTCCACATGCCCTATGGTGCCGGAGCCTTCCAGATTCAGGATGTTGGGCCAGCCCAGCTCGTTGGCGTAGTTCCAGGTCAGCGTCATCATCCGCACGCCCAGCCGGTAGAAATCCCGCAGATACTGGAGGTTCCCCTCACAGACGCCTCCCTCCTCGATCGTCAGAAGCGCCGAAATGCGGCCCTCGTTCCAGTTCTTCTCAATGTCCGCGTAGGTCCGGACAGCGCCGATCCTGTCCGAATATGCCTCGATCTCCGTATAAAATGTATCCAGAAGCGCCAGGGCGTACTTAAAAGGCTGCTTCTCCCTGCCCAAATTCACGAACAGGGCGAAATTCTGCAGGCCGTAATCGCCGGCCTTCAGCTTCTGAAGATCGATATGTAAATCGTTCCGGAGAATGGATACCTCCTCTCCCTTTGCCCGCAGGGCGTGAATTTCCGCGATGGTATCGCAGTGCATATCCGCTGCTTTCATGTGTCTTCCTCTCCTATTCTGTTTGCTGGTTTGAACTGCCTTAAAGATAAGGAAAAAAGCCGTATAAACTGCTTTCTTCCGGGCGGAGATAAAGGGATTCCTGCTTTTCCATCCCCATCACTGTAGGGAAGATGCGCTAAATACACATTGAATTTTAAGCCAAAATATACTACCATATCTTTGGGTGCCACTAATGGGAGGAACGGTGGCGGTTAGCCCTCTAACAGAGAAACTGAATTCACTGTTTACATAGAAATCCTTCAATGCGAGGAAATCGGGTGTAAGGAGGGATGCCTAATGGTGACCTACGAAAGTCTCATCGCCTATACGGTGATGTTGGCAACAATCATCAAGATTGTATTCGATATAGCCAAGAAGCACTAACCGCTCTGCCAGGGGTGTTAGTGCTTCTTTTTGAGCTAATTACCTTGGGCTAGCCGCCATTGAGTGGCATCCCTTGTTAATACCATATTAGCATTATTCCACGAATTATGCAAGGAATTTTTAGCATATTCAACTCGCATACTGAATTTCGCCGGAAAAGAGGCATCCCCAGATTCCGCCTCACGGTGGACACCCTCGCCTTTGGCTATATCCTTCCCACTACTGGGCGGATTCGGGACTTTCACCTGTTAGAAACGTGCGCCGTCGGGCGCATCACCAAGAAAAAAGCCCGTAAAAACGGACTTTTTTAGCGGAGATGAAGGGATTCGAACCCTTGTGCCGGGGTGAACCGACAAACGCATTTCGAGTGCGCCGCGTTACGGCCGCTTCGCTACATCTCCGAACACCTTTGCATTATACACGATATTTTACTTTTTGGGTAGTCTAAATTTTATTTTTATGGAAAAAATTCTGTTTCCGTGATTTTATTTCGTTTTACAGTTTCTTTTTTCCGGATTCTATATTATTATGGATATGGTACCGCTTTACCAGCGGGAAAGCCCTTATCGGTTTTGAGGGAAACCCATCTCCTATTATTCTAGCAGCGGAGGAAACACGCATGAAAAAGATTTTCCTGAAAGCATTAACCATCCTGATGGCTGTTGCCCTGGCGGGCTGCAGCAGCGCGGGAAATAATGGACAGACCGTCTCGGGCTCCGGCTCCGACGAAGCGGGCCAGGCCGCGCCGGCTGATCATTCCGGCCAGACCGGAGAAACGAAAGCGTCTGCGGAGAACCAGACGACAGAGGCGGAAACCGCGGTGCCGGAAACATCCGCGGCCGAGGAAGCTGAGACATCCGGCCCGGAGGAAGATTCCATAGAGGGTCTTTCCTTAAAGGAACTCTTTGCGGAGCACGGCATGAAGGTCGGAACCTGCCTGTCTTCCCAGATGATTGCAGATCCTGACGCCAATCAGCTGATCCTTGACCAGTTTAACAGCGTCACCATGGAAAATTCCATGAAGCCCGACTACATTCTCGATCAGACCGCCAGCCAGTCGGAAGGCCGTCTGGTCGTGGAGTTCAACCAGGACGCCATCGGAATGATGGAGTGGGCGAAAGAAAACGGCTTTGCCATGCGCGGTCACACGCTGGTCTGGTACAGCCAGACGCCGGAATGGATCTTCCATAAGGATTTTGACAATGAAAGCGAGTATGTCGGCCGGGAGGAAATGTTATCCCGCATGGAGGATATGATCAGCCAGGTCTTTGAGAAGCTGGAGGAACTGGGATACCTGGATCTGTTCTACGCTTACGACGTCGTGAACGAGGCGTGGATGGAGAATGGCTCTATGCGCGAAAATCACTGGTCCGAGATCATCGGCGACGATTATCTCTGGTACGCGTTTTTCTACGCGGACAAATACGCGCCCGAGAGCGTCGATCTCTACTATAACGACTACAACGAGCAGTTCAAGACGCTGGCGCTGTACAATTTCGTGAACACACTCGTGGACGAGGACGGCCGCTACCTGATCGACGGCATCGGTCTCCAGGCCCACCTCTATACCTCAGATGATCTGGACAAATATTTATGGACCGTGGAGAAATTAGGCTCGACCGGATTAAAGCTTGAACTGACGGAGCTGGATGTATGCCTTGGCAAATATCAGGCCCCGCTGCTGGCCGTCGATGAGAACACGAAGAAGCAGGGCCAATTCTATTATGAACTGATCAACGGTCTGTTTGAACGTGTGGACGCCGGCCGGATCAAGATGGACGCGCTGACCTTCTGGGGCTTCTCCGACAGTATGTCCTGGCGGAAGGAATACAGTCCGCTGCTCTTTAACTCCGCCTTAAAGCCAAAATACGCTTTCTACGGTGCGATGCAGATGAAGGAGAAGGCGGGATACTGATATTATGAAGCTGCTGATCGTGCGCCACGCCGACCCGGATTATTCCATCGATTCGCTGACGGAACGGGGCTGGACGGAGGCGGAATATCTGTCGGAACGGCTGTCGAAGCTGAATATAGCCGCTTTCTATGTATCGCCCCTCGGCCGGGCGAAGGATACGGCGTCGCTGACGCTTAAGAAAATGAACCGGACGGCCCGGGAATGTCCGTGGCTTAAGGAATTCGGGCCGCCGGTGGCCCGGCCGGACTGGAAAGGCCCGGGGCTCTGCCCGGTAGCCTGGGACTGGCTGCCCGCGGACTGGACCGCGGACGGACGCTTCTATGAAGAAGACCATTGGTTTGAGCGGGACGTATTCGAGGCCGCGCAGGTAAAGCAGGAGTACGATCGGGTCATAGAGAATTTCGACCGTCTGCTGGCCCGCCACGGTTACGAGAGGGACGGGCGACTCTACCGCGCAGTCCGGCCGAATAACGATACAATCGTGCTGTTCTGCCATTTCGGGGTGGAGTGCGTGCTGCTTTCCCATCTGCTGGGCGTTTCGCCGATGATCCTGTGGCACGGGATCTGCGCGGCGCCTTCGTCGGTGACGACGGTGATCAGCGAGGAGAGACGGCCGGGCGCCGCGCTTTTCAGGGCAAACGCCATCGGAGACATTTCCCACCTGTACGTCCATGGGATGGAGCCGGCCTTCGCGGCCCGGTTCTGCGAATGCTACGGTAACGAAGGCGAGCGGCGCGACTAGAAGAATTTCGTTAAAGGAACCTAATATACGGCGCTGCCAAGGTAAGTTTTTCCTGGCAGCGCCGTACATATTGAATGCTGCACTTTTCCTGCTTACGTGGCTTACGCCACAAAAGTTTTCTTTGTCTGACGTCTATTTTTCAGATGGATTTTCCGATTTCTACCAATCACCCCGTGCGGCCTCTCCGGCTGAATCCCAGCACCGTCGTCAGCGCCTTCCTCTGCCCCTGTGTCGGCGGTTTCAGTTTCCCGTTCCGCAGAAGCGCCGTGACGCAATGGACCAGAAACCACCCGTCCGAGAAGATGAACTGCATCTCATAGGCTCCGAGCTTCTTTAGATGCGCCGGAACCATGTCCAGCCAGGCTTTAACGTAAGGTGCTTTCAGCGCCTCAAACTCTGCCTGATGCTTTCTCTTGATCCGATCCCCGATCTCGATCAGACGCACCTGAATGTCCCTGTTTTCCAGTACCACGATCTGCCACGCCGCCTTAAACAAGCCGTCATAATCGCCACAGGTCTTTACATAACCCTGCTCCGCCAGCCACGCGTATTCATCCCGGGAAAGACGTTCCTTCCTCTCCCTCTCGTACAGGGCGATCACTCGCAGCGCGTCCTCGCCGACATGCATCATCCGGCCTTCCTCGTTCCGGTCGGACCACTCGCTGTCTATCTGCCAGAGCATCCGTCCGTCGGCACCGCTCCCGTTCCACAAAGGGCCGCACCATCCGTTCAGATACACATAATCCTCCGGCAGCTTCAGATCATCGGGAACCACCGTCGCAAGGACGGTATTCCGGCCGCCGTCCGCCCGGATCGTCATCACCTCCTCAAAGGAGACCGATTTATCCATCAGTTCCTCCCCGGACCAGGATGCGATGAGCGGGATCAGCGTCCACAGAAGGAAATTATGATCCGCCCGGGCGTTATCTGCGGGCGTAACCGGCCCATCCGTCTGATGACAGAGGATCCCCGGGTCGTTCAGAATCCCGCTGCCGGTCAGTTCGTCATACAGGTCATTGGCAAACAGCTCCGCCGCCTTCTTATACATCCGGTCCTTCATAATCAGAAGTTCCGCCGTGGGCTCGCTGATCAGAAAATTCACAATATAGCGTCCATTCTTCTCCAGCAGGAACCCATATTTCTCCAGAAATTCGACCTCGGTCTCCACATAGACCGGGGAAACACCCAGATCGTCGGCAATCTCGCTTACAGTCTTCGCCGTCTTCCGGACGCAGTAGCAGATATTCTGCGACAGTGCGGAGCGAAAGAATTCATCCAAGGATTTCGTACCGCTTTTCCCGTTCATTCCGACCGAATCAAAATGGATCGGATTGAATTTCAGATCGCTTGGCTGTCTCATTTTGTCCATCCCTCTTTTCAATTCCCTTTTTGCTTCGAACAGATGCCATTTGACCGTGCCGAGAGGAATCCCCAGTTCGCGGGCGATGTCCGCCTGCTTTCGGTTTTCGAAATAATACGCAATCACGATCCGCCGCTGCAGCCTGGACAGATATGCGATCTCTCCCTGCAGCCGCCGGATGGTTTTTCTCTCCTCCTCCGCTTCCAGCGCCTCGTCCGGCCCCGCGCCCGGATCGGGAACCGTCTCGGCCGCTTCCTCCAGAGGAATGCCCACGATCCCCCGGGACGTCTCCCGGTAATAGCTGTTCAGCGTGTTGTGGGCGATGGTCCAGATAAATTTGCGCGTATCCTCGATGTCGTCCCGAAGAAGAAGCGCCCGAAACGCCCGGGTCACGATCTCCTGCGACAGATCCTCGGCGTCGTGGACATTGCCGCAACGCTTTAAGGCAAAGCCGAAGATCGGGCCTATATATTCTGTTATGATCCTCTCCGCTTCCTGTCTGAGCACCTGTTCTTACCTCCTTGCAGCCGTTTGAAAGCTTTCATTCATATAGACGCCGGGGATGGAAAAAGGTTGGCGAAAATTGCTTGTCTTTGCATTTATTATAACATATAATGCAAAAAGGATGTCACTGACACTCTTCTTGCATGGAAATACAACCAGAGCATCACTGGCGCTTTGCCTGCATGGAAAGACAACCAGAGCATCACTGGCACTTTGCCTGCATGGAAAGACAGAAAGCATGCCACTGGCACCCTTTCTGCATGGATATACGAAAAACAGCCGGTAGTATCCCGGCCCCGGAGGAATTTCATGAAAACAGACGATCTGATCCGCCGCTCCATTTTCATCATAACAGAATACTACAAGAACAACCTGGAACCGTTCTTTGAGTATCTCAGCGACGACGTCGTGTGGCTCGGTCCCGCCGAACGGCAGCAGATCCAGGGCAGGGAGAC
Organism: uncultured Lachnospiraceae bacterium; assembly: GCA_947588005.1. Lineage (GTDB taxonomy): Bacteria > Bacillota > Clostridia > Lachnospirales > Lachnospiraceae > UBA3402. Next base: position 6,571 of record CANPYE010000048.1, on the reverse strand, counting down.
CCTGATACAGACCTGGAGCCGGGAGAAGCATACCCTGACCTTCACCATGGGCAATATCACGGCTCTGTGCGTCTCTCCCCACACCCATGTGAAGGAGATCATCCTGCATTACGACGTTTTCACTCATTACCCCAGCGGCAATATCGTCCCGCACAACCAGCTGCTGCACTATACATGGCGAGAGCGGCGGGTAAAAACCGCTTCCGGATGGAAATACCGTCCGGAGATTGTCATGCTGCATATCAGCAATCTGTGGAAATACGACAGCCGGGACACCATTTATCCCGTTCACTATGAAGATGTAGACGTGACGGCGCAGCCTCCCGCAGAGCCAGATCGCTTCGTGACCGTCAAGGCGTCCGACCTAAGCGTCCACCGCATCGCCTCGGATCACATTTTGTATATCGAGACCGTCAAGCGCGCCGCAAAACTGCGGATCCACATGACAAACGCCACGCTCACCATCAACGAAACGCTGCCTGGATTTGAGAAGAAATACCCCGGACTTTTCCTGCGCATACACGCCGGCTACCTGCTCAATCCGGCCCATGTGCGTGAGATCCGCCGGTTCTTCGTGACCTTATCCGACGGGACGCAGCTCCCGGTTCCGGAGAAGAAATATACGCAGATCAAAAAAATACTCCTGCAGGAGATCGCGAAAAACTAGATCCGCTCCTGCAGGAGTCCGCATACAGATCGTTTTAAGTTCCGCCGTTACCAGACTTTGATCCGGTCTTCCGGCGCGAGATACATCCCATCGCCTTCCTGGATACCGTAGGTCTCCAGAAATTCATCAAACTGCTGAAACATTACGTTGCACCGCAGATAATCCGGCGGATGGGAATCAAAGGTATACAGATAATCCGCCGCGTAAGGCGTCTGCTTGCAGCACTCGAGCTCCGCGTAAGAGCGGAACAGGGTATCGTAATCAAAATCCTCTTCCTTTTCCGCCAGCCGCAATAGACACTGGAAACCTGCGATATCCGCCGTCGCCTCGCCGTCCAGCTTGGCTCCAGCCAGATATTTATCCCCGTAGATAGCTATATGGTCATAATAATCCCGCACTTTCTCGACCCTTTCCTCAAAGGCCGCTCTGTCTTCCTCGGTCCACCAGTCGGTCATATTGCCGTCCTTGTCATACTGGCTTCCCGCGCTGTCAAAGGCGTGGGAGATCTCATGACCAATGATCGCGCCAATCCGCCCGTAAACTTCTTCTTTGCTCATATCGGCGGTATAGGTTGCATCGCTCAGGATCCCCAGCAGGATATTGATGGAATTATTCACAGGCTCATAGTAGGCGTTGATATCCAGCGGATTGACCTTCCAGAGCTCCGGATCTTGCTTATGATTCAGCTTGGAACAGCTCATCTGCAGCTCAAACTTTCCGATCGTCTGTAAGGCGTCATAATAATTCATTCCGGAAATGTCCAGCCCGCTGTAATCCTCCCATTTATCCGGATACACGGCGTTAATGGTAAGGGCGTCCAGCTTCTCGGCCGCCTTATCCCTTGTTTCCTGGCTGAGCCATTCTTCCTCCTGAAGCATCTGCCGGTACTCAGCGGCAATATCCTTACAGAGAGACGTGATCTGCTCCTTCATCTCCGGCGAAGCGTACCGCTCTACATACGCCCGCTGCATAAAAGTGCTCAGATCCTGATCTGCCTGGGAGAGGATCATTTTCTCATATTCCTTAATACTCTGGGTTCCCGTGACCTCCTGACTGATCTCTGCTGTATGGATCATGGCTTCCTTACTCAGATCGCCTGTGCAGTCGATCAGGCAATGGACTTTCATCCAGTTTTTCAGATCTTCCAGATTCGATTCGTCGCTCAATAATTCCCCGATAAATTCAAACTGCTCCGGCATGGGAAGCTTGATCCGCTCCGGAAGAAACCCGTTTTCCTCCAGTTCCGCCCTAAGATCGTATCCGTCTCCCAGTATCTGATCCAGTTCATCGATGGTCGTATAATTATCCATCTTCACGAGGGAATCCGCCCCCATCTGTTCCGCCTGGGTCAAAGTATGCTCCGCGATCTTTGCCTCGAAATCAATCATCCGGTCATACTCCCGGTCCGCCTCTTCTCTGTCAAAACCCATAAGCTCGCACCCATACTCATAGATCCGCTTATTGATCTCATAATAAATCTCACCGGATCCGGTACGTTCCTTATACTCGGCCGCATCCTGCAGCGTCAGAGCAGGCCCTGTCAGCGCTCCGATATAGGTTGTGGAATCGTCGGAGGCAAAACTCAGGCCAAACCCAAACAGCCCCCACGAATCCAGGGAATGCATATCGCACCATGTGCGGACCGCATTCTGATAGTCCTTCACGGTCTTTATCCCGCTGATCACGTCAAGATGCTCCTGCAGCAGTTCCTTAGCCAGCGGTTCCCTGGTCTCCCAGTCGTCCAGCGCATGATAATAGCTGCGCAGCTGCTCCGCCTCCCGGCTGGTGAAGCTCTCGTCGGTAATCAGGGTCATCTTGTTGTCTTCAACCGTATCCCCGGCTATGGCAACGGGCGTTTCTCGGATGCTGCCCGGCCGGTAGGTCATATCCAGTATCCCGTCCTTATTGATGGCCAGATAAAAGTCGTCTTTCAGGTTTACCTCTGTATCCGGCGTCACAGTACCGTCGATATTGGAATCCATCCAGGGGGTTCCTGTGGTGTAATCCGGCGTATCCGCTCCATCTGTTCCCCCGGCGCTTTCGGTCTCCGACGCTTCGGCAGAGGCCGCTTCCGCCGAAGTCTCCTGAACGCTTTCCGCGGCTGCCGGCGTCGTCTCTGCGGAGGTCTCCTGAACGCTTTCCGAGGTTTCCGGCGCCGCCTCTCCGCCGCCCGACGCCCCGTTTCCGCATCCTGAGAGCAGGACTACGGTCATGGCAGCCGCCAGCAAAAGCGCGGGCAGCCGTCTGTTCCATAACTTATTCGTTCTCATCTGCTTACTTATTTCTCCTTTCCAAACCGGCCAATACAGGCCTTTTTTTGAGTCCCCTGCTTATCCGTGGTCAGTTTATCAACGGATTTCGTAATTACCTGCCGGCTAATACAGGCGAGCGGGCACAAATTTTTTCAATTTATACTCGACTTTTTTATCAGCAGGCTTTCAAAAATCTTTGTACCAGTGCATTTTCCTGTCAAACGGTCAAACCCCGGCGAATTTATTTCAGATCATCCGGATCCACCGTAAAGTACAGATGGTAATATCCGTCGGCGGTGGTGACAATGCCGGAACCGGAGTAATTATTCGTATAGACCGGCACGGCGTCCGCCGATTCCGCCAGGTAGAAGGTATGGGCGCCCTTGGAAACGGTCAGATGCAGTCCGTCCGCCCCGCAGACCACCTCTTCGGGATCCTCGTTGTCGATCACGATCTCAAACTCCGTTCCCGCGAAATCGTGCTCGCTGCCGTTCGGAGTCTTCACAGGGATCACCACATCATACGTCTCCGGCGACTTGTCCCCGGCCACTACGATTCTTCCCGCCGGCCGGTCGATGGTCAGGGTATCCGCTCCGTCGTTGGTCAGATAGAGGATATAATCCATGACAATGGCGTCCTCGCCGCCCAGCTCGCCGAATTTCATCGTGGAGTTAAAGCCGTCAAAGGTCGTCACATAGTTGTTTGTGACCACGAAAAGATCCGTCTCCTCGTCGTCCCTGGAAAGCTCGGTGCCGTCGTCAAGAACGACCGAAACCACCTTGCTGCCCGCCTCGCCCGCGGGATCATACGTGTATGTGATTCCGGACACCTGCAGGAAGCTGCCGGAGGGCTTTTCGCGGATCAGAAGACCGGTGTCATCCTGCCCGGTCATCGAAAGACCAAGTTCCAGCGCCGTGTAAAGCTGGGAAGGATACACCCGGATCACGTCCACCGTGTTGCCGTGGTTAAAGGCATTCAAAATATCTCCCCGCGTCACGATCCCGTAGGGAAGCGTGGCGCTGATTCCGCCGCCGTTCTCCACGCCGATCACCGGAGCGGTGATATTGTTATTGTCGGCAAATATCTGGCCGTAATACCGGAAAGCGTCCGTCACCAGATCGCCCATGGTGGTTTCCACGATTCTCGGCTCCGCATAATCATAGTAAATGTAGCCGCCCCAGATGGGAGCGCCGGTAAGGGCCACTTCTTCGGCCAGGATCGGATCGATCTCGACAATGCTTTCGTCGTAGGCAGCCGTAACCGCGGCTTTCGAGGCCTCGCCGTCCTCGTTCAGCGCGAACGCAGAAGCCTTTGCATAGTCCCAGACCTCTCCCTCTGCCGTAAAGCCGCCTTTGCCGTCGAAGGAAAGAGCGACGACGCCCAGCCCCGTATTCTGCGTACCGGTCTGAACGATGGGAACAGAGCCGACTGCCGTCTGCTCAACCGTGTGGCTGTGGCCGTCTATGACGGCGGCGACCTTCGCAGCTTCTCAGAGGAAAGATCTTCCAGAAGCTGCTGGGAAGTAACGTCCGTAGCAAGAGCGTTATCACCGAGATGGGTCACAAGAACGATCGCATCCACGCTGTCGGCGATCTCCCCGATCTCAGCCTTGGCGGTTTCGATCTCATTTTCAAAGGTGACGCCCTGAAGCTTCGCCGGATTGGTGGAGGTGGATGTGGAAGCGGTGGTGAGACCGATGACGCCGATCTGGTATCCCGCCTTTTCAATAATAATGTGGTGATCCAGCAGCGGCTTCCCGTCCTTTAGGGTGTTGGCGGAAAGAATGGGGAACTGCGCCTTCTCCGCGTTAGCCAGAAGCGATTCCGCGCCGTAGTCAAAATCGTGGTTGCCCGCCGCCATGGCTGCGTAACCGGCGGCGTTCATGACATCGATCACATAGGCGCCGTTATCGACGGTAGCAAAGCTGGCGCCCTGCGTGGCGTCGCCGGCGTCCAGAAGAATGGAGTTCTCCGTGGAAGCGGCTATGCCGGCCACCTGCGGCAGTCCGATCACTCCATCGTCGGGGCTTTCCGCCACAACTCCGTGGATATCGTTAGTGGAATAAATCGTTACCACCGCGGGGGCGCAGTCTGCGGTCTCTTCCTGAGCGGCGGTTTCCGCGCTGCTTTCCGCAGCACTTACGGATTCGGTTCCTGCGGCGCTGCTTTCCGCACCGGCCTCTGCGGTTTCCGCCAGTTCCGCCTGAGAAGACGCAGCCGCGGTCTCCGAAGCATTCTTCTTTCCGCCGCAGGCGCTTAAACCAAGCGCCATTATCATGCATAATACGACTGCTATTGCCTTATAATATATTTTTTTCATGATATACTTCCTCGTTAACTCCTTTTATTCTCTTACTTATTTAGCCTGGTCGAGCTTATTCTGTTTGAAAGCGGCGTAACAGAACAAGGCCGATATCACCGCGCCGGCAGCGATTGAAATATAGTCGCTGACGCCTCCTGCAATGACGACGCTGAATACGGCCGGAACGATAAGGGTGACGATGGATACCTTATACACAAGCTCGATCTCTTTATGCTGCAGAGCCATAATTGCAAGAATAAAATTGATAACTAAACAGACGATCGATACCGCCAGCGATATCCAGGTTATGGGAGTAATGATCCCGCTTTCGGACGTTTCCACGACCGGCGCCAGAAAGGCGGCGAATCCGTTGATCAGGATTCCGATAACGCTCTGTATCAGAACGATGATCGACATAACCTTTAAAAAAGGAATGATGGGTTTCTTTTCCATAATAGAAATCCTCCTATGGTAATGTTTTAACAGCATCAATTATAATCACTGCGTCATTTGCTTCAATATATTCTTGCTAATCGCTTGTATTTCGTGTCATATCACTTGCATTTCATTCTTCCTATTAATCCGAATAACGCTCTTAGCCATAAAATATATATAGTTCCAGTTTGTCCAAATCAAAGCTCTGTTAAATAGAAATAACCTTGCCTGCACGAATATTTTGGAGTACAATAGAATTCAGAAATCCGAAACCGATTCCGCAGAAAGGAGCACAGCATGACCGGCAGTCATTCTCAGAAAAAAACGCCTCCAACCTCACTGCTGGACATTCTGCAGGAACAGAAAGCAGCCAGATGTCCGGGCGGTATCTACCATAAGACGCAGATTGATCTGACTTACAATTCTAATCACATCGAAGGCAGCCGTCTGACCCATGAGCAGACCAGATATATTTTTGAGACCAATACCATCGGTATGACAGAGGAAGCGCTGAACGTAGACGATGTGATCGAGACGGTAAATCATTTCCGCTGCATCGACATGATCATCGACCATGCCAACGCTCCCCTGACCGAAAAGCTGATCAAGGAGCTCCATCTGACCTTAAAAACCGGCACCAGTGATTCCGGAAAGGACTGGTTCGCCGTCGGCGATTATAAAAAACTGCCTAATGAGGTCGGCGGTATGGATACTGCGCTTCCGGAAGAAACATCCGGCCGGATGAAAGCACTGCTGAAAGAATACAACTCCAAAGAAGAGAAGGACCTGGATGACCTTCTGGATTTCCATGTGAAATTTGAACGGATCCACCCGTTTCAGGATGGCAATGTAACAACGAGATACCAGCAGGAAGCGGCATAAACAGCGGCAAACTGCTTTGTATATAAAATTGAAT
>CANPYE010000047.1 GCA_947588005.1 uncultured Lachnospiraceae bacterium | reverse complement strand
AAACGTATCAGAGGGTATCTGACCACTTTGGGGATAGACTACGACACGCTCACGAAAGAGGAATTCGTCACGCTGATTGGAATATTGAAGAAATCCAAGAAACTGCAAGACAGACAAGGCAGCCAGCGCGGGAAAGCCAGCCTGCAATTCTCGCATGGTAAAGGCAAGAGGAAGCGGAAATAGCGAGTATGGCTATTTCAATTTACAGGAATGACAATATAGGGCGTCGCGGTTTGCGACTCCCTGAGTAATGCCCGCAAAAACAAGGGATAACGATTCGCTGTGTTCTTCACAGGTGACGGTGAACGAATTATTCACCATCAGGTTATCGAAAAAGCGTACACTAAACAAATACGAGGAGAGCGTCACTGGCGCTCTCCTCGCATAGAAATAGAAAAACTCACCTTAGCCAAACAATTCTGTCTGACAGAGGCGGGCGCTTCTACATTTTCAGGACTCCCAGCCGATGCCGCTGTATGGCCCAGATACCCGTTTCAGGTATCCCTCCAGTTCTCCGCTGAAAACAAGTTGAGCGTAATCCAGCGGGGCGTTGTAAATGAGCCAGTCCAACTCTGTACGTCTATTCACGGTCTATTTGGAGTAAGTTGCTTTTTGCCTTACTAAGCCGTTTTCATCTGATTGTAAGGCTGTTTTTCCTATGGTACCCATATATTCCTCCCGCTTATAGAGCGTTATATGCCAATAATCGTTCTTCTACATATTCCGCCACCATTTCCACCATTGCACTTGCGTCGCTGTCTCTGTAATAGCTATCAAACGCATCATAGTATCGCTTCCGATCTGCGAATTTCACATTGACAGGCGGGTATCCATTTTGCATCAGGAACAGATTTAGAATTAGCCGTCCTGTGCGGCCGTTGCCGTCAACAAACGGGTGAACCCCCTCAAACTTTAGGTGGAACAGCGCCGCTTTTTCAATCGGGTGCAATTTACTGGTCTCAAATTCTTTGACCAACTTTTCCATCAATTCAGGAACTATGATTGGATCCGGTGGTGTATGATAAGCACCCATAATTCGTACAGGAATCCGGCGATAGATACCGCGATCCTCCGGTCTGTCCATGAGCACCAGAGTGTGAATCTGTTTCACGATGACTTCCGAAAAGGGGACTTTATCGCGCACCAGTCCCTGTACATACAAGAAAGCATCCTTATGGCCGACAGCTTCCAGATGATCTTTGAGGGGCTTTTGGTCAATTGTAAGACCTTCCAGCACAAGGGCTGTCTCTTGTAAAGTCAGGGTGTTGCCCTCAATAGCATTGGAGTTATAAGTGTACTCCACAAGAAATTCATCTTGCAGCCGCTTGCGTTCTCCGGCAGTCAAAGGGCGCCGCTTATCCAATTGTTCCTTTAAGGCGTCAATGCGAGAGAAGAAGGCAAGATATTGTTCCGGAACTTCTTTATGCCGCAGTCTGCGACCGTCAACTGGTTTTACCGCATCCGCAGGAATAAGATAGGACCGCCCATTTTTAATCACACCTTCGATTTTTCCCTGTTGGCACAAAATGCGGACACGGCGATCAGTAATTCCCCACAATTGTGCTGCTTGTGCCACTTTCATATATTCCAAGGTATCACCCGCCTATTTATAAACTTGGTTATAGTATAACACATTATCGGAATAATATCAATAAAATTTCAGGCTTTTAAAGCAATATCATTCCGATTCTATAAATAGAAAGCGCCTAAAGCAATTTGCTTTTAATTATTGAAGGAACAGGTCTAAGTATAGTCCTGTTCTACGAAAAATCGTAAAAAACGGTTCTTATAACAGCAAAACTTGTACAACTTTTATGACCCCCAGCCGATGCCGCTGTATGGCCCGGATACCCGTTTCAAGTATTCATCCAGCTCTCCGCTGAGAACAAATTTAGCGTAATCCAATGGGGCGTTGTAGACGAGCCAATCCAGCTCTGCACGTTCATTCACGGTCGTTTCGATGCCATTCTCCACAGCAGTGCAGTCGATGGCGAGAATTGACCCATCAGAAAAGCAAATCTCCACGCAGCCACTGTCGATATTGAACTCACAAGACTTTAGTCTTTTCATGGTGTTTCCTCCGTAAAACAGTTTGATTTTTAACCGATCCTGTACGGCGGTTGCCGTTCATTTCATGGTTACTGTTTTACGAACACTGCACATTCTACGCGGCCTTTTTTTCGTGAAGATAGATGTAATAGTATCCCAGTCCGACGATCCCGGCGCCGCCGATGATATTTCCCAGCGTGACCGGCAGGAGATTTTTTAAAAAGAAGTTTCCCCAGGTGAGCCCTTCCGCCGCGATGCCGTACTCGGCCGCGGTGAAGATACCGGCCGGCACATAGAACATATTGGCGACGCAGTGCTCATAACCGGCCAGCACGAAAAGGAATATCGGCGGATAGAGTCCGAATATCTTTTCCGTAGCCGTGGACCCGCCGGCGGTGATCCAGACGGCGGTGCAGACCAGAACATTGCAGAGAATTCCCCGGAACAGGCCGTCTGTAAAGCGCAGGGACACCTTGGCTGCGGCGGTATTTACCATGCTCTGTGCCAGCGCCCCGCCGAACAGATCCGGCGTATGTCCGCAGACGACCAGAGCCGCCACCAGGACGCTTCCCAAAAGATTTCCCAGATAGACGACGCACCAGGTCCGCAGAAGCTCCGCCCATGTGATCTTCCCTGCGGCAGCGGAAATGACCATCAGGCAGTCGCCGGTAACCAGCTCGCTCCCTGCCAGAACCACCATCACCAGGCCCGCCGGGAACAGCAGGGCCGTGATCACCCTGGCCGCAGAAGGATCCGCCACTGTCGCGGACGCGGCCGTCGTTGACGCGCCGGCAAAGGCGATAAACGCGCCAGCCAGCATAGCCAGGGCAAATAATCTCGGAAGCGGCGTCTTCGCCTTTCCGGCTCCGATACTTACATAGGTTTCAGCAATTTTCGCGGGTGTCAGCATATGTATTCCTCCTGTTGTTCCGATATGCGCGGCGCGGCAGCAGCCCCGCAGTGCTCGCTCGAAAGCCTCCGGCTCGTCTCGCCGGCGCGTGGACCGCGGCAGCAGCCCCGCAGTGCTCGCTCGAAAGCCTCCGGCTTTCTCGCTCACGGGCTTCGCCCTATGAAAAAAGCCGAATAAGCGGCTGCTTACGTGCAAGCACGACGCGGCCGCTTATTCGGCTTTTTTCGCACTGCTCATTGCCTACGTGGACATTATACATAAATTTCCCCAACTTGTCATTCACTTCTTTCTATAAATAATTTTCCGCGGTTTTCGCGGCGCTTCCCTGTTTTCTGTATTTCGATATTTTTCGCCAAAATCTGGTGCAATTTTCTGCGGCTTATGGTACACTTAAGGTTAGAGATAAAATACCGCTGTTTTCCAGCGCCGCGCAAGCGAATTTCGGGCGGGAGGACAGGCGGATTCAGATACTCAGGAGGTCTTCATGACACGCATCGGATTCGACAATGACAAATACCAGCTGACCCAGTCCTCCCGCATTCGTGAACGCATCGCTCAGTTCGGCGATAAGCTCTATCTGGAATTTGGCGGCAAGCTGTTCGACGACTACCACGCTTCCCGCGTCCTGCCGGGCTTTAAGCCGGACAGCAAGCTGCAGATGCTTCTGCAGCTCGCGGACCAGGCGGAGATCGTTATCGCCATTAACGCCGCCGATATCGAGAAGAACAAAATCCGCTACGACCTGGGCATCACCTACGATGTGGACGTACTGCGCCTGATCCAGTCCTTCCGGGACAAAGGACTCTACGTGGGCAGCGTGGTCATTACCCAGTATACGGGCCAGCCGGCGGCGGATACCTTTAAGAACAAGCTGGAGCATATGGGCATCACGGTCTACCGGCACTACCGCATCGAAGGCTATCCGAACAACGTGTCTCACATCGTAAGCCCCGAGGGCTTTGGCAGGAACGATTATATCCGCACAAGCCGGCCGTTAGTCATCGTCACGGCTCCCGGTCCCGGCAGCGGCAAGATGGCCACATGCCTTTCCCAGTTATATCACGAGAACCAGCGCAGTATTAAGGCCGGCTACGCCAAATTCGAGACATTTCCGATCTGGAATCTGCCGCTGAAGCATCCGGTGAACCTGGCTTACGAGGCAGCCACCGCGGATCTAAACGATGTAAATATGATCGATCCCTTCCATCTGGAGGCTTACGGCGTGACTACCGTGAATTACAACCGGGACGTGGAGATCTTTCCGGTTCTGAACGCTATTTTCGAGGGGATCTGCGGGGAAAGCCCCTACAAATCCCCGACGGACATGGGCGTGAATATGGCCGGCAGCTGCATTGTCGACGATGAAGCCTGCCGCGAGGCGTCCCTGCAGGAGATCATCCGGCGGTATTACCACGCGCTGGAGAATATGGCCCGCGGCGACAAATCCGAAGACGAAGTCTTTAAGATCGAGCTTCTGATGAAGCAGGCACGCATCACGCCGGATTACCGGAAGGTGGTCGGCGCCGCCAAGGTGAAGGCCCAGGCGTCCGGCGGTCCCGCCGCGGCTATGGAACTGCCGGACGGCCGGATCGTGACCGGACGGACCAGTGATCTTCTGGGCGCTTCGGCCGCGCTGCTCCTCAACGCGGTGAAAACGCTGGGCGGCATTCCGGATGAAGTCCATCTGATCGCGCCGTCGGCTATTGAACCGATCCAGAAGCTGAAAACGGGTTACCTCGGAAGCAAAAACCCGCGGCTCCACACGGACGAGGTTCTGATCGCGCTTTCCATGTGCGCCGCCACCGACCCTAACGCCCAGAAGGCGCTGGAACAGCTGGCGAAGCTGGCTGGCTGTCAGGCCCATACCTCGGTCATTCTTTCGAGAGTGGATATCCGCTCTTTCCAGAAGCTGGGCGTGGATCTGACCTCGGAGCCCATATTTGAACACAAGAAGATCTATCATTAACCGGAAGATAAATCCACACGGGAAGGAGACACGCCATGGAAGCCCCCGATCTGACGATCCGTCTTGCAAGAGTTGACGACGCGGAAGCGATCCTTAAGATCTATAAGCCGTATATTGAAGATACGGTAATCACCTTTGAGTGCAGGACGCCTGCTGTGGAGGAATTTCGCGAACGGATTGCGGCCATTCTGAAGCGCCATCCTTACCTGGTGGCCGATACGGAGCACGGCATCATCGGCTATGCCTATGCCTCCGATTTCAAGGGCCGCAGCGCTTACGACTGGTCCGTGGAGACCTCCATTTACGTTGATCGGGAATGGCTGGGCTGCGGCGTGGGAACCGCTCTTTACATGGCTCTCGAAAAATGGCTGAAGGCGCAGAACGTGATCAATCTCTACGCCTGCATCACTTATCCGAACCCGCGCAGCATCCAGTTCCACCGGGCATTCCATTACAGTGAAACCGCCGTATTCAAAAATTGCGGCTACAAGATGGATAAATGGCGCAGCATCATCTGGATGCAAAAGACGATTGGGAAATGCCGCCGGCACCCGCAGGCGGTCCTTACCATGGATGATCTGAAGGTGCTTATGCTGAAACATCTCCAAAAAGGCGGCAAAGAGACAGACTTTGTCAGCAAAGAGGCTGAATCCGCTGATAAAAATACGGAATCTGTCCGCAAAGAGGCAGAATCTGCCGATAAAGATGCGGAATCTGTCTCTTGACAAATTACTTCTCCTATGGGATAAATATAAAAATGCCGTTTTCAAAGGAGAATTCCCATGACCACCAATATCGAGCTTCGCGTCAACAGTATCTACGACAGTCTCAGCAACGCCGAGAAAAAGGCGGCCACCTATTTTCTGAACAACGTAGAAAGCGTGTTCGATAAGCCCATCGCGGAGCTCGCCGAGGAATCCGGCGCCAGTAAGGTCGCGTGGGTCCGTTTCTGCAAGGCGATCGGCTTCGACGGCTTAAAGGATCTGAAGAAAAGTCTGGTCGGCGAGCTGTTCAGGACCACCGATACCGAAGATACAGAATATCTGATCTACTCGGATATCCGCGAGGCAGCCGATATCGAGCAGGTAATCCTTAACGTGAAGAACAGAACGATACGCGATGCTCAGGATACCGCCAAGCTTTTGGATCCGCAGGCCATGGAGAAGGCGGCGAAGCTGATTACGGAAGCGCGGACGGTCCGTCTTTTTGGTCTGGGCGCATCCGCCCTGGTGGCCGAGGATCTGTTCGGCAAGCTGCTGCGCATTGACAAGAACGTCTGCTTCAGCAAGGATCTGCATGTGCAGCTCTCCTATGCCTCCAACATGGCTCCCGCCGATGCTGCAGTCCTGTTTTCCACTTCCGGCAAGACCAGCGAAATTCTGGAAATTCTCTCCTTAGCCCAAAAATGCGGCACACCGACCATCGCCTTCACCACCTTCGGCAAGAATCCGCTGGCCATCAATTCCGATATTCCATTGTACATATCTTCCTCTGAGAACACGCCGCGCAGCGGCGCCATGAGCAGCCGGATCGCCCAGCTGATGAGTGTGGATATTCTTTTCACCGCCGTAGCGAAGCTGAATTATGATCGTGTGGTGCCGAAGCTGGAGAACAGCCTTCGAAGCATTCAGTCCCACAAGCGCTGAATTTTACGGTCCTTTGGGTATATACAAAAAACGCGCCACTGGCGCGTTTTTTGCATACTGACGTAATACAAGCAAGGCGCCAGTGGCGCCTTGCTTGCATGGAAAGTTATTTTTAGCGGTTATCGCTTTCGTCCGCGTTGTAGCTGGCTCCCTCGGAATCGCCGTCCATGTCATGAAGTCCCTGTTCCACATCATCCATCAGGCCGTCCAGAACGCCGGTGCTCTCATCGCTGTCTGTTCCGGTCCCATTCTTGCTTCCGGCGCCGGCGGAAGAACCGCCCGCGCCGGAATTTGCAGAGCCGCCCGTACCGCCCGCGCCGGAACCGCCGTTACCGTTGTCGGATCCGCCTGCGCCGGTGCCCATACCGCCGGTGCTTCCCGCGGCGCCGTTACCGGAACCGCCGGCAGTGCTGCCGGTATTGCCGGTGCTTCCTGAAGTGCCGTTTCCGCTGCCGGAAGCGCTGCTCTGAGAGGCAGCGGACTGACCGGTCTGATCATTGCCGGAATTTCTGCCGCAGGCCGTCATAGCCGCAACAGCAAAAACCAGCAGAACTGCGCAAAGATAGAATCTGATTTTCTTCATAACTGCATTCTCCTTTCGATTTTCTGCGCTTATTGTGCGCAGACGGAGCGCGGATTATGGTGAGAAAATCTTCTGCTAATTCCACGCATTTCCACAATAATATAATGGGGAACCGGCTTTTTATTCCGATTCCCCGTCGAATACTGTCCGCACGCTGTATCTCATCCCTGCGCCGCGATCACATCGGCCATCGAGTAAAGCCCCGCCGGCTTTCCGGCCAAAAACATGGCCGCTTCCACGGCGCCCTTGGCGAATACCGCCCGCGAGTAGGCCGTATGGCTTATGGTCACAACCTCGTCCGGGCCTGCAAAAATCACGTCGTGATCCCCTACGATGCTGCCGCCGCGGACCGATGAAATGCCGATTTCCTTCGGATCCCGTTTCTCGTGGCGGTCATGACGGTCGTATACATAATGATATGCCCCGTCCATCGCCTCATTTAGCGAATCGGCAAGCGCAAGCGCGGTACCGCTGGGCGCGTCCAGCTTCCGGTTATGGTGCCTTTCCACAATCTCCATATCGAAGCCCGACGCCGCCAGAACCTTAGCCGCGTCCTGTACCAGCTTTAAGAGCAGATTCACTCCCAGGGACATGTTCGCGGAGCGCAGAACCGCTACATGGCCGGCGCATTCCCGCACACCGGCAAGCTGCGCCTCGGACAGCCCTGTCGTGCAGAGCACCAGCGGGATCTTCTTTTCTTCCGCGAACCGCAGAAGCCCGTCCACGGCTGCCGCCGCGGCAAAATCCACGATCACATCCGCGTCTTCGGTGACGCCGGCCAGGCTCTCATATACCGGATATCCTCCCGGGCTCCGGGAATCCACGTCCACGCCCGCTGCGATCTCAATACCGTCCGTTCCCTTTACAATGTCGGTGACGGCCCGGCCCATGGCGCCGTTGCAGCCGTGAAGAAGCATTTTTATCATATTATCATAACCTTTCCGTATTTTTATTCATACCGGCAGCCATTTTAGCGTCAGAAACACACTCTCCGGGCTGTCCGTTTTCATGCCGTAAAACCGTCACAGGATTCCGTATTCCCGCATGGCCGCCGCCAGCTTCTCCTTGTTCTGCGGCTCCATCTCCGTAAGCGGCAGCCGGAGAGATCCGACTTCCTTACCCATCAGGTTCATAGCCGCCTTCACCGGGATCGGGTTCACCTCGCAGAAAAGAGCCGAAATCAGCGGAATCGCCCTAAGCTGTTCCGCAAGACTGCCCGCCGTGTCGCCGTCGAAGAATTTCTGACAGATATCGTGGGTCTGCCGCGGCGCTACATTGGACAGTACGGAGATCACGCCCTTGCCGCCCATGGCCAGGAGCGGAACGATCTGATCGTCATTGCCGGAATACAGGTCGATACAGCCGTCCGCCATGCTCATCATCGTGGCGATGGATGAGAAATTGCCGCTGGCTTCCTTGACGCCCACGATATTGGGAACCTCCCTGCACAGCGTAACCATGGTCGCCGGCGTCATGGTAACGCCGGTCCGGCCGGGAACATGATACAGAAGGATCGGGATCTTCACCGACGCCGCAATGGCCTTATAGTGGGCGATCAGGCCGCCCTGGGTAGCTTTATTGTAATACGGCGTCACCAGCAGAAGTCCGTCGGAGCCGGCCTTCTCCGCTTCCTCCGACAGGTAGATGGCCTCCTGCGTGGAGTTGGAGCCGGTTCCCGCGATCACGGGAATCCTGCCCTTCACTCTCTCGCAGGCGAAACGGATCACATCCACATGCTCCTTATGGGACATGGTCGACGATTCGCCGGTCGTTCCGCAGATGATCACGGCGTCCGTACCGCCCGCGATCTGCTCCTCCAGAATCTCGTCCAGCTTGTCGTAATTCACCTCTCCGCTGTCCTTAAACGGCGTGACCAAAGCGACGCCCGCGCCCTTGAAAATAGACATAATTTTCCTCCTTCTTCTTTCTGTAGATTATGTATGCTGCGTTCTTCCGTCATGACACACATCCGGCCTGCGCAGATCTGTCCCCCGCAGCATCCTTCCCGGAATGCAAGCAGGGCGTCACTGGCGCCCTGCCTGCATGGAAATACGAGCAAATCGCTGCCGTCAACACTTCCCGTATGGAAACAGGAACTGAGCGCTGCCAACTCCCTTCCCGCTCGGAAATACAAGCCGAACGTCACCTGCTCCCTTCCCGCAGGGAAAGAAAAGAACCGGCTTCGGAAAGCCGGTCCTTAAAGTCCGTGTATCGCTGATCTTTAAGTGTAGCTCTCCATCCGTATCGGATGACAGTCATACGGTTATTCACCATATGCCCAGACTTGTGCTGTCAGGCGGCACTCATCTTCGGCGCTCTCCCTTTCGGAAGGCGTCCTCTGCACCTGCTGCATCAGCCCCCTACTCATGATATCGCGCGACCTCTACCACTCTTTATTTGTCTGCTAACATCCTATCATCATTCGCTGTCTTTGTCAACTGCAACCTGACGTCTCATACGCCTGAATCGTAAAAAACTCGTCCACATACGACGCCAGCCGGCGCGGAAATTCCATGCCCGTTAAAAGCAGGCTCATGCCGTCGTCCCTGGCCTTCAGGAGATTTTCAAATTCCTCTATGGAAACAATGTTCTGATTCACAAGCCCCAGCACTTCATCCAGGATCAGCAGATCGCATTCGCCGGTGGCGATCACCTTTTTCGCAAAATGAAAGCCGTTCAGAATATTGCTCCGCTCCTCCGCCTTCTCCTCCTCGGTCAGTTCCTCGAAGAACGCGTCCGCCTTCTCGAAACGGAAAATCTTAAATCCGGGTTCCAGCTCCTGCATGATCTTCTTTTCTTCTCCCCGCGCGCAGCCCTTCAAAAACTGGATCATAATGACCGTCTGCTGCTCCGCCATGGCCTCCAGGCCCTTGCCCATCGCCAGAGCGGTCTTGCCGCGGCCGTGGCCGCAAATAACTTCGATCGTTCCTTTTTTCATGTCTTTCGCACCTCTTATGCCACCAGAGATTATTTCATATCCCACCGGACATGCTCCCTCCGGGGATGCGCACGGTTCGCTTCGGTGTTTGCCCTCCCGATGGTCGGGCGCGAACCGGCGCGGAATAATCTCTGACGAGATTATTCCATACACTCCAATTTACTCACGGATACCTCGTAGGCGACGCGCTTCTCGCACTGCGAATCGCTGAGCTTCTTTGTATATTCACGGCTCTGGACCCGGCCCCAGATGCAGACCCGGGCTCCCACTTCAAATCCAGCCGCGTACCTGGCATTGCGCCCCCACGCGATGCAGGGAATATAATCGGACTTGCCGTAAGGCCGGTTCACCGCCAGAAGGATGTCCGCGATCTCCCGCCCCAGCGGGGTCTTGCGGTAAATGGGCGTCTTACAGATATAGCCGTCTAAAAAGATCTGGTTGGTCTTCGTATAATCGGTAAATTCTTCCATAAAATTGATCTCCCGCACGAATACCGACAGAACCAGCCTGTTTCTGGCGCCTTCATGACGGTTATAGGAACGGAACTGGCCGATGGCCTCTACGGTACAGCCTATGTAATCCTCCGATACGTTGAGAAGACGCTCCGATATCATAAGCGGAATGATATCCGCCTGATCGCTTAACCGGTTGACCTCCAGATCGACCAGATAAAAACCCTCTCCAAATACCTCATGGCTGAACGTGAAGCCGCTCACGACCTTGCCGATCACGCTGACCTTGTTGTTTTCAATCGCTTTTTCTGACATGGTATCTCTCCCTTTCGTTCTTAAAAAATTTTCGCTTTGTGGCTATCACTATTTTATGTGTTAAAAGAACCGGAGATTCCAATAAACGCTCGTGTGGTTTCGACACGTTCCGCGTTTCGCCGCTGCCGGCGCGCCGCGATTTGCCGCTTTGTTCCTCATAATAACGCGATTCAAGCACAAAACCCCGGCGGTTTTCTGCCAGGGCTTATCGCTTTTGCACTGTCTCGATTATCAATCCTTTTTAAACGACGCACGCTTGCGGAGGGTCGGATCCAGGATCCTCTTGCGGATCCGCAGATTCTTCGGGGTCACCTCCAGAAGCTCGTCGGTGTCAATGAAATCCAGGCACTGTTCCAGACTCATCTCCCGGGGCGGCGACAGCTTAAGCGCCTCGTCCGCGCCGGCGGAACGCATGTTGGTCAGCTTCTTCGTCTTGCAGACATTCAGCTCGATGTCCTCGGACTTGGGGCTCTGGCCAATGACCATCCCCGCGTAGACCTTCACGCCCGGCCCGATAAAGAGAACGCCTCGGTCCTGCGCCGCGAACAGTCCGTATGCCACGGACTCGCCGTCCTCAAACGCGATCAGGGAACCGGTCTTTCTGTAGCTTAAGTCGCCCTTATAGGGAGCATAGCCGTCGAAAATCGTGTTCATGATGCCGTTGCCCTTGGTATCCGTCAGAAATTCCCCCCGGTAGCCGATGAGGCCGCGGGACGGAATCGAGAACTCCAGCCTGGTGTATCCCCCCTGCGCCGGGCTCATGCCCTGCAGCTCGCCCTTCCTGGACGTCAGCTTCTGTATGACGACGCCGGTAAATTCCTCCGGCACATCGACGTAAGCCAGCTCCATGGGCTCCAGCTTCTGATTGCGCTCATTGTACTTATATAATACCTCCGCCTTGCTGACTGCGAACTCGTAGCCCTCCCGGCGCATATTTTCAATCAAAACAGACAAATGCAGTTCGCCCCGTCCCGACACCTTGAAGCAGTCGGGAGAGTCGGTCTCCTCCACACGCAGGCTCACGTCCGTATTCAGCTCGCGGAACAGCCTGTCGCGGATATGGCGGGATGTTACGTATCTGCCTTCCTGGCCCGCCATGGGACTGTCGTTGACCATAAAATTCATGGCGATCGTAGGCTCGGAGATCTTCTGGAACGGGATCGCCTCCGGGTGCTCCAAAGAGCAGATCGTATCCCCGATATGCAGATCGGTGATGCCGGAAATAGCCACGATCGCCCCGACCGTCGCCTCGGAAACCTCCACCTTATTCAGACCGTCGAACTCATAGAGCTTGCTGATCTTCACCCGGCGCATCTTGTCCGGCTCGTGATGGTTCACCAGCGCGCACTCCTGATTCACATGGATGCGTCCGTTGTCCACCTTGCCGACGCCGATGCGGCCCACGTACTCATTATAATCGATCGTGCTGATAAGCACCTGTGTGCCCGCGTCCGGATCCCCCTCGGGAGCGGGAATGTGTTCGATGATCGTCTCGAAAAGCGGACTCATGTCCACGCCCGGATCGTCTAAATCCTTTACTGCGAAACCGGCCTTGGCCGACGCGAAAACAAAGGGGCAGTCCAGCTGCTTGTCGGACGCGTCCAGATCCATAAGAAGCTCCAGGACCTCGTCCACCACTTCCGCAGGTCTCGCCTCCGGACGGTCGATCTTATTGACACAGACGATCACATACAGATCCAGTTCCAGCGCCTTGCGGAGCACGAATTTGGTCTGGGGCATCGGCCCTTCGTAGGCGTCGACCACCAGAATAACTCCGTCTACCATCTTAAGCACACGCTCCACCTCGCCTCCGAAATCGGCGTGTCCGGGCGTGTCCACAATATTGATCTTCGTCCCTTTATAGAATACTGCCGTATTCTTTGACAATATGGTTATACCGCGCTCACGTTCGATGTCGTTGGAGTCCATCACGCGCTCCACTACCTCCTGGCCGGCGCGGAACACGCCGCTCTGCCGGAGCAGACCGTCTACCAGGGTGGTCTTGCCATGATCAACGTGAGCGATAATCGCTACATTTCTTACGTCTTCTCTTTTCATCTTCATAACCGGCTGTCTTCTTCCACGTAACTTTACAACATCCTACTATAGCACCGGAATAACGTAAAATCAAGGAGAAATCTATGTGTTTCGCGGTTTATCTTTTGGGCGAAATGACCATATTTTCAGAATAAAATCACCTCGCCGCCGATGATTCCGTAGTACGCCGGCTCTCCGGCAGAAAGCTTCGCCTTCCCGGCTGTTCCTTCCGTGATGCGCGCCGTAAGAGCGGCCATATCCGATTCCGGAACCATTACCGCAAGCGTTACCTTATCCGTATATTCCGTATTGAACGCGGCAAGCTTCTCCTGGGCGAGAATATACTGAAGCTTCCCGATTTCCGTATAATCCACGGTGATATCCAGACGGCGGCCGGGACGTTTCTCTATGATTCTGCTGTTTCTCAAGCCTTCCTGCACCGCGCCGGAATAGGCCCGCACCAGGCCGCCGGTCCCTAAAAGCACGCCGCCGAAATACCGCGTGACCACCACGCAGATATCCCTTACTCCCTCTCCCAGAAGCACATCCAGCATAGGCCGGCCGGCCGTCTGCGCCGGTTCGCCGTCGTCGCTGCATTTCTGGATACGCCCCTGCGTGCCCAGCACATACGCATAGCAGTTGTGCCTGGCGTCCCAGTATTTCTTACGCATCCGCTCCACAAAGGCGGCCGCTTCTTCTTCCGTCGCGACCGGTTCCGTCGTGGCGATGAAGCGGGATTTCTTCTCGATCAGCTCCCCCGTTCCGCCTTCCCATAAGATCTTATATCCGTCAGCCACCCAAGCCTCCTTCCCGCGTTCTTAAAAGCATGAACGCCGGTATCTGTGTCCATAATAATACAAAAACTCGTTCTATGCAAGAAACCTGTAAGAAACCAGATATTGAATTGCCTGGAAGATTTTGTTATAATGGAGCGGTGAAGGAGGCTTTTCCATGAATTACGGAAAAAAATCGACAGAAAAAAAAATAAGAGAAACCACCGCGACCGGGCGGAAGCTGGGCAGTAAGGTGCTTCTGACCGCAGTAAAGGTATTTCTCCTGGTTCTCGTCTTGGGCGCCAGCTTCGGGGCAAGCCTCGGTGTCGGCATTATCAGGTCCATTATCGATGAAGCGCCGGAGATCAATATAGACAGTATCGTCCCGCAGGGTCTTGCTACCACCGTCTACGACAGTCAGGGCAATCTGATCGCTACGCTCGTGCAGGCGGATTCCAACCGCGATCCGGCGACCTACGACGAATTTCCACAGGATCTGATCGACGCGTTTATCTCCATCGAGGACGCGCGTTTCTGGAAGCATAACGGCATTGATCTCCGTTCCATCCTGCGCGCGGTGAGAGGCGTACTGACCCATAACACCTCCGACGGCGGCGGCAGCACCATCACCCAGCAGCTGATCAAGAACAACGTTTTCTCCGGCGGCCGCGAGGCGAGCCTGGGCGAAACGCTGGAGCGCAAGTTTCAGGAACAGTATCTGGCCGTGAAGCTGACCAAGACCATGGACCGGAAGCTGATCCTGACCAACTATTTGAACACGATCAACCTGGGCAATAACTGCCTGGGCGTCAAGGTGGCTTCGAGACGTTATTTTAATAAAGAAGTATCCGACCTGACGCTTTCGGAATGCGCGGTCATCGCCGGCATTACCAAGAATCCATCCTCGCTGAACCCCATTTCCGGTCAGGAGGGCAACGCGGAACGGCGCGAGATCATCCTGCAGAATATGAAGGACCAGGGTTATATCTCCGAAGACGAATACAACGAGGCCATGGCCGACGACGTCTATTCCCGCATCCAGCTGGTGGATTCCACCGTCAGGGACACTGCCACCGTCAACAGCTACTATGTGGACGAACTGACCAGCCAGGTAAAGGACGCTCTGATCAATAAACTCGGCTACACCGAGACGCAGGCGCACAACCTGCTCTACAGCGGCGGCCTTCAAATCAAAGCGGCACAGGATCCGGCCCTCCAGGCCATCGTCGACGAAGAAGTTAATAATCCGGACAACTACCAGAACACCAAGTATTCCCTGGAGTACCGGCTCTCCGTGACGCATGCGGACGGTACGACCCAGCATTATAATCACGGCCACATCCGCACCTGGCACGAGGAGGTTCTGGGGGATACCGCCTTTAACGCACTGTACCGCAGCGAGGACGCGGCCAGGGAAGATATCGAAAACTATAAGGCCTATCTCCTTCAGGAAGGGGACGAGGTCATCGGCGAATACGTCAATATCACGCTGCAGCCGCAGGTCTCCTTTGTTCTGATCGACCAGGCCACCGGACAGGTGAAAGCCATCAGCGGCGGACGCGGCACAAAAACGGCGAATCTGACGTTAAACCGCGCAACCAATGTTCCCCGGCAGCCCGGTTCTACCTTTAAGGTTATTTCCTCGTTCGCGCCGGCGCTGGACGCCTGCGGCGCGACGCTTGGCTCAGTCTACTATGACGCGCCTTATACAGTCGGCACCAAGACCTTTCGCAACTGGTACAAATCCGGCTACCAGGGATACTCCAGCATCCGGGACGGTATTATTTATTCCATGAATATTGTTGCCGTACGGTGCCTGATGGAAACCGTAACGCCTCAGCTGGGCGTGGAATACGGCCAGAGTTTCGGAATTACGACCCTGTCGGCGGCGGATTATAACGCGGCTACCGCGCTGGGCGGTCTGACGGAGGGCGTCACGAATCTGGAACTGACCGGCGCGTTCGCGACCATTGCCAACGGCGGCATCTACAAGGAGCCGATCTTCTTCACTCAGATCCTGGACCGCAACGGCAAGATCCTTCTGGACAACGAACCGGAGACCCGGCGGGTGCTCAAGGATTCCACCGCTTTTCTGCTGACCGACGCCATGAAGGATTCGGTGATCCCCATGCGCAAGTTCAGTTCCGGCAGCGGTCCGAGCTCTACCAGTACCGCGGCCAGGCTGAATCATATGTCCTGCGCGGGCAAGAGCGGTACCACGACCTCGAATACCAACGTATGGTTCGTTGGCTTTACTCCCTACTATACCGCCGGCGTGTGGGCCGGCTACGACTTAAACCAGAGTCTGAACGCGGATTACGGCGAGACCTCTTTCCACAAGATCATCTGGAAGAAGATCATGGATAAGATCCACGAGGGCCTTTCGGATCCCGGCTTCACACAGCCCTACAGCGTAGAGTCGGCCGTGATCTGCCGCAAATCCGGCAAACTGGCGATCGACGGCGTCTGCAATCATGATCCGCGCGGCAACGCCACCTATACCGAATATTTTGCCAGAGGAACCGTACCGACGGAAGTATGCGATGTCCATGTGGCGGTGACTGTATGTCCTGCTTCCAACTGTTTGCCTACCAGCTACTGTCCGGACCGTTCCACCAGAATCTGCATCAAGCTTCCGGAGGGTGAAGACATTTCAGCGGGTACCGACGATTCTGCCTATACGATACCGGGCTACTGCAATATACATTCCGCCGATTCGGTCGTTCTGCCGCCGTCAGAGACGTTTGGACCGTCGGCCGGGCCGTTGGGTCCGCTGGGTCCGCTGAGTCCGGTTGAACCGTTTTCTCCTTCCGGCTGATGCAGCG
This sequence comes from uncultured Lachnospiraceae bacterium, assembly GCA_947588005.1. Classification (GTDB taxonomy): domain Bacteria; phylum Bacillota; class Clostridia; order Lachnospirales; family Lachnospiraceae; genus UBA3402. The sequence goes on along the minus strand of CANPYE010000047.1, from coordinate 2,021 downwards.
ATTGATCGTTTTCAATCGTGCAGCATACCGGGCAATCATTCAGATATACGGGCAGGGCGCCGCTGGCGCCCTGCCCGCATCTTCTCTTTCACAGACTTATCCCTTCATTTTCGGCTTAAATACCAGAGAACCAAGATATCCGAAGATCAAAGCGCCGGAGATTCCCACGGCGCTGGCGGTGAAGCCGCCTTTGAAAACTCCCAGCAGGCCGTCGCTTGTGAGACCTTCCTTTACGCCCTTCCACAGGGTATTTCCAAAGCCCAGAAGCGGTACGGCGGCTCCCGCGCCTGCCCATGCGGCAAACGGTTCGTAGAGTCCCAGACAACCCAAAACGCTTCCGGTGACTACAAGCGTTACCATGACCCGGCCGGGCATCATTTTCGTCTTATCCAGAAGGATCTGCGCCAGGCTGCAGATGGCGCCCCCAACCAGAAATGCTTTTACATAATCCATAATCTGTTCTCCTATCCGTTCTCAATCACCACGCCATGGGCGATGCCGGGAATGCTTTTTCCTTCATTGAAGCTGACCGTCGAAAGCAGAGCTCCGGTAGGCAGAAAAAGCACTCTCCGCCATTCTCCCGAGCGGAGCCGCGGAAGAATGTAAGCGCATAAAGTTACCGCGGAACAGCCGCAGCCGCTTCCGCCCGCGTGGGTATCCTGCTGCTCGTTATTGTAGATCTCGATTCCGCAGTCCATATGAATGTCTGTCAGATCATGTCCGTCCTGTTTCATCATATCCAGCAGGATCTTACGCCCGATCTCTCCCAGATCGCCGGTGATGATCCTGTCGTAATATGTCTCGTCCACGCCGAAATCTTCAAAGTTCTGCCGGATCGTGTGAACGGCGGCAGGCGCCATGGCTGCGCCCATGTTCATGGAATCCTGCGCTCCGAGATCCACGATTCTTCCGGGCGTAACCCCGGTGATCCTGGGCGTGTTCTTCATATCTCCGGCCTTATCGGCCTTCCCGACCACAGCCGCGCCGCAGCCGGTCACGGTCCATGTAGCGGACTGCGGCCGCTGATTTCCGTAGGCCAGGGGGAAACGGAACTGTTTCTCTGCCGTGGCAAAATGGCTGGAAGCAATCGCCATGGTCCGATCGGCATAACCCGCATGAACCGTCATGGCGGCCAGGGCGAGGGCCTCCCCCATAGTGGAGCAGGCGCCGTACAGGCCAAACATGGGTATTTCCAGATCGACGGTGCCGAAGGATGTGGCGATCAATTGACCCAGCAGATCGCCGGCGAACAGGTAGCGGACCTCCCTGCGGCGGATACCGCCCTTTTCGAGAGCCAGGTCGGCCGCCTTCTTCTGCATGGCAGATTCAGCCTGTTCCCAGTTCTCCATGCCAAGCATATCGTCCTGTTCAACTACGTCGATGCAGGCGCCTAACGGGCCTTCGCCTTCCTTTTTGCCGGCTATGCTGGCATCGCTCAGGATGACGGGCGGGGATTCGAATTCGATGCTTGCTTTTCCTTTCTGCATAGAACCTCCTTTTTCCTCTTTTCGGTTACTATGCACAGATTGGAAAATATTTATGCGTCGCGCACTCTACCGCAGCTGCGCCAGTCTCTCCTTCACCTGCTCCATCATCTGCTCATACTTCTGCTTCTTCTCCCGTTCCTCCGCGATCTTCGCCGCCGGAGCCTTACTCGTGAAGCGCTCGTTATTAAGCATGCCGTTGACGCGGGCCAGCTCGCCCACAAGGCGGGCTTCCTCTTTCTCCAGCCGCTTGATCTCCTTTTCGATATCGATCAGTTCCGCCAGCGGAATATAAATGGCCGCCTGAGCGATCACCGCAGAGACCGCATTTTCCGGAATCCCGGTCTTATCCGTCTGCAGGCTCACCTCGCTGGCATAGCCTAAGAGCGCGAAAAACGCCTTGCTGCGCTCGAAGATGTCCAGAAGCTCCTGGTTCTCCGACACCACATACACGTGGGCCTTCTTGCTGGGCGGCACCGTCATCGAAGTGCGCACCGTGCGGATCGCGCGGACCGCGTCCTTGATGGTCTCCACCTC
>CANPYE010000046.1 GCA_947588005.1 uncultured Lachnospiraceae bacterium | reverse complement strand
GCTGTTGGTTGTTCCCAAATCGATTCCTATGATCTTGCTCATGATTTTTTCCTCCTACATATATATTTGAAATTTGAATATTTCCTTCGCCTATCGGCTCGCGCTCGCTAAGTGCCGGCGGGTATGTTCCGCTCGACTAACCTCCCGCTTCGCCTATCGGCTCGCGCTCGCTAAGTGCTCACAGTCAGTTGGCTACCTGCACCATACTGTGCCTTACGACTGTGTCGCGGTAGATGTACCCTTTCTGGAACTCCTGGGCGACTACGTTCTCGCCCAGATTCTCATCCTCCACATGCATCACAGCGTTGTGGAAGTTGGGATCAAAGGGCTGGCCTACGGCCTCGATGGGCTTTACGCCGGCTTCCTCCAGATTCTTGAGAAGCTGCTTGTAAATCATCTCCATGCCTTCGGCAAACGGCGTTCCTTTGACGTCCTCCGGAACGGCAGCCAGACCCCGCTCGAAGTTATCGATCACCGGAAGCATCCTCTCAATGATGCTTCTGGCTCCGACCTCGAACATAGCCGACTTCTCTTTCTCGGTACGCTTGCGGAAGTTATCGAACTCCGCCATCTGGCGCTTCAGCCGGTCGGTCAGATCCTCGATCTTCTGATCCTTCGGATCCTTCTTCTCTTTCTTCTTGCCGAAGACGTGCCATTTGCCGTCGGATGCCGGTTCCGGGCCGTCTTCCGCGCCGGATGCCTGCTCCGTCCCGGGTACGGTGCCTTCCGGATCCGCAGCGTCTCCCGCGGCACTTTCGGCGCCGCCGTCCGCTTCTCCGCTTCCGCCGTCTCCGGAAGCTTCCGCTTCCTGCCCGTCGGAGTCTTCCCCTGCGCCGGCCTGCCCGGCTACTTCTGAAGCCTCCACGACTTCCGCGTCGGCCCACCCGTCATCCTCCGCGGGTTCTCCGGTTCCGGCAGTACCCGGCTTTTCCTCATATATTTCCTCATGCTCTTTGCCTTCCACGTCTTATCTACCTCTCTTCTTTTTTAAAGGCGGTTTCCAGCTGGACCATCAGCGTTCGCAGCGTCTTAAGGACCTTCTCGTAGTCCATCCGCTTGGGTCCGATAATTCCTATGGTTCCACGGATGCCCTCGCCCAATTCATAATTGGCCGTCACCACGCTGCAGTCCCTCATGGCCTGTACCGGTGATTCCTCCCCGATATAGACCTGAATACCGGTTCCGCCGTCGCCGTCCCCTGTATCCACCAGATCCTTCAGAAGCTCCGTATGCTCCAGCGTCTGCAGAAGCTCGCTGGCTTTCTGGTTATCGCTCAGCTCCGGATATTTGAAAATGTTCGTCGCTCCGCTGGTATAGATCTGCAGATCCTCCGAATCCGCCCGGATCACCTCCGCCACCTGCTCGAGCACCAGATCCACCACGCCGGCGTGGCTTCCCGCCTGCTGCTTCATACGGCTGATCACATCCAGGTTGATCTCCCCGATCGTTAATCCGTTTAAATTGCTGTTCAGCAGGATATTCATATTCAGAAGCTCTTCGTCATTCGGAACATCATCCACATGAACGATGGAATTCTTGATCAGGTTTCCTTCCAGCACAGTTACGATCAGAAGCTTATCCGCATCGACCCGCGAGAGCTGGATAAATTTCAGCTTATTCTCCTGATAGCGCGGGCCGCTGATCAGCGCGGCGTAATTGGTATCGTGCGCCAGCAGCTTGGCAAGCTTCTTAAGAACCGACTCCAGACGGTCGATCCTCTGGATCATCAGTTCCTGAACCTCGGCCGCCTCACTGTCCTTCTCCAGAGTGATCTGGTCAACATAAAAGCGATAGCCTTTATCCGATGGGATTCGTCCCGCGGAGGTATGGGGCTGTACGATGTAACCCATCTCCTCCAGATCGGACATCTCATTGCGGATCGTCGCGGAACTCCACTTATTATCCACATATTTGGAAATGGTTCTGGACCCTACCGGTTCTCCGGTATCCATATAGTTCTTAATGATCGCCTTCAATATGGTGATCTTGCGCTCGTCCAGTTCCATACTTCCGCTCCTTTCCATCGCTTTCTGAGGTTTGTTAGCACTCATCTGCTTCGAGTGCTAATTCCTACGTTCTTACTATATTACTTCCTCCAGTATTTGTCAATACTTTTTTCCAAAATATTTTTCCGATACGTTTCCGCCCGCGTTTTCAATGCCATTTTCTTACGCTTTTCCTACAATTTCCTATATGACTTGACTTTTAACACATTTGTAATATAATTGTAATTGGTAGAATTTCCTTAACTGAAGAAAATATGTGTGAGGTATGCACTATGAGAATGAATTTACGTAAATACAGCTCCGGCGGCACCGGCGTCCGGTCCGCATGGAAATATGCGGCAGCCGCGCCTTTTGTTCTGGCGCTCGGTCTTGTCTGCAGCATTCCGGCCATGGCGGAGCCTACCGGGCACCTTGACTGGGCCAGCAGCCATACGATTGCCGGCTGGGCCTGGGACGCGGAAAAGCCCGGCGATACCATGGAGGTTACGATCGATATCGTTCCGAAGAACGCCAGGACAGCCGCCAGTACGCTGACCGTTGCCGCGTCGAGCTATGGCGGGGATCTGGTCTCCGGCTCCAACGACGGCAATCACGGTTTCTTCTGCCCCATAAACTGGGACGACTTATCCGGTGATTCCTTCACGATCACCGCCTATGTAGGGTCCGGGGACAAGAAGGTCCCTCTCAAAGGAACGATTTCCTATGATACTTCCGCGAAGGCCACGGTCCTGGCAGACGACCTGGCAGCACAGGGAGTAACGTTTGGTCCTCTCGGACCTCTCGGCCCTTTGTCCATAAGCAGCGCCGAAGCCGGCGCCGCTTCCAAGGATAAGACCGATACCGCGGACAGCCAGACGAAAGAGACCACGGAAAGCACCGCTTCCTCGAAGACGACGAAAGAAACAGGCGCCGCCTCTTCCGAAGGCAAAAGCTCCCAGTCGGGTCCCCTCGGTTCCATTTCGGATTCCGCTAAGGATGCCTCCGCGGAAGCTTCCACCGAATCCGGCTGGAAGAAAGGCGCCTCCCTGGGAATTTACAAGATCACCGGCTACTGCAGCTGCTCCATCTGCTCCGGCGGCTGGGGCCTGACCTACAGCGGTACCGTTCCCAGGGCAAACCACACGATTTCCGCCGATCTAAACGTTCTTCCGCTCGGAACGAAGGTTATGATCAATGGCATTGTCTACACGGTAGAGGATAAGGGCAGCAGCGTCAACGGCAATCACATCGACATCTACTGCGCCACCCACGAGGAAGCCGTGGCCTACGGCACGCAGACCGCGGAAGTATTCTCGGTCGTCGCTGAATAAAATAATCTGCCTTACTTGCCTATATCCGAATAAATTTGGTATAAGCAAATTCAGCAGACGATCAACAATCTATTTCTTGCATAAAAAGAGCGCCGGCGGCGCTCTTTTTAATTTTTTCTTTGAGTATATCAAGAAGGCGCACTCCCTTCAGCCACGCATATATTGAAAACATTGTCCCCTCCAGACATAAAGAGGCCCTGCCGCCGCATATATTATTTACATGATATGCCGGCAGAGCGCCGCGCTTCCGCCCGCTATCGAAGGACATGGGAAATCTTTATGAAAGGACCGACATGCATGATCCGAATTAGGAAAACGGCAGCCGCCCTGACGGCGGCTTTACTAATGACCGGCTTATGGACAACCCCGGCGGCGGCCGGCCAGCCGGACGGCTTTCTGGAAGGCACGGACGGACACACGGTTTACGGATGGGCATGGGATCCCGACGCCGCCGATTCCGCAGCCGAAGTGCAGATCACCGTCAGAAATACGGATGGCGGCCCGCTTCTTCTCACCCGGACCTGTTCCGCCGGACTGTACCGGGAAGACCTGCTGCATATGGGAGACGGCTGTCACGGATTTGAAGCGGCGCTGGAACTTCCGCCCCTTCCATACGGCTCTTACATCATCGAAGCATCCGTCCGCGGCGCTGTGCTTCCCGGCGCGCTGTACTGGCAGGGGAGTTCCTATCCGATACAGAGCGAAAAACCGGTATCTGCAGATACTGCATCCCCGGTACAGCCTGAAGACCCGGCTCCGGCAGATATTACATACGGCCCGTTGGGGCCTCTGCGGACAGCTTCCGCCGAGACCGCCGGGGAATCTTCCGACGTCCTCTCCGCCGCAAACGCCTTTTCCACGGAAGCGGCGGCTGCTGTATCCTCCGGCCCCCTCGGCACGCTGACCGGCGCCCCGGCGTCCTTATCGGCCGCCCCCGCAGAGCCGCCGGCCCCATCGCTTATTCCGCTGGGCATTTTCCACACCACTGCCTACTGCTCCTGCCGCCGCTGTTCCGGCCGCTGGGGAAGGCTTACGAGTTCCGGCGCGATCGCCGTATCCGGACATACAGTGGCCGTCGATCCGAAAGTCATCCCCTTCGGCACGAAGCTGATGATCGGCGGTACCATCTACACCGCGGAAGACGAAGGAAGCGGCGTCAACGGCCGTCACATCGACATTTACTGTGACACCCACGCCGAAGCCGCTGCTTACGGCCTGCAGCGCAGGGAAGTCTATCTCGTTCCGTAACCTTCCGAACTGTCCCGCACGTACCGCGCGGCACTCGTATCCTTTCCTACCCTTCCAGGAATTTGCGAAGCTCGGCAAGCCGCGCCTCTGCGTCCCCGCGTCCCAGTTCATAGGCGCGCAGGATCTCCTCCGGATCTCTGCAGGTGCGGCTGATGGTCATTACCCGGCTCGGACAGATTACGAACGCCTTTCCCTCCTGCTCCAGCCTGCGGATCAGGCGGATCGTCTCATTGTAGGTCTTCGGACGGCGCTTCAGGGCCGCCATGAACCGGGGATAGCGGCAGTACACGATATGCCCCGGCCCTATATACTGCGGCGGTTTCACATAGGACGCGTCGCGGGTCAGGACGACTACGTTCTTGCGGTAACCCATCCGAAGCATACCGCGGATCGGAATGCTGTCGGTACAGCCGCCGTCCAGAAGCTCCATTCCCTCATATTGAACGATATGGGAGACAAATGGGAGCGACGCCGACGCCCGGACCGCGTCGACCTGCTTCTTCATGTCCGTGATCCGGATATATTCCGGCCTTCCGGTCTTAAGATTGCTGCATCCGGCGTAAAACCGGGTCGGCGACGCCGCGAATGTCTCAAAGTCATAGGGATCCAGCTTCTCCGGAATCTCATGGTAGCAGAACTGCGTGTCCACCATCTCGCCGCGGCGCAGCAGATTGGAAAAGCTCATGAACCGCTTATCCTGACAGTATTTCTGATAATAGCGGATGCTTCGGCCGCCCTGTCCGGAGACATAGGAGCAGCCGTGGATCGCCCCGGCCGAAACCCCCAGCACGCCGTCAAACGCGATCCCGTGCTCCAGGAACACATCCAGGACCCCAGCCGTATAGATCCCGCGCATCCCGCCGCCTTCCAGCACAAGGCCGGTCGGGGCGGCTTTCTGAAACGCCAGCCGTTCATCCCCGTCTTCCAGATGGATGATCCCGCAGTATGAGAATCCATTTTTCTTAAGCATCCCCTGCATTACCGTATTGTCGCGGTGCGTATCGACGCGCAGGTTGCCGCAGCGGCTGAAAGCCCATCGGATGCAGAAGGAACCGGCCCCCTTAACGATTCCGGCCGACGCGATCCGATGGACTACGCCGTAGGGTTCCTCGCTTATCCATCGGCCCTCCTCGATCACGCGGTAAGTCGGATCCTCGCCCTCTTTATAGTAAAATACGGCCGCGATCTCCTCTCCTGCCATGCAGACGTAGGAATTTCCTTCCTCAATATCCAGTTCAACCTGCGCGGCCGGCGGTTTTGAATTTCCCCACTGGTTCGGGTTGCCGTGCTCCGCCATAAACGCGCGGGCGCGCTTATAGACCGCCAGTACCTGCGCCAGCTGCTCCGGCTTTGTCCTCTCAACGCGCAGCGCCGCTGCGCCGATGTGCGGCTCCCCGCTATGCACCTTCCCGTTTTCTTCCATTTTCATTTTCTCAAATACATCCTTTCCGCTGCCCGGCAGAATCCGGTTTCTCAACGTCAGAAAAAGTATAACACAATTTACCGCTCCTGTTCCTATTTTTTTCAATTATCTCTTTCAAAATATGCCAAACTTCTGTATACTAAGAGCATAGGCGTTAAGAGAACTTTCAACGCCGGATCATCCTGTACATCTGCAAAGGGGGAATGAATTATTATGGGAGAACAGAAGATGCAGCCGTCTTTAGGAGACGCGGAAGAACGCGCCGCCATTATGAAGCGGATCGAGGCCAGCAACGCGGCCCAGGAACGCTACGCGAAAAAGCAGTATAAGATGTCGCTGATCGGCGCGGCGGCCAATGTGACCGTGCTTGGCCTTGTCGTATTTCTGATCCTTACACTGCTTCCGAAGATCAACGCGACCTTTGAGGACTTAAACACCGTCATGGAGAATGTAGAAACGATCACAGAGGAGCTGTCGTCGATCGATATCGAGGGTATGGTAGGAAATATCGACGATCTGGTGGTCGGAAGCTCCGACAGTCTGGGCCAGGCCATGAAGAAGATCAACGCGATCGATATCGAGAAGCTGAACGACGCGATCCGCAATTTAAACGACGCGGTCGAACCCATGGCCCGATTTGCGAACATGTTCAAGTAAATACAAGCAGGGCGTCACGGACGCTCTGCTTGTATTACGTCAGTATGCAAGAAACGCGCCAGTGACGCGTTTCTTGTATTTCCATGCGAGGAGAGCGCCAGTGACGCTCTCCTCGTATTTCCACTCTCTTACTTCACAAACTCCGTGATATCCTTCATGACCTGGCTGATCTTAATGTGCTGCGGACAGATCTGCTCGCACTTATGGCAGCTGTGGCACTGATCCGCCCTGACCTCGAACGTCTCATAGCTTTCCCGGACCCGGTTCTTGCTGCCGTGGACGCCGAAGCCGTTATAGACCTTAAAGATCTCCGGGATGTTCAGGCCGAAGGGGCACGGCATACAATACGCGCAGCCGGTGCAGCCGACCATGGACATGCTGTCGTAGATCTCCTTGGCCCTGGCGTAAGCGGCAATTTCTTCATCGTTAAGCATTCCGATCCCGCTTCTGGAAGCATAGAGAAGATTGTCTTCTACCTGCTGCCTGCTGCCCATGCCGCTTAAGACCACGCCCACCTCTGGCTGATTCCAGAGGAAATCAAACGCGTGCTCCACCGGGGTCTTGCCGGCCGGGAAGGCCGCCGCCACATGCCCGGCCAGATTCGCCAGACGTCCGCCTAAAAGCGGCTCCATGATAATGACGCCCAGCCCCTTCGAAGCGGCATAGCGCATTCCTTCCGTACCTGCCTGATCATTGATATTGATGTAATTATACTGGATCTGGCAAAATTCCCAGGCGTCCGTATAATCCACGATCTCCTTAAATGCATCCAGATTGTCATGGAAGGAAAAACCGATGTGACGGATCCGTCCGTCCGCCTTCGCCTGCTTCATATGCTCGACCAGATGAAGCGGTTTCACCGTCTGCTCCAGCCGCTCCTTCCCCATGGCATGGAGAAGATAGAAATCGATGTGATCTGTCTGCAGCTTCTGAAGCTGCTCATTCAGAAGCCGGTCAAAATCGGCTTCCTCATGCACCGACCACAGCGGCAGCTTGGTAGCCAGATAGACCTTCTCGCGGTAGCCGTCCTGCAGGGCCTTACCCACGACCAGCTCGCTCTGGCCGCCATGGTAGGGATAAGCGGTATCGATGTAATTGACGCCCGCATCGATCGCGTGACGGAGAATGGAAACAGCCTCCGCCTCATCCACGGAACCGTCCGCAAGGACCGGCAGGCGCATACAGCCGAATCCCAGAGCCGAGACCTCTGCCCCTGTGTTGCCAAACTTACGGTACTGCATAATACAAAATTCCTCCTCATATATACTCTGCCTCGGACGTTCGGATCCGTACGGCCGTCTGCCGCCGTGAAAATAACATCCTCAGCATATTTATTTTCCTGCAGAAAACTGCACCGCCGGTTCCTTGCCGGTTCCTTTATCCGCCTCCTGAAAAGCCCGTAAACGGCGCTTCTTTCTGATGGCTGCTCCTTACAGAAAAGGACAGTTCCGGATCCTTTCGTTCCGGCCGCTGTCCTCTCCAGGCTGATTCTTTTATCCCGCCGTTATCTCTGTACTCTGCCGGATCCGTCTCCGCCGGCCAGCGCGTCCACATCGGCGCGTGTCACAAGGTTAAAGTCGCCGGGGATCGTGTGCTTTAACGCGGAAGCCGCCACCGCGAACTCCAGAGCCGCCTTCATATCCTTGCCGTCCAGCAGGCCGCAGATCAGGCCCGCCGCGAAGGAATCGCCGCCGCCGACACGATCTACGATCGGAGTGATACGGTACTTTCTGGAATGATAGAACTCCCGGGTCTTGCCGTCCATGATGCAGGCGGACCAGCCGTTGTCGGAAGCGCTGTGACTCTCGCGCAGGGAGCTGATGATATACTGAAAGCCGAACTTATCCGCCATCTGGTTGAAGATATCTACGTATCCGGCCAGCTCCAGCTCGCCGGAGGTCACGTCCGTATTGCCGGGCTTAAAGCCCAGAACCTTCTCCGCGTCCTCCTCGTTGCCGATGCAGACATCCACATACTGCATCAGGTTCGTCATGACCTTCTGGGCCTTCTCAGACGACCACAGCTTCTTGCGGAAGTTTAAGTCCACGGAAACCGTCACGCCATGGGCCTTGGCCGCCTTAAGCGCGGCCTCAGTCAGCACGATGGCGTCGTCGCTGACCGCCGGCGTGATGCCGGTGAAATGGAACCAGTCGGCGTCCTTAAAGATCTCGTCGAAATCAAATTCCTCCGGCTTCGCCGTGGAAATGGAGCTGTGGGCCCGGTCGTAGACTACGTTGGAAGCGCGCATCGCGGAACCGCTTTCCAGATAATAGATGCCCAGTCTCTCGCCGCTTCTGGCGATATGCTTCGTGCCTACGTTGTACTTGCGCAGGGCCGCTACCGCACACTCGCCGATGGGATTGGCCGGAACCGCGGTCACAAACTCCGCGTCGTGCCCGTAGTTGGCCAGCGACACGGCCACATTCGCCTCGCCGCCGCCGTAATTGATGTCGAACTCGTCTGCCTGAATGAATTTCTCGTTGTTGGGGGTGGACAGCCGCAGCATGATCTCACCCATTGTAACTACCTTTGCCATAGATTATCGCTCCTTGTATATTCTGTATCATCGCTCTCCCATCCGCTTTCCGGATGGAAGCCGCGCGAACTCCGCGCCCGCTTGCCAGACGCCGCATTCCACGCTCTCCTACTTCGCGCGGGCCGCGGCCACCGCCTCGACAAATTCCTTCGCCTTCGCCGTCACAGCCGCGAAGTCGCCGGTCTTGGCGCCCTTGGTTAAGCTGCTGCCGGTTCCGACCGCGTACGCACCGGCCTTGATCCACTTATCAACGTTGTCCACATCTACGCCGCCGGAAGGCATGAACTCACCCTGGGGAAGCGGTCCCTTGAAGGAACTGATGGCTGCCGGTCCCACGATATTGCCGGGGAAGATCTTGATCACGTCGCAGCCGGCCTCCAGAGCGGTGATCGCCTCGGTGGGCGTCATGACGCCGGGAAGCATGGGCACGCGGTAGCGATTGCACAGCTTGATCGTCTCTACATTCAGACCGGGACTCACGACATAATTCGCGCCCGCCAGGATCACCTGTCTGGCCGTCTCCGGATCCAGAACGGTGCCCGCGCCGATCACTACCTTGTCGTTGTCCTTATACTTCTTCGCCATAGCCGCGATGAAATCGACCGGATTGCCGTCGTCCATGGTCATGGTGATCTCGATAAAATTGATCCCTCCGGCGATGATGGCGTCGACGACCTTCTCGCCCTGCTCCAGATTCTTCGCGCGCACGACCGCCACCAGGCAGTCTTCACGCATTCTCGATAATACCTGTTCTTTCTTCATGTTCACCCTTCTCCTTCTTTATTTATTTGCATATCCGACGGTATAGATCCATCGGACGGGCGGATGTTGCTCCGCTTAGCAGTTTCATAGTTTAAGTGTACTCCTTTTGGACAATTATGTCAATATTATCCAGCCGCAGCTCCTGCCTTAAATAACGGGTTCCTCCGCATCCTCCGCCAGCTTATAGGGCGTAGTCTGATACACGTAGTAATTCAGCCAGTTGCTGTAAAGCGTATTGGCCGTGCTTCTCCAGCTTAAGACCGGCCTGGACAGCGGATCGTCATTTTCATAGTAATTGATCGGCAGCTTCGGATTCAGGCCGCGGCCCATGTCGCGCTGGTACTCGTTGTTCAGCGTCATCCGGTCGTACTCCGGATGGCCCTGGACGAAGACCTGGCTCCCGTCCTTCTTCATGATCAGGAAGATCCCCGCTTCCTCCGATTCCGCCAGCACCAGAAGCTCCGGATGCTTCTCCACGTCGCGCCTGCGGACCTCCGTGTAGCGGGAATGGGGCGCCATGATATAGTCGTCCATATTCCGGGTCAGCGGCAGACGGTGATGGAGAACCTTATGCCGGTAAATTCCGCTCAGTTTCTCATCTCTCTTATACTTGGGTATCCCGTAATGGTAGTAGAGACCGGCCTGGGCGCCCCAGCAGATATGGAGCGTAGATGTCACATGGGTCTTGCTCCACTCCATCACCCCGCAGAGCTCCTGCCAGTAATTGACTTCCTCATACGCAAGCATCTCCACCGGCGCGCCCGTGATGATCATGCCGTCGTAATACTTGCGGCGGATCTCGGCAAACGTCCGGTAGAACTGTTCCATATGGCTGGCCGACGTATTCTTGGAAACATGGGACGCCAGCATCATGAACGTGCAGTTGATCTGAAGCGGCGTGTTGGAAAATGACCGCAGAAGCTGCAGTTCCGTCTCCTCCTTCACCGGCATCAGATTTAAGATCAGGATCTCCAGCGGCCTGATGTGCTGACTCATGGCCCGTTCCTCGTCCATGACGAAAATATTCTCCGATTCCAGGATCGCCTTGGCCGGCAGATCACTCTGTATCTTGATAGGCATATAATTTCCTCCCGCCCCAATTCACACCATCTGTTATCCGCGTCGCCCATTCACCGGCAGAACGCCGGAAATCTATTCTATCATACTCAATCAACGCCGTCCAGCAGTTTCAGAAAATCTTCTTCTGACAGGATCGGGATCCCCAGTTCTCTGGCTTTCTTATTCTTCGACGATGTGGAATTTACGTCGTTATTGATCAGATAGGTGGTCTTCGCCGTCACCGAACCGGTGGCCTTGCCGCCCTTTTCCTCGATCAGCTCCTGCAGCTCTTTCCGGTTGGCGAAATGCTCCACCGCCCCGGTGATCACGAATGTCATTCCCTCAAGCGGCCGGCTTCCTCCGTCTTCGCCGCCATCCTCCGGCGCTTTCTCAATATCCAGCTCGGCCAGCAGCCGATCCACGATGGCGTTATTCTTCTCCGATGAAAAATACCGGCACCAGCCGTCGGCCAGGACCGCGCCGATGCCGTCGGCCTCCTGCAGCTCCTCCGACGAAGCGCAGCGCATTTTTTCAAAATCAAATTTAAATTTCCGGCACAGTACCTTGGCGTTCGCCAGACCGATGCCGGCCACTCCCAATCCGTAGACTACGCGCACCAGCGTCGTATGGGACGCCCTTTCGGCGGCCTGCACCAGATTGTCGTAGGACTTCTGCCCGAAGCCCTCCATCTCCACGATGGCGTCCCTGTGACGGTCCAGATGGAAAATATCCGCATATTCGTGGATAAACCCGGCGCCGATGAATTTCTCCAGCGTCATCTCCGACAAACCGTCGATGTTCAGCGCGTCCCGGCTGACAAAGAGCGTGAAGCTTTTGATCTTCTTGGCCTGACAGTCGGGATTCGTGCAGTAGAGAGACTTCACATCGTTCTCCTGGCGGATGGCTGTCTCGCCGCCGCAGACCGGACAGATCTTCGGAATATCGCGCACGCCGCTGCGCGTCAGATTATCGGCGATCTGCGGAATGATCATGTTGGCCTTATAGACTGTGATCCGGTCTCCCGCGCCCAGTTCAAGTCCCTCCATGATACTGATATTATGGACGCTGGCCCGGCTCACCGTGGTGCCTTCCAGCTCCACCGGCTCAAACACCGCCACCGGATTGATCAGCCCCGTGCGGGACGGGCTCCATTCGATATAGGAAAGGGTCGTCTCGGCGATCTCGTCGGCCCATTTGAAAGCGATGGAATTGCGCGGAAATTTGGCCGTACGGCCAAGCGATTCGCCGTAGGCGATATCCTCATAGGTTAAAACCAGGCCGTCGGACGGAATATCGTAATCCGCGATGGCGCGGGCGAACTGCGCGACCGTTTCGGGAAGCGTCTCCGCCGTAACCTGCTTGTGCTCTACCACCTCAAAGCCCTGCTCCTTAAGCCAGGCGAAGCGGCGGGTAACGGAATTGTTCAAATCCCGAGCGTCCGTTCTCGTTTCCGAGGGGGCAGCGCCGCCCGTCTCTGTATCGGATCCGGAGAATTCTCCTCCTTCTGCCTGCACCAGCGCGAAAATAATGCAATTCACGTGACGGCCCGCCGTAACCTCACTGTTCAGCTGTCTTACAGATCCAGAGCACAGGTTACGCGGGTTTTTATATTTCGCGTCTATGTCCTCGATCTCCGCGTTCATTTTCTCGAAATCCGAATAGCGGATGACCGCCTCGCCGCGCATCACCAGCCGTCCCTTAAAGGCGATCTGAAGCGGAATATTCTCAAATACCCTGGCGTTGGGGGTGATCACTTCGCCGATCTCCCCGTTGCCGCGGGTGACGGCCTTCATAAGCTTCCCGTCCTCATAGGTCAGCACCACGGTCAGACCGTCCAGCTTCCAGGAAAGCACGCCTTCCTGCGCACCGAGCCACTCCTGCAGCGCCGCCACATCCTTGGTTTTATCCAGGGAGAGCATCGGCGACGGATGCGCTTCCTTGGGAAGCTCGCTCAGCACCTCATAGCCTACCCGCTGGGTCGGACTGCCCGCCAGCACCACGCCGGTCTCCGCCTCCAGGGCCAGCAGTTCGTCGTAGAGCTTATCGTATTCAAAATTGCTCATGATCTCCCGGCTCTCCTGATAATACGCCCTCGAAGCCTCAGAGAGCAGAGCAATCAGTTCTTTCATTCTCGGGATCCTGTCCTGCATAAATTCGATACCTCCCATGGAAATGCGCCGCGCTGCGGCGGACTGCTCTCTGACACAGTCCCCGCCGCGCGAAATATCATTTTCATTCTAAACGGCTATTCACCGGTTTCTTCCGCTTCCGCAAGCAGCGCAAGAAGCTCCGTGTACTCCTCCTCCGTCAGTTTGCGGAAGGTTCCGCTCTTTAGTCTGCCCAGCCGCACATTCATAATACGGATACGGGTCAGCGACTGCACCTGATACTCCAGCGCGCCGCACATCCGGCGGATCTGCCGGTTCAGCCCCTGGGTCAATATGATATGGAACTCCCGCTTCCCGGTGATCCACGCCCGGCAGGGCTTTGTCTTCACATCCAGCTCTTTAAGCCAGACGCCGGCTTCCATGCCCCGGATGAAATCGGCGGTCAGCGGCTTGTTCACCACGACCACATATTCCTTCTCGTGTTCCCTGCTTCCCCTCATGATCCGATTGACCAGATCGCCCTGGTTCGTCATGAAAATAAGCCCCTCTGAGTCCTTATCCAGCCGCCCCACCGGATAAACACGCTCCGGATAATGGACCAGCTCTACAATATTCATGGCCCGGTCCTTCTGCGACGTAGTGCAGACTATGCTCCGGGGCTTATTAACTGCCAGAAGCACCGGCTTCGGCCGGACGGCTGCCGCTCTGTACCCGGCCGGTTCTCCGGTCATTCCGTCCCCGGCCGGTTCTCTGGCCGCTCCGGATGATTTCCCGAAAGTCCCCGCTGTTCCCCTGTCTTGTCCGCCGGCGGCTTCCGCCGCGCTTCGCCCCACTGGCCTGCCGTCGCAGACCACGAACTGCGCGGCGGTCACTTTCATGCCGGCGACAGCCTTTTCGCCGTCCACCAGCACCTTTCCCGCCTCGATCAGGCGGTCCGCCTCCCTTCGGGAGCAGACGCCCATCTCGCTCAAAAATTTATTCAGCCGAATCTCGTCCAAAGCCCGCCTCTTTTCATTCCTTCATTCCGGCCCGCGGATACTGTCCCGAAGCCGTTTCCGCATCCGTTCTTCTGTCGCTCAGGCGCGCGGCGTGTCTGCCGCTTCTTGGGCATTATTTCTGCCGGTGCCGTCAAAGCGACAGCTTATACAGGCGCCGCACCGCTTCTTGGCACCGCTTCTGCCGGCGCCGTCAAGACGTCAATTCATACAGGCGCCGCACCGCTCCTCGGGCGCTGCTTCTGCCGACGCCGCCAAAACGTCAATTCATACAGGCGCCGCACCGCCGGTTCCGTCCAGGATCAGCATAGCGTCCCGGATGTTTGCGGCTTGTAATCAAAATATTACATTCGTAAACTCCGGCGTGGTCGTTTCAGATATTGCAACAACCACTCTCCGCCTACTCTGCGGGCGTATACGAGTACGTCCCGTCCTCCTCCACCATGATAGTACCTATCGTTTCAGTGATACAGCCCTCATTGTCCAGATTCCCGTATGTTGCTACAAACGATATGGAACCGGCGAACTGTATGCCTGTTCCGTCGCCGCATGAGATCGTCACCCAATTATACCCGCTGTCCTTTACAACCGATTCGCAAAACTCCGCGTACTGTTCCTGAGTAACAGCTTTCAGGACATCTTTCTGGATCGTGACCTCGGCCCACTCCCCGATCTTCTCACCGCTGCCGCTTGCCACGTCGGAAACCTGCAGCTCTGCTTTCATCAGCGGATTATCCGTCTCGGCCTCCGTCTGCTCTGCTGCCGTTTCCTGATCGGACGCCGGTTCCGATTCCTCCGGCTTGTCCGGCTTGCTTTCCGGCTCCTGGGTCGTTTCCGGTTCCTGCTTTACCGCTTCCTCAGTCTGGACCGGTTCTCCCGCCGTGTCGTCCTTATCTCCGCCTGTGGAACTTCCGAGAGCGGCCAGCAATAATACTATGACAACCACCGCAATTATGATTACTCTCTTTTTCTTTTTCATCACTGTACCTCCGTTTCGTGGATAATTATAGCATACTATCTAAATTTTTGCACCTGATTTATGTTGCCTGTTTGAGTGCCGGCTGTCCTGCCTCCTGGCTCCCGTCCGGCGCGGCCTCCTGGGATAGCTCCGGCGTGTCGAAAATATTGCCTACCAGGTAAGCATATTCCTCCGTATATCCCAGGGGCATAGGTTTCTCCACTCCCATATCCTCACGCACGTCTTTGGAGATTGCAAAAAAACCGACGTTTTCCATGTAATCCCGATCTGCCGGGCAATACGCCTGATACTTCCCGTAGCAGATTTCAAACATATTGCCGCTATCATTCTGGTATACGTCGCCCTCAAAAAGGACGTTTCCCGGAATATCGTGCCTGTCACAGCACCTCGTAAGCGTTTCCGGCCTGATCTCCAGCCATATCGGGAAATTCTCCTCGTATTTCTCCAGAGCCTTTTTCCAGCCAAATTCAGCCGCCTGCATTGGCTCCAATATCCTTGCGTTTGCAATATCAAGCCTGAGCTGCATGCGCTGGTATGCCGGGCGTTCCGGGAAAATGCTCTCTGATCCCAGGATATACGCTTTTTCTCCCAGGCATACCGCCGCGCCTATGATCCAGTCTCCTGTCTTTACTGTTTTGCCTCTGTATAAGTCCATAACTTTCCTCCTGAATAGAACACCGCCCCACAAGGGGGCGGCGATTTTACGATTTGCGGATTACGAAGCCGGGGGCGACGCCAAGAGAGTTGGACGCGTTGCTGGTGTTGGCGGCGCCATTGCTGCTGACAAGGCAAAAGGCCGTCGCGTTGACGCTCGACGGCGAGGCCAGCCACCCCCACTCCCAGCCGCCGTTTTCGTCAAAGGTGATCCGGTTCCGGCGCTCTGTGTAATACGGGAACTGCTTGTCCGTCCCGTTGTACTCCGCGCATAATTCCTCTCCGAAAACCTCATACTCGGACGGGAGCCAGAATGTGTCCTCGCACTCCACCGTCTCGCCCTGGATCATCTGCACAGTCTTTTTCTTACTGATAACCGCCAGCAGATCATCAGGAAACAACTTCATAAACTCCTCGCCGTTCATGTACTCGCGTCCGTATGAGGCTTTCCAGCCGCCCTTATTGGTCGCCCTCTTATTCATGCGGTGGGACGGTCCGATACAGTCCTTTGACCGGAGGACGATTTCACCGTCCTGGTAGTGGTTGACGCCGATTACCGCGAATACCGCTGTCTTGCCGTTTGTGAGCTCCTGGGTGATCTCGTCGCCCACGGAGAAATGCTCCGCCGCTCCCTGGTTCACAAGTTCTTTGATCTCTCCCCATGAGAGAATCTGCCGCTTTTTGGTTGCTAATGTTGCCATGATTCGTTACCTCCTGTGTTTTGGTTTATGGTTGTCTGCCCGGAGCTGTGTCCTGGCAGTTTGACCCGGTTTCTTCCAGGTACTCAAACATACTGATTTGAGCTGTTTCCTGATTCAGCCGTTCATTTGATGTGCTGTAATACTTTTCGTCGATCTCGAAACCGACGTACTTATTTCCAGCCTCCTGAAAAGCGATCAGGCTGCTTGCGCTCCCGACGTGTGTGTCCAGTAACTTCCAGCTTTTCGGGATATTGTATTTCTGCAATATCCACCGGTACAGGTTCACCGGTTTTTGCGTCGGGTGTATTCGCCTTTCATTCAGCGCCTTGTTTCCTTGCTGGACCCAGCCCTCTGTTATGGACTTACCCTGAAACATTCCCCTCCACATATACCTGCATATGTCCACCCGGTTCGTCATGGAGTTGTATGCGATTTCCGCATTTGACTGGTCGGAACCGTCGTTACACTTATCCCATACGATCCGCCCGCCCACTAACGGGAAGTCGAAATAATTACAGCCGAATATGATCTGATTCTTTGACACCCGCAGCAGCTCCGAGAAATACTCTTTACCTGCCGGCTCATTGTCCCAGCCCCGGTTTTCATACCCGCCGTCCCGGACGTACAGCCTCTTTCCGTTTTTCTGCACAGCATAAGTCCCGCGATTGATTCCTCCATGTTCTTTTCTGCCGTATTCAGGATCGCATATCGCCAGGTCGAAATACTTATCCGGGAACTCACTCATTCCTTGCATACAATCCATGCAGTAATAGCCGAAGTCAAGCATTATTGCCCCTTTTCTGCAGGCGCAGATTCCAGGTGTTCCCGGACAATATCACATATGTACCGCGCCTTTGCTGCCCCGATTCCCCGGACGTCCAGCAGTTTTTCCTCCAGTCCGATCAGCTCCGGTGTCTCTCGGCTCTCAATCGCCTCAGCGATTCCGGCGTCCTTGCCTGCCTGGTACACCGTCCTGAAATACTCCTGCATTTGCCCGTGATCCATTTTCCTGATCCGCTCGTACTGCTTTCTGTTAAGTTTTCCCTGTTTCACTGTCTTTTGCCTCCTCTAAAAATTCTACTGACATATTCCCGATAAGATTGCTGTTTTCAAACCTCTCAGGTGCCTTTATAGCCTCCTGGTGCGTTTTTACTGCTGCTCCCGTAAATTCCATAGTCTCACCCCTGTCCTGCCAGATTCGCCGCCCGAGAGCTTAATTCTGGATAAACCAGCGCGGACGCAAGCTCCCTGAGCATTTTGTCGATCTCCTCAGCGTCCTTTACCAGCTCCCGCGTAGAGGGGACCCCGGAAACGCCCTCGCGTCTCGCCATGATCCACATTTCAACGTGCTCGTCAACATCAAAGCTCGCAGCATACTCGGAAACTGCCTCCGGGAAATTCTGCACGTCCACGCATATACTGAAATCTTCCCCGGCTGGCGAATACTTCTGAATCTCCACTCTGCCGTCGTCCGTGTATGAGCTTACATTCCAGCCGTTATCGTTCAGCGTTTCGACCTGTCTCTCCTGTAATTCCATGACTGTGCCTCCTTTATCTTGCTTTCCTGATCCACCGGCCTGATCCTCAATGCGCACTCGGTACAGACAGCTCCGTCCAGGTGGCTATGGTAAATCACTCCGATATTCTCCGGGCTCCACCAGCACATTTCTCCGCATGACGGACAGTGTATCTTTTTCCAGCCCGGTTTCCCCTCCGGTATGTTCTTGCAGAGGGGCAGGCAGAGATACCCGCCCCGGTCTGATTCTTTCCTCGGCTCTATTAACACGCCCGCTCCCCCTTTAACTTCCCGATCTCCTCAATCGCCTTTTCTGCCGCATACTTCCCGTTCGCTGTGAGCTGTCTCTGCCATGCTCCCTGGGAGGGAGCCCAGCGGAAACCTCTGGACTTCAAAACTTCCCGGACCTCCGGTTCCGGCTTTCCCTCGAAAATGAGCTTGATCCTCATGGAGGACGTGTCCTCGACGATTTTGCAAAACTCACATTCCGTCTGGGTGTCTCCGGCCTCTTTCACCTCTGATTCTGTTGCTCGTTGGACTGCGGGTGGTAGTGTTATTTCGGAATACGGGGACAACGGCATCGGCATCCTGCCGTCCGTTAATCTAATATCCGAGATAAAAATAACACAAGGAGATGGAACTGAGACAACTCCATATTACCCAGAAATGGCATAGAGTTTCCTGGACGGTAAGAACGTCCGGGGACAGGCGACTGATAAAAATGTCAAAT
>CANPYE010000045.1 GCA_947588005.1 uncultured Lachnospiraceae bacterium | reverse complement strand
GCGTCGCCGGTAAAGAGGAAGGACGTATCGCCGTAGACGATCCGGAGGATGAGCGATGAATTGTTCGGGTCATCTTCCTTAGTGGTGACCGGTCCGAGAACCTGAACCGACGCGCTGCCCAGCGAAAATTTGTCTCCCGCGGACGGAACGGTGATGGACACATCCTGTTTTTCGAGGTAGGTCACAAAGCTTTTGAACGCTTTGCTGTCAAAGCTTGTGACAGGGCAGAGCGCGTGATCCGCGGAAGCGTAATTCAGGGCGCCGGACAGTCCGCCGACATGGTCCTCGTGGGCGTGGGTGCAGACAATGTAGTCCAGATGCTTCAGAGAATGGGATTTCAGGTAAGAGTAGATCAGGCTGGAATCCTCCGCGTTGCCGCCGTCGATGAGCATGGCCTTGCCGTCGCAGAGAACCAGGGCCGCGTCCGCCTGCCCGACATCGATGAAATGCACTTCGAAGGAGGAGACAGTGGTGCTGCCCTTGGATATAGACGTCGTTTTTGCCGTCGATTCCCTGGCGCAGATATTCATCCTTCCGCATCCGATCATCAGGATCATAGCGAACAGCAGCAATACAAGCTGTCTTGCGGTTCTTTTGTGTGTGTTTCCCATAGTCGGCCTCCGTCTACGGATCATTTTGAAAATGCAGGACTTTTATGTATTATATGTCAGAAGACGGTTATTTTCAAGGATATTTTCGTGACATTTTGAGGCTGTCAGGAAACAGAGGCGCCGTGTGTAATAGGAGATAAGGAAACGTCCAGTGATTCGGTACGAAAAACAAACCGATAAATAAGAGAGAAGAAATATCTTGCATAGCATATCTGTCTTGAGTATACTTAGGGAAGAAGATATCAGCAAAGAGACATGGAGGGACAAAATATGCTGACTTATTCATTATACGATATCGTATTCTATTTTCTGCTGTATGGTTTCCTGGGCTGGGTCGTAGAGGTAAGCTACTATTCGATTCGTGACCGGCGTTTCGTGAACCGGGGCTTCTTAAGCCTGCCGCTTCAGGAACCGTGCGGATTTTCCTATGCGCTTCTGATTCTGATCATGCCTTCTCTGGGGAAACGCTTCGCGATCCAGTTTATCGCGGCGGCTACTGTATTCGCAGTGGTGGACAGCCTCGCAGGCGTGTTCTGTCACAGGCTCAGCCGCCTGTCTAGGCTGGAGACGGAGACCGCATTTACCGGTACGAGGAAGAACTGGCTGGAAATGGTGGTGCGCGCCGCAGTCTTCCTTCTGGTCTATCACGTCGTGCATCCGGTATTTATGGCGGGCGTGTCGCTGCTGCCGGCGTGGCTCGAACGCACCGTTGTCTGGGTTGGACTGGCCCTGCTGGCGGTCGACCTTATCAGCACGCTCTACGCGACCCGCTCCCCGCTGAGCGCTGCCAGCGAGAAGATCACCCGCAGCCGGACGCAGGAGCTGGCCAATCGGATCACCGGCCATATCTGGGCGCGTCTGGAGCGCGCCTATCCCGGGATCCGGGACGCGCAGCCGGATGCGGGCGGCGCGGCTGGCGCGGCTGACGCGGCCGGGAAGAAGATCGTTTTCGCAAAGGGACTGTGCTGGGATAAGATCATCTGGATCTTCCTGATCTGCGCCCTGCTGGGCGATATTATCGAGACCTTCTACTGCGGGCTGGTGAACGGCCAGTGGATGAACCGTTCCAGCGTCCTCTACGGGCCGTTCAGCTTCGTCTGGGGCATCGGCGCTGTTGTGCTGACCGTGGCTCTGCGGCAGATGATGGACAAATCGGACCGCTACATATTCGTGGGCGGCTTCGTGATCGGCGGCACCTATGAGTACATGTGCAGCGTGTTCACGGAGCTGGTCTTCGGTACCGTGTTCTGGGATTACAGCGACATGCCGTTAAATATTGGCGGCCGCACCAATGTGTTGTTCTGCTTCTTCTGGGGGATCCTTGCGGTAGTCTGGGTGAAGATCCTCTACCCGCCGCTTTCCCGGCAGATCGAGAAGATCCCGCCGCTGGCTGGAAAGATCGTCACATGGGTGATCGTATTCTTAATGGTCTGTAACGGACTTCTGACCGCGGGCGCGATGGTTCGCTATGGCACCCGTCAGGAGCGGCCGGAGCCTGCCGGAATGGTGGAGGAGTTCATTGATGAGCAGTACGACGACGCGTTTATGGAGGCGCGGTGGCCGAATATGATCGGGGTGGAGTGAGAGAAGAAAGATAATCAAAACGGATGAGAATGCGCCGTTCTGGACCAAGTTCGGCTAAAAGCCAAACCTAGCGGGGCATCTCATCCGTCTTCTGTAAATGTATAAGATAAATTGATCGGTGTCAATATCGATTGAGGAAAGAATTTACGGGACTTTACAGGATAGAAGTATTATGATATAATTATATCATAAAAATGATATGGAGGTAAAGCGAATGATCATTAAGGCGTCCGCCGCTTTGCGCAATGATTACGCGGCGATTTCCAATCTGGCAAAAGAGACCAAAGAACCAATCTACATTACAAAGAATGGAGAAGGCGATCTGGTTCTTATGAGCATAGACGCATTTGAAAAAAGAGAGCAATTGTTAAAGCTGAGGGCGAAGGTTCTGCAGGGGGAGCAGGAGCGGATTGACGGCGCTGAGACCCTCAGCGTATCGCAGGCCAGAAAGCGTTTGAGGGAGAGACTTAATGACGTATAAAGTTGAAATTCTTCCAACCGCGTGGGAAGACTTAAAACGTATTGAAGACTGGTGCGCGATTCAGTTTGATGTGGATACGGCTCTTAGGGTCAGTGGCCATATATTGGACGCGATCGAAAGGTTGGAACAATATCCGGATTCTGGTTCTTTGACTCCGGATGACTGGCTGAATCAACAGGGGTATCGGATGGTAATCTGTGAGAAATGTGTGGCTATATACAGGCAGATAGAAGATATCGTGTATATCTATCATATTGCGGATACACGGATGGAGTATACGAGGTTGTTTTTAATTTAAGAGTATTGGAGAGGTATGTTTCTACGGTTTGCTGGGAATTTTTTAGCTACAACTGTCGGGAATCCATTCAATAGTGCGGGGTAATAATGTGGTGGCTAAATTTATTTTGAAATATGATTATTTTCAATTCTGTTATTGTAATTATTGACGGCCTTGTATATAATAATATTAATATCGTTATTGCGGTTGGTAGCGTGGAGGATGCAATAATGTTAGATATAAATGTTTTACTAGAAAAAGATGTAGATGAAACGACAGAGCTAAGTGATGGGAAATTTTTTTTGCTCCGAGATCTTTTTAAGGGGTATGGGTGGAATTATATATCAAAAAGTAATCGTTTACTATTGGGAACCTTGTTTTTAAATAAAATAAGTAGCGAGAATCTTGAAATTGCTGCAAGTGCAAAAACATCATCATTTGGGCAACAAGAATACCAGATTGTTAGGAGGAACAATTATGCCTAATTATCTGGATATTTTTGCTGGAGCTGGTGGGTTATCAGAAGGATTTATACGAGCTGGTTATGAACCTATAGCACATATTGAAATGGATAAAGCGGCTTGCTATACATTAAAAACTAGATTAGCATATAAATGGTTATCAGAACGCCAAGAATCCTCAATATACACGCGATATTTAAAGAGAGAGATAACTCGTAAGGAATTATATGCTACAGTTCCCGAAGAACTGCTAAAAAGCGTATTAAACTATGAAATTTCCAAAGATAATTTGGAAGAGATTTTCGATAAGGTCGATTTACTTCTTAACGGGAAAGCCTTGGATTTAATCGTGGGCGGCCCTCCTTGCCAAGCATACTCTCTGGTTGGTCGGGCTCGCGATGAAAAGGGAATGATTGGGGATCCAAGAAACTATTTATATATTTTATATGCAGAATTTTTGCGAAAATATCACCCTAGATATTTCGTTTTCGAAAATGTTATCGGTCTTCTTTCTGCAAAAGATACTGATGGTGAACTTTACTTCGATAAAATGTGTCGATTATTTAGAGAATGCGGTTATTCCATTGAATATAGACAATTGAACGCTAAGGATTATGGAGTTCTTCAAAATAGATCAAGGATTATACTTATCGGAAAATATGGTCAACATGAAGGATTCTATCCCGATATACCTAAAGTAACGAACGATTGCACAGTAGGAGAAATTTTTAAAGATTTACCTAAAATTAAAGCAGGCAAGGGAACCTATGGTTTAGTACCGACGCTGCACTATGATGGTAAATACTTGTTTGATGCCAAAATCAAAGAACAGGATTTGGCTCCAGTTACTTTACACTGTGCACGCCCACATACAGCTCAGGATTTAAAAATTTATAAAAGAGCTGTTCAGCTATGGAACAAAGAAAAAAAACGACTTAGTTATACCGATTTGCCAAAGAAGTTGCAATCCCAAAATAATTTAGATTCATTTTTGGATCGTTTCAAAGTGGTTGCTTCAGATTTGCCTTATTCGCAGACTGTTGTTGCGCACATCGCCAAGGATGGTCATTATTTTATTCATCCTGATATTAAGCAAAACCGTTCTCTTACGCCTAGAGAAGTTGCAAGATTACAGGCTTTTCCTGACAACTACTATTTTGAGTCTGAATCAGGACGTCCGTCACGAACTACAGCGTTTAAACAGATTGGAAATGCAGTGCCTGTTCTTTTGGCAGAAAAAATTGCTATTGCTTTGTTGGAGGTCTGGTAATGGAATCTCAGAAAAAAAGAAACATTACAGAAATCGAGAAACGCCTTGAAGAGATACGAACTGAAAAAGAGGAATTGCTGCAAGCTGCTTCTGAAATTGAAGGAGCTTATCTGAGTTCTTATGAGATTCGCCCTTCTGGTCGGCATATCCTCACGATTGGTGAAGACCTTATTCAAGATCAATATGCCGCTATTGTTGAGCTTGTTAAAAATTGTTATGATGCTGACTCTCCAGATGCAGTGATTGTTTTTCGCGGTATTCCAGAAAAAGATTGCCTCGAAATAAGGGTTGAAGATCACGGTCATGGTATGTCTACAAAAGATGTTATCAATAAATGGCTTGTTCCTTCGACGTCTTATAAGCTGGACGCACGAAAAAGTCCTCTTGGTCGTACTATGCAAGGACGTAAAGGCATTGGTCGATATGCAGCGAGTATATTAGGTGACGATCTAAAACTGCAAACGGTAGATGTATTCGGTATTGAAACTATCTTATACCTCCAATGGGATCAGCTGGCACAATATCGATATCTAGATCAAATTCAAGTTCCTATCGAAAAAAAGCAAACTGACAAAGAACATGGAACTATATTGACTATGCATTCTCGGTTGAGTGAAAACAACTATTGGACAGAAAGGGCTTTGAGAAAGTTACGATTTGAATTAAAAAAACTAATACCTCCCAAGGCAGATGGTACATTCGATACTAGTTTTGAAATAACTCTCGTATTTGATAACTTCTTTTCAAATGAAAATGATAATGTGAGCGAAACTATTAAACCGTATCCTATTTTAGACTTTTATGATTATCGCATCAGTGGAGATATTTCCGCTGATGGATCTGGAATCCTAAAGTACGAAAACCAAAAAATTAAAAATGGTGCTGTCGAACACATTGCATTTGCTTACGGTGTTACAGGTTGTGGTGCACTCACGATTGATATCCGCGTTTATGATCGAGATAAAGACGCAATTGATCAGTTAATTTCAAGGGGACTCCAAGATGAAAGTGGAAATTATGTAACAAAGCAGCAAGCGCGTCAATTGCTAAATGATGTGAACGGTATTGGTGTATATAGAAATGGTTTTAGAATTCGCCCATTAGGAGACGCAGATTTTGATTGGCTCAAGTTAAATGAGCAACGCGTTCAAAATCCATCTATGAAAATTAGTAGCAATCAAGTAGTTGGTTATGTACACATTGAATCTGAAGAGGTTTCAGGGCTTGAAGAAAAAAGCGCTCGGGATGGCTTGAAGAATAATGCTGCATATGAGGCATTGAAAAAGATAACTTGTGCAGTCATTATGGAACTTGAACAACGACGTTTTGTATTTAGAAGAAAACTAGGGTTAACGAATCCAGCCAAAAAGCTGGAGCAGCAATTAGAGGGGTTATACGATTATACTCCTTTGAAAAAGTCTGTGTCGATAACACTTGAAAAAGCGGGTATGCCCGTTCCTGTTATTGAAGAAATAACAAATATCATTTCTAAAGAAGAACATAAGAAGAATGAAACTATTGAAGAAATTAGGCGAGCAGTCGCAGTCTATCAAGGTCAAGCGACTCTTGGTAAAATTATAAACATTATCCTGCACGAGGGCCGTCGCCCGCTTAATTACTTCAAGAATCAAATCCCGAATCTTCGCTTCTATGGAGAGCGATTTACACAGAAAAAGGATGAAAATTCTTATAGTGAGATTGTTCGTCTTACAAATGGTATATCAGACAATGCGGGGATTTTTGTAGATTTATTTGGACGTTTGGATCCTCTTTCCGCAAAACGTCGCGAGACAAAAGCCAGGTTCTCGCTTCATGATGCTTTATGTGGCGCTGTGGCTGTATTTGACAAAGAATGCAAAGATAAAGGAATTCGAATAGATCTTGATTGCCCAAACGATATCAAACTTATTGGTTGGAAACAAGATATCTACACCATTATGGTAAATTTGCTTGATAACAGTCTCTTTTGGATTGTTGAAAAAGCGTGTGATGAACGCAGAATAAACATTGTAGTAAATAAAACAGATGTAGGTTTTATTCTCGATTATACCGATTCGGGTCCAGGAATTAGTGATGAACTTCTGGAAAGCGGAGTGATTTTTGAGCCAGAATTTACGACTAAACCTCAAGGAACTGGATTGGGGTTGTCGATTGCGGGGGAAGCTGCAACAAGAAATGGTCTGACACTTACTGCCGTACAAAGAGATAATGGTGTTCATTTTATCTTAAGCACTGATGAATGAGGTGATAAGGATGTACAATTTTTTGCTTATCGAAGACTCGGCTGAAGACGCTAGTTCTTTCTTGGATACCATAAAGCGGTTAAACATCGCAGCTGAAGAAGAACTCTATCATTTGGATGTCGCAAAAACATATGCAGCTGGTTTGAAAAGTATTTCTGGAAAATTGAATGGTATTATTGTGGATATCAAGTTAGATGGGGATCATAGCGGAAATGAGATTATTCGAGAAATCGTAGGAAGGTTTCGTGTACCTGTCGCTATATTTACAGGCACGCCAGATACAGAGCAAAATGATAGTTCTCCAATTCGGGTTTACAAAAAGGGAGAAGCAGGCCACGAAGAAATTCTCAAAGAATTATGTGCTGTTTCAGATACAGGACTTTTCAATGTACTTGGTGGGACTGGTATCATAGAGAATGTAATGACGCAAATTTTTTGGAAAAATCTTTATCCTCAAATCAATCTTTGGAAAGAAAAAAGGGCACAGGGAATCGAGACTGAAAAAGTTCTGCTTCGATATGCAATATCTCATATTCAAGAACTTATTGATGATGAAGTTCCTGCGTACGTTACAGAAGAAATGTATATAAATCCGCCGATTTCACAAGATATTAAAACTGGTTCAATTTTTCAATCTTCAACGGATGGTTTATTCTGTATTGTATTATCTCCTCCTTGTGATTTAGTAAAACACGACGGAAGATTTAAGACGGATCGTATTCTTGTTTGCGAAATCGATAACCAGAATACAGTATACACTGCTATGGCTAGCAAGGGCCAAAATAAAGGAGGTATCAAGAGAGATATACAAAACGCGATAAAAAATAATTACACGGACTATTATCATTGGCTGCCACAGAATACCCTTTTTGAAGGCGGTTACATAAACTTTCGGAAGGTCATAACATATCCTCCTGAGAAATTTGTTGAAGAATATGGTCGGCCTAAAGTGAAAGTCCAAGAATATTTTGTAAAAAATATTCTAAATCGATTTTCAGCATATTATGCTCGTCAAGGTCAACCGGATTTTGATTTCAAATCTGAAGCAGCGGTCATATTAGATAGGGTTGTGTCAGTTGTAGTAAAATAGAAAATGGGAGTACAGACCTCGGATGAACTGGGAATCTGTGCTCCCATTTAATGTTTATGTAAAAGTGCACAACATGAACTTGCATTTTGGTTTGCATTAGCGAGCCATTCGCGCTTCCCAGATGGCATCTTCGATTGTCTTTAAACATTCATCTGTATGCTTAAGTATATCATGTCCCCAGAAATGAATAACTGTGTAATCGAGGAATAGTAGCTTTTTATCATTTTCCCAATCGCGGTCACGATTTCGCTGAATTTTTTTTATCCAGAAATCAGGATTGTTTCCTTTTTCCAGACGCAATTTTAGTATTTCCCAATCTTTTCCGTGGAAAAACTCGCTGTCACAGAAAATGGCAATTTTGTATTTGGTTAATACGATGTCAGGGGATCCCGGCAAAGCTGCATAATTTTTGCGATATCGGTAGCCTTTATGCCAAAGCGCCTTACGGAGTTGAATTTCTATGGAAGTATTTTTGTTGTGTATCTGTTTCATGTTTTTTGAAACAACGGCTGGATCTTTTGGCATAGATACTCGCTCCTCATTTCATTTTCTCAATTTTACCAAATAGTATGAAGATTGACAAGTACCCTGATTTGAAAAGTCAGGATAAGTTGTAATTGCTCTATTGACGGTATAAATCGTATGCTTTATACTTGTATTGTTACAGTTGATTTTATGAAGAGGTACCCTGCATGACCATTTCTGAACAAATCAAGGTGTTGTGTGTACGATCAGATATTAGTGTGGCTGAACTTTCAAGACGGATCGGCACGACACCGCAGAATTTCAGCGGAAAGATGAAACGAGAGAGTTTTACAATAGCTGAACTGGAGAGTATTGCAAAAGCAGTTAATAGTTCTTTTGAACGAAAATTTGTACTGGAAAGCGGAGAGAAAATCTAATGAACAACACAGGAACCCAAGGTGATTATAGTAAATACAGTGATAACAGAGATGTTATTTCTTTGTTTTCCGGTGCAATGGGATTGGATATTGGTTTGGAAAAAGCCGGTATGCATATTGTAATCGGTCAGGATTTTGATGAATCATGCGTGAAGACCATGCAGGCTAATGGATATAAAGTATTGGGCGGGGACATAAGAGAAATATCACCGCAATATCTATTAGAGTTAACAGGACTATCGATAGGGGAGCCGTTTTTAATTTGTGGAGGGCCGCCGTGCCAGCCATTTTCGACAGCCGGAAAAAGGCTGGGAATTAATGATCCCAGAGGAAGTTTGTTCATGGAGTTTATCCGCATGATCGATTATATCCGGCCTAGGTTTTTTATAATGGAAAATGTTAAAGGAATCATTTCGGCCCCATTAAAACATGTTCCGACCAGCGAAAAAGATGAAAATGATCCGGAGCAAAAATTAGGAACCGTTTTAGACGTTATTTTATCTGAATTTGCTAAGTTAAATTATAAAACAGTGTACGGTTTACTTGATGCGGTCAACTATGGAGTTCCGCAATTCAGGGAAAGATTTGTATTGATCGGCAGCAGGGATTGGGAAGACATATTTTTGCCGGTTCCGACGCATTTTCCATTGCATCAGAATAAAGAATACAGATGGAAATGTGTAAGGGAAGCAATAGGTGATTTGGAATTAAATGCAGGGGAATGTGCCGTAATGAGTGAGGAGAGACTGCATTATTTAAAAATGGTTCCGGAAGGGGGAAACTGGAGGGACTTACCGGAAGATATTGTGCCGTCTGCAATGGGAGGTGCTTATGAGTCCGGTGGTGGAAAAGTAGGATTTTATAGAAGATTGTCATATGACCAACCGTCGCCGACGGTAGTGACTTCTCCGGTACAGAAGGCGACCATGATGTGCCACCCGGTGCAGAATAGGGCGTTAAGTGTGAAAGAATATGCGAGAATCCAACAATTTCCGGATGATTGGATTTTCACAGGAACGATGGCCTCTAAGTATCGTCAGATTGGGAATGCTGTACCGGTTGGCTTGGCGGAGGCGGTAGGAAGGGCGGTGTGTGCAACAGCCGATAAAACTGCCTTTGTGGAGACAAAGCGCTTCAGGGGAACCGGGGTACATAACAAATTAAGAAACGCAATAGAAATTGGAGGGAATACATATGCCAATAAATAATTCATACGATGAAGATGCGGTGGTCAAAGCTATCGCTTCGGCCTTGGAGACCTTTTATGGAACATTAATTGAAAAAATAGATGGGCTTAACATTAAAAAAGTAATGAAACGTAAAAATCCCTATTTGTATCGTGCGAAAGCAATGCAGAGCGCGGCAGAGATAGTGGATTCTGTTTTGACGGCATTTGTGAGTTCCAGTGAGGAGACGATTTTTGGAAATTGTTTTTTTGAGCCGATCGCAATAGCGGCAAGTGGCGGGAATAAAGCGTTGGCAGAAGGTATTGATATCATGATTCAGGATGGAGAAACAAACACTATATTTGCGATTGCTGTAAAAAGCGGCCCGTCTGTATTTAATGCGGATAGTAAAAAAAGACAGGAACAGAATTTTGCCGCTGCTTCTAAACTTGCGCAACAGGCGAAAGCGCGTTATGAAGCATATATTGGTTATAGCTATGGAAAAAAGAAAGATTCGGGTCGGGGAAAACCTAAAATGTATCAAGAACTCGCGGGAAAAGAGTTCTGGGCGGAGTTGACTGGCGACGAGAATTTCTATATTAAAATAATCGGATATATGGGAACATTGCCGGAACAATATGTGGCTAAATATAAGGAGAGTTATGATAGGGCGGCGAATAGGCTTGTAAGGGAATTCTCTAATAATTTTTGTAAAGAGGATGGAAGTATAGATTGGGAGAAACTGGTAGAGTTCAATTCCGGAGACTAGATTAAAATAATCGCGAGAAGGAGTATATTTAAAAGTCAGATGATTTGGAATGAATTAGGACGAGGAATTTTCAAGGTCTAAAAATTTGACCTTGAATAAAGGAGAATATGGTGGCAATGGAAAAGAGTATAGAATGAATACTTTACAGAAGAAAGAAACAATATATGTAGTCGCCGCTCTCATCACCCACAACAACGCCATCTTCGCCACCCAGCGCGGCTACGGCGACTTTAAGGGCGGCTGGGAGTTCCCCGGCGGCAAGATCGAGCCGGGCGAGACACCGCGGCAGGCGCTTAAGCGGGAGATCATGGAAGAGCTTGGCGCGGAGATCGAGGTTGGAGAGTGGCTTGACAGGATTGAGTACGACTACCCGAATTTCCACCTTTCCATGGACTGCTTCTGGTGTACGGTCCGCTCCGGCAAGCTGGTCCTGAAGGAACACGAAGCCGCCCGGTGGCTGACGAAGGATACGCTTAACGGCGTGGACTGGCTGCCGGCGGATCGGGGCGTGATCGAGAAGGTTCGGGAGTATTTGGAGAAGGAATACAATTATTATACTGATTAAATTGTGAATTTTTCTCAAAAATATTGACATAATATTTAAATGAGCATATTATATCAATATAGGGGGTATTCACTTATGCTGGTTCAGTTCTCATTTAAAAATGTCCGGTCATTTAAGGAAGAAACAGTTCTGGATATGACTGCGGTCAACGCCTATAAGGAGCATGAGAGTAATCTAATTGATTGGGGGCTGAAGGAAAAGTTTGTCCGGGTTGCGTCGATTTATGGCGCGAATGCGAGCGGAAAGTCGAATCTGCATTTGGCAATGTTTCTTTTTCAGGAAATTATTGGAGAGTCTTTCGGCAGTGTTGGAAACGGAAGAGAAACAGCGATTTCACGGTATTACGATCCATTTTCCTTTGAAGATGATAATCATATAAATTCCGAATTTCAGATTATTATCCTGTTAGGGGATTATGAATATCGATATGGCTTTGAATATAATGCTGTAGAAATCGTTGCTGAGTGGCTGTATAAAAAGAATCTGAATACAAACCGGCGTGCGATTCTATTTGAAAGAAGTTTCAATCAGATCGATTTTGGAGCAACGGTACGAAAAGAGTGTTCCTTGTATCAGGAACAGATTCCTAAAGAAACCTTGGTGTTATCCTTTTTTAATAAGTTGAATCTCAAAACAGATGAATATAGGAAAGTATATATAGGTATCATGAACAACATGGTTGCGTTGTCTGAATTCTATGAGAACAAGAGCTATTTAGAAAAATATCTTCCGAAAATTATAGAGCAGGATAAAGAAGGCCTGCTGAGATTTTTAAGTGCTATTGATGTGGGTATTAAAGATATTGCTTATGATAGCAGCGGACAGAAGACGCAGTTTTGGACATATCACTATGGGAAAAATGGAAAGAGATATGAACTCAATCTGTATGATGAGTCGCAGGGAACTATAAAAGCGATTGGATTATACATCAATGTTCGGATTGCAATAAAAACAGATACTGCTTTGTTCATTGATGAGTTTAATGATAAGCTCCATCCCCTTTTACTCAAATTTATCATCGATCTCTTTTATGACGAGAGATCAAAGGCGCAGCTGATTTATACGACACATGATACGACATTAATGGACAAAAAGTTCTTCCGTCGTGATCAGATCTGGTTTGTTGATAAGGACGAATATGGGTATTCAGAATTGGCTGCGCTGTCGGATTATAAGGTTCGGTCGGACGCTTCTTTTGAGAAAGATTATCTGGCGGGAGTATATGGGGGGATTCCGCTTTTGAAGGAATTTGATATGAAAGAGGGTGAATAAGTTAAGTGGGGACGGATGACTTATTCAAAAAAAGGCGTGAGGACAATTTCCAAGATTTTGATCAGGCAATAAAAGAAGGACAGAAGAAAGGCTATCATGTGGGATGTGGGGTGGAGCAACCAGTCGTTTGAATATTGGTTGTATCTGCATTTTGATTACAGTGATTCTGCACTGCATCGAGATTCATGGAATGAGAAACTGGACGTGCTATTCAAAAGATATGGCATTGGAGATGGCCGCTACAGAAAGAATTATGAAGATATCTATGATTTGGTCAATACATATGGGAGTGCAGCAGAGGCAATTCGGAATGCAAAAAGGCGGATGTTTGGATTTCGGGAAAAAGAATGCAATCCGTCCGCGTACGATCCGGGAACCACAGTGTATTTGCTGGTGGAAGAGTTGTTGAAAATGATTGAAGATTAAAGAAGGAGACCGGTAATATGGACATCATTCAGGCTATTGAGGAGCGCCACTCCGTGCGCGCCTACACCACACAGAAGATCGAGGAGGAGAAGCGGCAGCGGCTTCAGGCAGTTGTTGACGAATGCAATGCCGAAGGCGGTCTTAACATTTTCATTCGGTACGACGACCCGGAAGGGTTCGATTCACGGATGGCCCATTACGGGAGCTTCCGGAATGTAAACAATTACATCGTGCTGGCCGGGCCGGCAGACCGGGATATCGAAGAGACCTGCGGCTATTATGGGGAGCGGATCGTCCTGGAAGCGCAGATGCTGGGTCTAAATACCTGCTGGGTGGCGCTGACATTTAATAAGAGAATGGTGCAGAAGCTGATTCCGGAAGGACAGAAGCTGTGCATGGTGATCGCACTCGGTTACGGCGAGAGCCAGGGCGCAGCCCATAAAGGCAAATCGCTGGAGCAGCTGGTCGTTTCGAAGGGTGACATGCCGGACTGGTTCCGGAAGGGGGCCGAAGCGGCGATGCTGGCGCCGACGGCGGTGAACCAGCAGAAGTTTGAGATGGGTGTGAAGGACGGTGAACCGGTGATTCGGATTTCGGGCCGCGGCTTCTATACGAAGACGGATCTGGGGATTGTGAAGTATCATTTCGAGGCGGCGTCGGGGCGGAAGGTGCGGCTGCAGGGGGCGCAGGAGGCCTGACAATGGATGAAAGTCCGGAGAGACTGCGGATAAAACAGTCTGGCTGAAAGAACCGGCAAAATAGCGGATGAGCGAACGAATGGGACGTTTCCGCCAGACTATTTCTTCGCCGAATATTCTTTCGCTGCCTTTCGGTAACAGTACGAATAACTAAAGAACAGCACCACATCCGCTCCAATCCATGCCAGCACTTCTGCGAGGAAGATTCCTTCCTGCCCGAACGCAAGGGGAAGCAGTGGGGCGGAGCCGGTGCGCATGACGAATTCGCAGACGCCGCTGACCATGGGCAGCACGGTATTGCCCATGCCCTGGATGCAGGAGCGGGTCACATGCAGGTAGTAAAGGGTCGGCAGGGCGGCGCTCATGATGAACAGGTAGTCGTAGGCGATGTCCAGCGTTTCCTTTATGGCTGCCGCGTCGCCTGAGATGAAGAAGCTCAGGATTGTCCGCCCGCCGGCGATCATGGCTGCGAGGATCGCGAGGGAAGTTACCGCCGCGATCAGAAGCGCGGAGCGGTAGCCGTCGCGGATGCGCGTCACCCTGCCTGCGCCCAGGTTCTGGCCGGCGTAGGTGGTCATGGCGTAGCCGTAGGAGATGGCGGCCATTTCCAGCAGCCCGTAGAGTTTGTTGGTGGCGGTGTAGGCGGCCAGGAACAGGACGCCGAAGCCGTTGACCAGGTATTGGATGATCATGCCGCCGATGGAGATGACGATATTCTGAAATGCCATCGGCAGACCAAGACCGGTCAGCCGCGCGCAGGTGTTCCCGCGCAGCCGCAGATCTTCGCGGGTCAGGCGCAGGATGTCGATCCTGCGTATTTTCAGATAGCAGAAGATCCCGGCGAAGGCCTGGGCGATAACAGTGGCGGCGGCGGCGCCGACGACGCCGTAACCGAATCCGGCGACGAACCACAGATCCAGCCCGATGTTGATAATGGATGCGAAAACCATAGCGCAGAGCGGTGTTTTGCTGTCGCCGAGGGCACGCAGTATGCTTGCCAAAAGGTTATAGGTTATTGTGATCGGAAGTCCCCAGAAGATGGTTCGCATATAGCCCTCGGCGTCGCGGAACACGGCTGTCGGGGTATTCAGGATCCGCAGAGAGAACACGGCAAATACCTGGCCGCTCACTACGAGAATGACGGCCAGCAGCGCGGACAGGAATATGGAATTGAAGACGACGCTGCGCAGCTGTCCGGGACGTCCGGCGCCGAATTCCTGGGCCATCCAGATGGAGAAGCCCTGGGTGAAGCCCTGGACGGTACCCATCATCAGCCAGGTCAGCCAGTCGGTGGCGCCAACGGCAGCAATGGCGTTAACGCCGAGAACCTGGCCGACGATCATCGTGTCGGCGACCATATAAAACTGCTGGAACAGGTTGCCGATCATAAGCGGCAGCGCAAAGGTGAAGATTAGACGGCCGGGACGGCCGTCGGTCATGCTGCGGGTCTGGGTCATGGGAATAACAGCCTCATTTTCATGAAAAGATATATGAACTTCGGCGCCGGCTGTCGGGCATCGCGGCCGGCGTATACATTTCCATGCGAGGAGAGCGCCAGTGACGCTCTCCCCGTATTTCCATGCAAGCAAGGCGCCAGTGACGCCTTGCTTGTATTTCTGGTTCGTAGCGCCTGATTATCTTAACATATTTCACGGGAAAAGGAAAGAACTAAAATCTGCTTGTGAGAATTAAGCAGCAGGGTTATAATGTTGGCATGACGACAATCCTGCAGGCGGGAGACGGTAAGGATGAAAACGGTGACATATGAGGCAGAGATCAATGGAATCAGGAGCCGGGTATATTTCAGCGAAGAAAATATTTCCGGGCTTTTTCTTCCGCTGCTTAAGACGCTTGCGCGGCTGAGGGAGCAGAAGGGAAGGAGAGTTCTGGCATTTCTGGCGGCCCCGCCGGGGGCTGGCAAGAGCACGCTGCTGAGTTTTTTGAAAGAACTGTCGGAAAGGACGGAAGGCTGCGCGCCGGTTACGGCGATTGGAATGGACGGATTTCACCGTTATCAGGACTATCTTCTGAACCATACAACGCAGCGGGGCGGCGAGGAGATTCCTATGGTGAAGGTGAAGGGAGCGCCGGAAACGTTCGATCTTGAGCGTCTTACAGAGCGGATCCGCCGGGTGGCGGAAGGCGAGGCGTGCGGCTGGCCGGAATATGACCGCCTGCTTCACAATCCGCAGGAGGATGCGGTCCGTATCGAGGGAGAATTGGTCCTGCTGGAAGGAAATTATCTGCTCTTAGACCGGCCTGGCTGGAGAGAACTGAAGGCATATGCGGATTATACCATTCGTCTGGAAGCGGATGAGGATTTCCTGCGGCAGCGCCTCATCGCGCGTCGGATCCGGACCGGTGTGGACGCGGACGAGGCGGCCCGGTTTGTGGATTACAGCGATATGGAAAATGTTCGGGCATGCCTGCGGGAATCGGCGGAGGCAGATCGGGTGTGGCGTGTAAATGCGGACGGCCTTTTTACAGACGTTACGGCTGCGCCGGCTAAATAATAAGAATGGAAAGAATAAAAATGGAAAGGGGTACAGGAAATGGACAAAATGGACAAACGATTCCGCATCGGAATTGTGGGCGCGGGCGCGATCAGCGGCCGCTACATCGGCACGATTCAGAAGAAATTTCCGCGGATGGAGGTCGTATCGGTCTGCGCCGCCCATCCGGAGAGCGCCGGTCGGAAGGCGGAGGAGTATGGAATAAAGGCCTGTTCTTTTCAGGAAATGCTGGCGGATCCGACGATTGACATGATCCTGAATCTGACGCCGGTCGGGGCGCATTACGGAATTATAAAGGAG
This sequence comes from uncultured Lachnospiraceae bacterium, assembly GCA_947588005.1. GTDB lineage: Bacteria > Bacillota > Clostridia > Lachnospirales > Lachnospiraceae > UBA3402. Next base: position 2,127 of record CANPYE010000045.1, on the reverse strand, counting down.
GCCCTGCTGGCCGGTAAGCACGTCTATTCGGAGAAGACATTGACGGATGATCCGAAGACGGCGAGGGAGCTTATGATGTTAGCGAAGGAGAAGGGACTGTATCTGGGCTGCGCGCCGGATACATTTCTGGGAGCCGCCGTGCAGACGGCGAGAAAGGCGATCGATGATGGAGCGATCGGCGAGATCACATCCTTTGGGATCGCGGCAAACCGCAGCAATGATCTGCTGTTAAGCCTCTTTGCGTTCCTGCGGGAGCCGGGGGCCGGCGTCTGTTATGATTACGCGGTCTATTATATCACTGCGCTCGTTAGTCTTCTGGGACCGGTTGACCGGGCGGCGGCCATGGTGCGCGCCCCGTATCCGACGCATGTCAATATTCTTCCGCAGAGCCCGGATTTCGGGAAGGTAATGGATACGCCGAATGAAAGCGAGGTGTCCGCGATCCTTCGGATGAAAAGCGGAGTTGCGGGGACATTTATGGTGAACTCGGACAGCGTGCGCGCGGATCAGGCGTTTTTCGCCATTTACGGAACGAAAGGGATCCTGTACCTGACGGATCCGAATCAATTCGGCGGCGACGTGATGCTTCTGCGCGAGCCGGAGGATCTGCGGGAGCCGCTGCAGCCGGAGAAGCTTGAACCGGTGAATCCGTACTCGGAGGAAAGCCGGGGACTTGGGGCCGCGGATTTGGCGGATGCGGTGCAGATGGGGCGGAAGGCCAGGACGGATGCGGAGATGGCGGTCCATGTGCTGGATGTGCTCCACGCGATGCTGGAAAGCGGTAAGACAGGAGCCTTCGTGGCGGTCGAATCCGGCTGCGAAAGACCGGAGCCGCTTGTGTGAAAGAGGCGGAAAGCGCTCGGAAACGGAGGACGGTTCCAGCCGGTGCGTGATCCGAGTTAGCATGCGGTCCGAATCAGTGCGTGATCCGGGCCGATGTGCGATTCTAGCTGGTATGTGATCCGAACCGGCGCGTAATCCGGGCAGCTGCGCGGAATCTGCGAAAGATAAGGATCGGGCCGGTTAGGCGGGTTCATTTTCATAAACCATTTAAGAAAGGAGTTTTACCATGCAGAAGTATCTGAAAACCATCGACGAGGTCATCGCGAACGGCCGCTACAAGGACACCTGGGAGTCCCTGCAGCAGTATCACGTTCCGCAGTGGTATGAAAAGGCCAAATTCGGCATCTTCATCCACTGGGGCATTTACTCGGTGCCTGCTTTTGGCAGCGAGTGGTATTCACGCAACATGTACATTCAGGGTACCCGTGAATTCGAGCATCATGTGGCGACCTACGGCCCGCATAAGGTTTTTGGCTACAAGGACTTTATTCCCATGTTCAGGGCGGAGAATTTCAACGCGGAAGAGTGGGTCAGCCTTTTCAAGGAAGCCGGGGCCCAGTATGTGGTGCCGGTGGCCGAGCATCACGACGGCTTCCAGATGTACGACAGCGCTATTTCCGACTGGAACGCCGCGAAAATGGGGCCGCACCGCAATGTCCTGGGCGAGATTCATGACGCCTGCCGCAGGGCGGGGCTGTACCCCTGCGCTTCCTCGCACCGCGTCGAGCACTGGTTCTTCATGGGCCACGGCAAGGAGTTCGATTCCGATATCAAGGAGCCGCTAAAGCGCGGAGACCTCTACTGGCCCTCGATGAAGGAGCCGGCGGATCATTTTGACCTGTATTCCGAGCCGACGCCGACGGAGGAATTTTTAAACGACTGGCTCTGCCGCTGCTGCGAGCTGGTGGACCGTTACCGTCCGAAGATCATTTATTTCGACTGGTGGATCCAGCACAGCAGCGTGAAGCCGTACCTGCGCAAGTTCATCGCTTATTATTACGACCGGGCGGACGAATGGGGCGAAGAAGTGGTCGTCAATTACAAACATGACGCCTGCGCGTTCGGAACCGCTGTCATCGATGTGGAGCGTGGTCAGTTCGCCGATGCCAAGCCTTACGCCTGGCAGACAGATACCTCGGTCGCCAACAATTCCTGGGGATATACGGAAGGCAATGTCTACAAGACGCCGCATCAGATCGTCCGCGATCTGGTGGACATCGTCAGCAAGAACGGCCGCCTGCTCCTGAATATCGGACCGAAGGCGGACGGCACGATCCCGGACGA
>CANPYE010000044.1 GCA_947588005.1 uncultured Lachnospiraceae bacterium | reverse complement strand
GAACGGGCGTGTAGCTCAGGTGGCAGAGCACTTGACTTTTAATCAAGTTGTCCGGGGTTCGAATCCCCGCACGCTCAGAAGTAAACCGCGCGTAAGTCATTGTTGTAAGACTTACGCGCGGTTTCTTATCGCACTTCGAGGAGGATTTTTATGAGAGAGATGAAATTCGCCAGCCGTTATATCCGGCGCTATATTCCGCAGTATCTGATCGGGATTATAGCGCTTTTGCTGGTCGATCTGCTGAATGTCTATATTCCGCGGTTTACGGGGCAGATCACGGACGGTCTGGAGACCCATACGATCACGATGCCCCAGATCTGGATGCTGATCGGAAAGATTCTGCTGTTCGGCGTGCTGATCGCAGTGGGGCGGTTCTGCTGGAGATATTTTATCCTGGGACCGGCCCGTTCGATCGAGCGGGAACTGCGCGACGACATGTTCGGCCATCTGGAGACATTGTCGATGCGTTATTATAATGAAAACAAGACCGGCGACCTGATGGCGCATTTCACCAATGACCTGCAGTCGATCCGCATGTTTCTGGGCTTTACGATTATCACAGCGTTCGACGCGACGGTCATGCTGGTTCTGGTGCTGGCGCAGATGATTTTGTATGTGGATCTTAAGCTTACCGTGGTGGCGGTGATCCCGCTGCTTCTGATCATGTTCGGAGATGTGTATTACGGAAAGCTGATGCACAGGAAATTCCTGGAGAAACAGCAGGCATTTTCGGATCTGACGGATCAGGTGCAGGAAGCCGTTTCAGGAATCCGGGTGATCAAGGCGTTTGTACAGGAAAAGAAGGAGCTGGCGGCATTTGCCCGCATGAACCGCTATAATCAGGAGAAGAATCTGGGGGTCGTGCGGCTGCAGGCGCTGTTCATGCCGCTTTTGGAGCTGGTTATCGGCGCCAGCGGACTGCTGACGCTGCTTTACGGCGGGTATCTGGCGATCGCGGGAGAGATCACGCTGGGGCAGTTCGTGGCGTTTAACCAGTACATATCCATGCTGATCTGGCCCATGTTCGCGGCCGGCGACTGCATTACCTATATTTCCCAGGGATTGGCGTCCATGAAGCGTATTATGGTGATTTTCAATGAACGGCCGGATATCGTGGACGGACCGGATGCGGACCGGTCGGTCGATACACTGAATGGCGAGATCGATATCGAGGGACTGAGCTTCGCTTATCCGGGACAGAAGGGGGCGGAGGTCCTTCATGATATCAATCTTCATGTGAAGGCCGGAGAGACGCTGGCCATCATTGGGCGGACAGGCAGCGGTAAGACGACGCTTGCGAGTCTTCTGCTGCGTCTCTACGACACGGAGCCGGACAGGATCCGCATCGACGGACATCCGCTGGCGGAGATCCCGCTGGCGGTATTGCGGGAGAATATCGCCTTCGTGCCGCAGGATAATTTCCTGTTCTCCGATACACTGGAAAATAATATTTCGTTCGGAATCCGTGACAAGAGCCGCCCGGATATCCATGAAGCGGTGGTACAGGCCGCGAAAGACGCCTGCATCCACGATAACATCATGGAATTTCCGGACGGTTATCAGACGGTCGTGGGCGAGCGCGGTGTGACCATTTCCGGCGGACAGAAGCAGCGAACCTCGATTGCCAGGGCACTTCTGAAGGACGCGCCGATCCTGATTATGGACGACGCGCTTTCGGCGGTGGATACGGATACGGAGGAGCAGATTCTTCACAATCTGCGCGTGAACCGGGCCGGTCGGACGACGCTGATTATCGCGCATCGGATCTCGACGATCCAGAACGCGGACCATATCCTTGTGCTGGACGACGGGCGCAGGGCGGAGTATGGGACTCATGAAGAATTGATGGAATTGAACGGTATCTACCGCAGTATCTACGACAAGCAGCAGCTTGAGAAACAGCTGCAGGAGGAAGGGGGCGAAGTACGATGAGAAACTCAGGCAAGACTCGCCCATATGCGAAAACCGATCTTAAGAAAGAACAGAATCTATCGGTAGGTCATTATCAAAAGCAGGAGTTACAGACAGAAGGTAGCCGAGAACAAAATACATCCGCTAGTCAGAATCCGGGACAGAAAACATTGGTTAAACAACAGCAGAATTCAAATTCCGGCGAAAGATCATCCAAAAACCCGTCGAAAGAGAATCAGACGGCCAAAAAAGGAATCTTCTTCAGATTAACATCCGGCAGCCACACCGACGATACCGACACCCGCTACGAAGGCAACGCCCTCCTGCGCATGCTTTCTTATGTAAAGCCCTATAAGGGCGTGATGACAGTCTGCATGCTGCTGGTTCTGGTCATCACGGCGCTGGAGCTGTATAAGCCGATCCTGATCGGCAGCGCCATCGACCTTTATATTACCGGCAATTTCGCGCCGGGCGAGATGGTCAGCGAGCGCTTCCGCGGCGTGCTGATTGCGGCGGCTCAGTATTTGGGCGTCCTTGCGGCGCTGTTTGTCTGCAATCGGGTTCAGTACCTGATGCTGCAGACCACCGGGCAGAAGATCATTTATGAAATGCGCAACCAGGTGTTTGAGCATATCGAAAGCTTGTCGATGCGCTTCTTTGACTTAACGCCGGTGGGCAAGATCGTCACCCGCGCGACGAACGACGTGGAGTCGGTCAATGAACTGTATTCCAACATCCTGGTGCGGCTTTTCAAAAATGTGGTCAAGATCATCGGTCTGGCCGCGATCATGCTGTATCTGGACTGGCGGATGGCGCTGTGCTCCTTTATCATGACGCCGGTCGTGACGGTGCTGACGGTCATTTTCCGGGACATCGCCCATAAGACATTCCAGATGACAAGGACGAAGATCACGGCGCTTAATACATTTCTGTCGGAAAATATTTCCGGTATGAAGATCACCCAGATGTTCCACCGGGAGAAGGAAAAACACGAGGAATTCTGCGAGCGCAGCGAGGAGCTTTACCGGGTCAATTACCGGGAAATCATGGTCAATGCAATCTTCCGGCCGTCGATCTACATGGCGTCGATCATCGCGATGGTCATCGTCATCGCGGCGGGCAGCATCGGCGTGTTCAACGGCGTCCTGACGCTGGGTACCATGTACATTTTCATCCAGTATATCCAGACGTTCTTCGAGCCGATCCAGGAGCTGACAGATCAGCTGGCGACGCTGCAGTCGGCGATTGCGGCGGCGGAGAAAATCTTCACGCTTCTTGATGAAAAGCCGCTGATCGAAGACCCGCAGGAACCGGTGGTGCTTCCTAAGATCAAGGGACGGATCGAATTTAAAAATGTATGGTTCGCCTACAACGGCGAGGATTATATTTTAAAGGATGTGAGCTTTACAATCGAGCCGGGCCAGAAGGTGGCCTTTGTCGGGGCTACCGGCGCGGGGAAATCGTCGATTCTGAACCTGATTGGGCGCTACTATGATATTCAGAAGGGCGAGATTCGGATCGACGGCGTGGATATCCGGACGATGAGCCGGGATCAGATCCGCGGCGCCATCGGCCAGGTGCAGCAGGACGTATTCATTTTCACGGGAGATATTAAGAGCAATATCCGCCTGCGCAATGAGGACATCAGCAATAAAGAGATCCGCGAGGCGTCCAGGCAGGTGAATGCAAGCAAATTTATCGAAAAACTGCCTCACGGCTATGACGAGCGGGTCAGCGAGCGCGGCTCCACATTCTCGGCGGGGCAGAGACAGCTTCTGTCCTTTGCGCGGACGCTGGCCTACGACCCGGCGATCCTGATCCTGGATGAGGCGACGGCCAATATCGACACGGAGACGGAGCAGTGGATCCAGGACGCGCTGGAAAAGCTGATGGCGGGCCGGACTACGATCATGGTGGCCCACCGTCTGTCCACGATCCAGCACGCGGACAATATCATTGTCATGCACCACGGACGGATTCGCGAGAGCGGCACCCATCAGGAACTGCTGGAAAAGGGCGGGATCTACAAGAAGCTCTATGAGCTGCAGAAAAGCGAGCAGGGGTGAGAACCTTCGTCCAGATACCACCCGAGTTCGCCGTCTTTCTTGACGATCCTGCCGATGGAAGTTTCCTGGACGACAGACAGCCGGTCGCCGGTATGTACTTCCAGGAGCGCGTCGGAATAGTCGTCGCACTGGACCGGCTTGCCGGGACGATGGTAGAGGAGGTATTTCGGGGCCAGGAAGATCTGGCCGGTGCTTTGATGACGCAGGCGCACAAGGTCGTCTATTTCCTCCAGGACGTCTACAGAGCAGTCGAAATACCGCATATGCACGGTCGCTTTCCGCTTCTTCTGAGAGTGATCCGCACGGATCACCGGAAAATCATCATAATGTTCAAATCGGGCCTGGCTCATGTCCTGTGCTTCCGCTGGAAGAATCAGGGCGTTCAGCTGGGCTCCTGCTTTTAAAGCGCATCCGCCGTCGATGGCGATGATGCGCTTTTCGGCGTCATAGATAGGGCTCATGTTATCGATGTCTGAACGGTAAAGCGTCACGGGCCAGTGACCGGTGACGATATAGCGGGTGAAGCGGACATTTTCATGCAGAAAAGCAGTCCGCTTTAAGCAATCCCAGGCGTCGGTTTCGCGCAGCAGGGACAGATCGTCTGTGGGAACACCGGCGTGGGCGAAAATGAAATTCCCGGCGGTCAGGACGGTGGGAAGGGTTAAGAGCCAGTCGATCTCGCGGCGGTAGCGTCGCAGAAGCGTCTGCTTGAGGGCGGGGATGGTGATTCGGGGGGCGTGTTCTGAGGAAACGCTGTTCGGAGAGATTCCGTTATCGGAAGCATCTTTTGAAGAAGCGTTGTCTGAAGAAGTACCGCCCGGAGTGATCTTGTCGTCAAAAGCATTGCCCGGAGAAACGCTGTTCGGGGAAATCCTGTTGCCGGAAGCATTGCCCGGAGAAACGCCGTCTGAAGTATCATCAGAGATTACATTTTCCAGAGAGATTCCCAGATCGTCCATCATATCGAGAAACAGGCCGCGTTTCCAGACGTCGTGATCATAGCGGAGCGTCTGGAAAAACCGCCGGTCGGCGTCGGGGCCGCTGCCGGTCAGATCGGACAGGCGGCTCATTTCCACGTTGCCCATGGAGACAGAGATGTGGAAGCCCTGCGCGATCAGATCCAGAACAAAGCGGACCGTGGCCAGGCTTTCGGGGCCTTTTTCGATCAGGTCGCCGATGATAACGAGCGTGTCCCGGTCGGAAAAGCGCAGCTTGTCAAGCAGACCGTGCAGGTAATGGACATAGCCGTGGATGTCGCTGACGGCGATCAGGCGGCCGCCAGAGGGCGTCGGGGGAATTTCCCGGATGGTGGTTTTCATGGAAGAAGCTCCTTTTTATAAGGTATGCGGTTCGGACATCGAACCGGCGCTGGTAAAATCTCTATTGAGATTTTACCATGCACAAAGAAAAAAGTTAAGCATTTTTATATAGAGAAGATTCCGCATAGGATCAAACGCCGTTTTCCGGAAAAAGACGTGAAAAAAATACATAAAAAGAGCTTAAAAAGACAATAAATCGCTCTTGCATTCTGCGAAAGGAAATGGTATGATGTACGGTACAAAAGTGTCAGATTGTAGCAACTGTGAATTCAGTAACACATAAAGGAAGGAGAGACTACCTTGAAGAAGTTATTGCAGAAAAAAACAATGCTCCTGCTTTGCGCACTGCTGCTGTTTTCTCTGGGCTGCATGGGCGTACTGGCTGTCGCGGATCCGAAAGGTTCTGGTTCCACAGCTGAGACAGAAATGATAACCGACGGCGCCATACCGCTGGCGGGCAGTCTGGATGAGCCGGATGTAGCGACTCCGTCGCAGCCGGCGCCGCCTGAGATCAAGACCAGGACGATCGCGTTGGAGGCGGAGGACGGAGAACTGACCGGAGATGCGGAGATTCAAGTAAATGAAGAGACCGGCGAGATCCTGTCAGAGCTGCCGACGCCGACCCGGGAAGGGTGGACGTTCAAGGGCTGGTATACGGAGCCGGTGAAGGAAGTATATCTGAGCGGCGGTGACGCAGAAGCTGACGGTGCACCCTATACGCTTGTTTCTGAGAAAGAGGTCATAACGAATTTAAGAGAGCAGGTAAGCGGCACCAAATGGGCGAATCTGTCTGATGCGGACCTTTTGCAGAAACATCATTCCTGGCTGATCGACGATACGGCAGGCGTATTAGTAAAGAGAGGCCAGAAACTTGAAGGGACTGTTTCTACGCTCTACGCAAAATACGAGCCGAAGACGGTTCATGTTAACTGGAATAATAACGGCTGGCAAGGCAGCGCAGGCGCGCTGAGGTCAAGCGGTGAATACGGCGGATACATCTATACGTGGGACCAAACCGGCGACCAGTGGGGAGACCGGGTGTTCGCTGGCTGGAGTTTCACAAGAGATGGAGAAGTTGCCATAGAGAACGGCTGTGTATACAAGCTTGGCGGTGAGTATCTGGACTTTACGGATACGGATACCATCAACCTTTACGCGGTCTGGACCGGCGGTGAGGGAAGAGACGTTAAGGAAGTGAATGTCAGTATCTATACGGATTCAACGCACCGAGCGCTTCATCTCCAGGAAGGATGGCGGTATTTTATCGAATATAAGCTGCTTCCGGAAGAAGCATTTGACGATCCGGTGGAATGGAGCATGGATCCGCCGGGAGCAGGGCATTTCGAAGAGAAGGGAACAAAAAACCGGATGCTGGCGGTTATTTATAATCGCGCGGATATAACGTCGGTCACGGTCACTGTGACGGCGGCCAACGGCGTAAAAGGTTCGGTTGAGATTCCGCTTAAGCATTCGTGGAACCGCAATTATACGTATCAGCCGAATTGTCAGCATGACGGATACGCGGTCGATGTATGTTCGGTCTGCGGGATCAGGAATCAGCCTAAATTCCCGAAAACGGATCATACTTACACGCGCCTGACTGTTCCGGCGACCTGTACGGAACCCGGATATACGGATAATATCTGTAAGGTCTGCGGACATGAAGAAAAAACGATCACAGGGCCTGCATTAGGACATACCTGGGGCGAGATTACGACTGTGCAGAGCTGCGGCGGCGCGGTTGAGACAAAGACCTGTACGGTCTGCGGATTTACACAGACAGACGTGGATTTCAATGACGCCGCGCATCAGTGGGAATCTGTGATGACGGTTGACAAGGCGCCGACCTGCTCGGAAGCAGGGAGCCGTTCTTACCATTGTGCGGCGTGTGGTCTGACTAAGGAAAGTGAAACGATACCGGCAAATCCCGATCTGCATCGCTGGACCGGATGGACCATAGTTAAAAAACCGCAGATCGGCGTTATGGGAGAAGAATCCCGCAGATGTCTGACCTGCAAAGATGTGGAAACCCGAGATATGGAAGCTCTTTTGCCGACTGTTGAGAGCGAGGCGAATAAGTCTCCTTCAAACGATGATTCCGCGATACCTTCTGATGATGAGACCAGTGGTTCTGACCCTGAGAGTGTCCCTGGGAGTCCGTCGGCAGAAGTTCCCACCAGTCCTTCTGCCAATAGCGGTTCCGAAGGTTCTTCTGCTGGCGGCAGTTCCGGCAGTTCTTCTACCAGCAGCTCCGGCAGTTCGAGCAGCGGCGGTTCACGCGGCGGCTCCGGCGGTGGTGGTGGTGGCGGCTCCCGTGGAGGTTCCGGCGGTGGCGGCGGCGCAGTCGGATCGGGCGCTGGCCCGGCAGCAGGCGGATCGGCAGCTCCGCTTCCCCTTGTTCCTACTGCGGAGATCCGGGCGGCGCTTCCGACCTATGTGGAAGTGGGAACCTGGGATAAGGCCGCGGACGGCACCTGGACCTGCAAGGATGAGAACGGACAGCCGTATACGAACCGTTGGGCGGCCGTATATAATCCGTACGCCAATACGGCGGCTGCAGACGCATTTGACTGGTTCCGGTTCGATGCGACAGGCCACCTGATCACAGGCTGGTATGTAGACCCGGCGGACGGATGCACATACTATATGAATCCGGCCTCTGACGGCACGCAGGGCAAGATGATGACAGGCTGGGTCGTAATCGACGGCAGGGAGTATTATTTCAATCCGAGCTCGGACGGTCAGAGAGGACGGATGTACAAAAATGAAGCGACTCCGGACGGACATTTTGTAGGTCCGGACGGCGCGAAGATCCGGTAATGACCGGCGTAAAGTAAGAAATGGTTTCAGGGCGGGAGATCCATGTGATTTTCCGCCTTTTTTGCGGGAATAACTGTCACCGGCAGGCATTTTATCTTATAATAGAGAAGAAAGCATTGACTTTACGGCTGAAAAGCAGTAAAAGTAAAAAGGAAAAATGTCGAAATAAAAGGAGAAAATCATGTATCAGATAGATTTTAAAAAGCCGGAACATGTACATTTTATCGGAATCGGCGGCATCAGCATGAGCGGACTGGCGGAGATTCTGATCGATGAGGGCTTTACGGTATCCGGCTCGGATTCGCACGAGTCAGAACTGACGGAAAAGCTCCGGCAGAAGGGGGCGGCGGTCTTTTACGGACAGAAGGCGGAGAATATTATTGACGGAATCGATGTGGTCGTTTATACGGCCGCGATCCATCCGGATAATCCGGAGCTTGCGCAGGCGCGGGCGAAGGGATTGCCGTTACTGACAAGAGCGGAGCTTTTAGGGCAGATGATGCGGAATTACCGGTATGCGGTCGGTATTGCGGGGACCCATGGCAAGACGACGACGACGTCCATGGTGGCGGAGATTCTGATGGCGGCGGATGCGGATCCGACGGTGACGGTCGGGGGGATTCTGAAATCCATCGGGGGAAATATCCGCCTGGGCGGTTCGGAGATGTTCGTGGCGGAAGCCTGCGAATATACCAACAGCTTCCTTTCGTTTTATCCGAATCGCGAGATTATTTTGAATATAGAGGAGGATCATCTGGATTTCTTTAAGGATATTGATGATATTCGGGCGTCGTTCAAACGGTTCGCGCAGCTTGTTCCGGCTGACGGAGTGGTCGTGATCAGCGCCGATATCGACCGGGCAGAGGAGATCACGGACGGACTTAGCTGCCGGGTGATCACGTATGGCCGTTCGGAGAAGGCGCAGTACAGAGCGGAGAATATCTCTTATGACGAATTCGGCAGGGCCGCTTTCGACGCGGTGTGGACGAAGACGGCGGACGGCGGCTGTGAGGCAGATGCCGGCGCAGGCAGAGCGGACGAAAACGATGCACAGCGGCGGCTGCATATCCGTCTGGGAGCGCCGGGCGAACACAATGTCTATAACGCCCTCGCGGCGATCGCCTTGTGCAGGACGCTTTCTGCCGGCGAGGAGGCGATTCAGCGCGGGCTGGAACGGTTTACCGGCACCGACCGGCGGTTTGAGAAGAAGGGCGAGATCTGCGGTCTGACGATCATTGACGATTACGCCCATCATCCGCAGGAGATCGAGGCCACGCTGGCGGTGGCGAAGCGCTATCCGCATAAGAAGCTGTGGTGCGTTTTCCAGCCGCATACCTATACGCGGACGAAGGTATTTCTGGATCAGTTCGCGCGGGCGCTTTCGGCGGCGGACGAGGTGATCCTGGCGGATATCTACGCGGCCCGGGAGACAGATACGTTAGGCGTCAGCTCCGGGGACATCGCCGAGAGGATCGAGGCGCTGGGAACGCCGGCCCACTATCTGGGAAGCTTCGACGAGATCGAAAAATTTATTTTGGAAAATTGTGTCAACGGCGATTTGTTGATAACTATGGGCGCCGGAGACATCGTAAAAGTGGGTGAAAACCTGCTTGGCATTTAACTTATCCACAATATCCACATAGTTTTCAACAGCGAATATGAGGAAAACTATGTGGATGTTTTTATTTACATAATCAGGTTGTCCACAATCCGAAAAATGCAGTAAGATACTAGAATTTCTACAGAATTTGACAGAATTCGCAAAATTATGTAGACCTGTTATCCACATTACTCACAGTATCCACAGTAGGTAGAATGGGAAGACGGGGCCTATTTCCTTTTTCAAAAATGTGTGGTATGCTATAGAAAGAAGAAGGATGGGCGAGGGGATACTATGAAGAACACGCTGCAGGTAAGGGCCACGCTGGTGGATAATGAATTTGTAGACCGGTATATGCCGGATGCGAACGGGGAATATGTGAAAGTGTATCTGTATCTGCTGCGCCACAGCGACCGGGATGTGTCGGTGCTGGAAGTGGCCGATGCGCTGAACTATACGGAGTCGGATATCCGGCGCGCCCTGGCTTATTGGGAGAGGCTTGGGGTGCTGGCGGAGAGCCGTGAGAAGGAGACGGCCGCCGCGGGCGAGACCGCTGTTTCCGGAGCGGGCGCGGGCGGAGGCAGAGCTGTTTCCAGAGCGGCTGCGGGCGGAGGCAGAACTGCTTTCGGAGCGGCTTCAAGCAGAACGGGCGCGGCAGCTGTGATGGACAGCGGCAGGGGGAAGGCAGCGTCCGCGGCGGATGGCGTCAGTGAGCGGGCGGTTTTCACGGCGGATGACAGCAGAAGGCAGGCGGCTTTCGCGGCGGATGGCGTCAGTGAGTTGGCGGCTTTTGCGGCAGATGGCAGCAGAGGGCAGGCGGCTTTCGCGGCAGATGGCGTCAGTGAGCGGACTGTGTCTGTGACGGATGGCGTCAGGGAAGGAGCAGTCTCCGGGGCGAACGCGGCTGGAGAGCGGACTTCTTTCGCGGCGGAAGCGGACAGACAGAGCGCTGTTTCTGCGCTGGCTGTGGGTAACGAGGGAAGCGCTTCTGCGGAAAGAAGCGTCAGCGGTCTGCCGGACGCCAGGATACCGGCGCCGCGTGAGTCGTATACGCCGGAACAGGTGAAGAAGCTGTCGGAGGATGAAGAATTTACCCAGCTTCTCTATGTGGCCCAGAAGTATCTGAATAAGGTGTTTACGCCCAGAGACTGCGAGGTATTTGCTTATCTGTACGATGGGCTGCGTCTGCCGGCGGAGCTTCTGGAGTACCTGGTGGAATACTGCGTTCAGGGCGGACATGACAGCATCCGCTATCTGGAGACTGTGGGACTTAACTGGCACGAGAAAGGGATCAATACGGTAGAGAGAGCTAAGCAGTATACGGCGTCCTATTCGAATGAGGCGTTTGCGGTCATGCGGGCGTTCGGCTTAAGCGACCGCCGCCCCGGCAGCTCGGAGATGGAGATGATCCAGCGGTGGTTCCGTGAGTGGGGCTTTACGAAGGAGATGATCCTGGAAGCCTGCGCGAGAACGCTGGCGGCCACGAACAAGCCGAGCTTCGCCTACGCGGACCGGATCCTTATGGAGTGGAAGAAGGCGGATGCGCACACGATGGAGGATGTGAGGAAGCTGGACGAGGCAAGGGAGAAGGCCAGAAGCGCGGAAGCCGCGGCTAAAGGCGCTCAGGCGGAGCAGCAGGCGTCCGCGGTCTCTGCGGGGAGAACCGGCGGTCAGACGGCCAGGGAAGGCGTTTCCGGCAGCAGTCGGGGTGCGTCCCGCGCCGTGTCCGGCGGGGCGCGGAACCGTTTCCATAATTTTGAGCAGAGAGATACGGATTATGACGCCATTGTGCTGAGGCAGCTGAAAGAGCGCCTTGGGAAGCAGTAAAGCGGCGGCGCAGCGACATTTCCGGCAGCTTCGTCAGAAGAGCCGGCCGGGAAGTGAAAGCGGCGTCCGTAAGAGAAAGGGAGAGCCATGCCGTTAAGCAATTCACAGTATCAGGCGATCATGAGGATCTATAACGAAAAGCAGTACGAGGACAAGCACGCCCAGGACCAGCGGCGGGCGGAAGTCTACGAGCATATACCGCAGATGAAGGAGCTGGAGGATAAGATCGCATCCTGCGCGGCAGACCGCGCCCGCTTTCTGCTGAGCGGAGAAGCGCAGGCCGGCGAGGAAAGAAAAGCCGCGCTTAAGGCTTTGCGCGGGCAGAGAGCGGAGCTTCTGCGGCAGCACGGTTATGAGCCGGATTACATGGAGATGCGTTATCACTGCCCGGACTGCCGGGATACCGGATATGTGGATGGGAAGAAGTGCCGCTGCTTCCTGAAGGAGCAGACGAAGCTTCTGTATGCGCAGTCCAACATTGAGGATGTGCTTGGGAAGGAGAATTTTGCGGAATTTTCCTTCGATGTATATGACAAGAGCGAGGCGATTCCGGAGCTGGACATGACGGTCGCGGAATATATGCGCCAGGTCTACGGATGGTGCAGGGATTACGCGGATCATTTCGCGGAGAAAGGCGGAAGCCTGCTTTTTACCGGCGGAACCGGCGTAGGGAAGACGTTTCTTACCAACTGCATCGCGAAGGAGCTGATCGACGCGGGACAGTCGGTGATCTATCTGACGGCGAACGATCTGGTGGATATCTTTTCCAGCAACAAGTTCCGCACCGATTCGGAGGAGGAGCTGCGGGATATGTACCAGTACGTGCTGGACTGCGATTTGCTGATTATCGACGATCTGGGAACGGAGCTTAATAATTCCTTTGTTTCGTCCCAGCTGTTTTACTGTATCAATGAACGGCTGGTGCGCGGGAAGGGCACGGTCATTTCCACGAATCTGTCGGTATCGATGCTGCGGGATACGTATTCGGACCGGGTATCGTCGCGGATTACCAGCGGATACACGATCATACCGCTGTACGGAAAAGACCTTCGGACGCAGAGATAGAAGAGAAGGTGTGGCGCTGAAAGAGCTGCGGCGGCGCAGAAGCGTTCAGGCTGATACGCAAGAAATTGAAGAAATATCTTCTGCTGTCTTGACGAAGCAGATGGAAAAATGGTATAAAGATTACGTCGCTCACGTTGTACTGCTTAATTGGAGGAAAACATGATATACGAGGAGAAGACCATTGAGACGATTCCGGTGGGACCATTAGGACTGGTTCCGCTCCGCAGTATCAGGGAGCTGGGAGATAAGGTCAATGACTATCTGGTTACATGGAGGCATGAACGCGAGAGCGAACATAAGTCAACGATCGCTTTCGCCGGTTATCAGAGGGATTCTTACATTATTGAGAGCAGGACGCCCCGGTTCGGCACCGGTGAGGCGAAGGGAACGATCGAGGAGTCCGTCCGCGGAGACGATCTGTATATCATGGTGGACGTCTGCAATTACAGCCTGACCTACTCGCTGTGCGGACAGACGAACCATATGTCCCCGGACGATCATTTTCAGGATCTAAAGAGGGTCATTGCGGCGGCAGCAGGCAAGGCCCGCAGGATTAACGTCATAATGCCCTTCCTTTACGAGGGCAGGCAGCATAAACGCTCCGGCCGCGAGTCTTTAGACTGCGCGCTGGCTCTTGAGGAGCTGGCAAATATGGGCGTGGAGAATATTATTACGTTCGACGCGCATGATCCGCGTGTGCAGAACGCGATCCCGCAGATCGGATTCGAAACGGTGCAGCCGATCTATCAGTTTATCAAGTATCTTCTGAAGGTGGAGACGGATCTTCAGATTGACAGCAATCATATGATGGTTATAAGCCCGGACGAGGGCGGCATGACAAGAGCCGTGTATTTCGCCAATGTTCTGGGACTGGATATGGGTATGTTCTATAAGCGCCGCGATTATACGCGGATCGTCAACGGGCGAAATCCGATCGTGGCTCATGAGTTTCTGGGATCCGATGTGGAAGGCAAGGATGTGCTGATCATAGACGATATGATCTCGTCGGGGGAGAGTATGCTGGATGTGGCGAAGGAACTGAAGCGGCGGAAGGCCCGGAAGGTGTTCGTGTGCGCGACGTTCGGACTGTTTACCAACGGCTTGGCTCAGTTTGACAAGTATTATGAGGACGGCCTGATCGATCGGATTCTGACGACGAATCTGGTGTACCAGACGCCGACGCTTCTGTCGAAGCCGTATTATATCAATGTGGATATGAGCAAATATATCGCGCTGATCATTGATAATCTGAACCATGACGCTTCCTTAAGCGAGCTTCTGAACCCGACGAAGCGGATTAATCGGCTGCTTGCGGCGTATCGTGAGAAGAATGCGCAGAAGTAAGAAGCGGCTGGATAGAAGTTAAAGCGGAGAGTGACAGAGTGACCGGGCTGACTGACAGATAAGATTGGAAAGCAACCAGAGCCGGCAGGCAAGTAAAGGTTGGGAAGCAGCCAGGCCGGGCAGGTAAGGACTCGGAGAACAGCAGGAGCCGACAGGCAGGTAAGGCTGGAAAGCAGCAGGAGCCGGAAAACAAAAAAGAAGCGGTTGACACAGCCGAACACATCTCACGCATCCGCCGACCGCTGCAGCGTGAAGATAAATTCGGTGCCGACGCCTTCGGTGCTGATGACGTCGATGGTTTCCCCATGATTCTGAATAATTTCTTTTACAATGGACAGGCCAAGGCCTGTCCCTTTTTTGTCACGGCCGCGGGACAGGTCGGTCTTGTAGAAGCGCTCCCAGATCTTCTTCTGGCTGTCTTTGGGGATCCCGATGCCGGTGTCCTTCACGGAGACGAAGACCTTTTCATAGCGGATCGAGGTCTGGATGAAGATCGTGGAATTGTGATGGCTGAATTTGATCGCGTTGTCGATCAGGTTGTAAAGGACCTGCTGGATCTCGCCCATGTCGGCGTAGACCATGGTGGAATTTTCGGAAAAGGTCAGATCCAGAATAATATTTTTGGCGCTGCAGGTGCCTTCGAAGCTGGCGGCCGTGTCCTTGATGACCCGGTTGATATCGAAATTGGTACGGTTAAGCTGTCCCTTTAAGTCCAGGGAGTTTAATGTGAGAAGTCCCTGGGTCAGCTTATTCAGACGGTCGGTTTCGGAAATGACCAGACGGAGGTATTTGTCCTGAAGCTCCGGCGGAATCGTGCCGTCCAGAATGGCTTCCAGATAGCCTTTGATCGAGGTCAGCGGCGAACGGAAGTCATGGGAAATATTTGCAATGAAATTCTTCTGGTATTCATCGCCTTTCTCCAGCTTCTCGGACATGTAGTTCAGCGTGTCGGCCAGATATCCGACCTCGTCCTGGGTGTGCAGGACGACGCGGTGCTCCAGATGGCCTTCGGCGTATTCCCTGGCGGCGTCGGTGATCTTGCGGAGCGGAAAATACACCGTGATCGTGAAGACCAGAAGAATGATCAGCGACAGCCCGAATATGATGCAGGAGGTTACATAAAGGACATTGAGCACCTGATCCCGGAGATGGATGAGCTCGCTGATGGGCAGATGGATCAATACATAGCCGTGCGTGATGTAATTGCCGGTAATGGGCGCGCAGACGCTTAAGACGTCGCCGTTAAAGCTGTTGTGGTAATTTCCAACGGCGTAACCCCGGTTGCTGGTGAAGGTAGGGTCAAAATCCTCGATGACCGTGGACACACGGGCGCCCTGGACGCTGTCGTCCACCACAGTTCCGTGAGTATCCACGATCCAGATCTCCGCGTTGAGATAGGAGGACATGGCTTCTGCCAGTGTCTGGGTATAATCCGCGGAATGGACAGCGCCCCGGTAGATACCGGAGTAGCGGGAAGCCAGAAGGCTGGCCGTGTCATACAAATTCTCGGCCCGGGTGGACAGAAGGATCCGGTAGGTCCAGTCGGAGGCAACGGTAGCGATGACGGCGAAGCTTAAGATGCCAAACACCAGATATCCCAGTATGAACTTGTAGTAGAGGGAATGTCTCCGCTTCACCGTTTCACCTCGAATTTATAGCCGATGCCCCAGACCGTGGTCAGGGCCCAGTTGTCGTTGTCCTTGATCTTCTCGCGCATACGTTTGA
Source organism: uncultured Lachnospiraceae bacterium (assembly GCA_947588005.1). GTDB lineage: Bacteria > Bacillota > Clostridia > Lachnospirales > Lachnospiraceae > UBA3402. The sequence goes on along the minus strand of CANPYE010000044.1, from coordinate 3,479 downwards.
TATGTACGTCTACCGTACGTGTACCGCCGATATACTCGTAGCCCCAGATGTGATCCAGAAGCTGCTCCCGTGTGAAGACCTGGTTCGGCGACGAAGCCAGGAAATAAAGGAGCTCCAGCTCCTTGGGCGGCATATCGATGGACTGCCCCTGATAGATCACCGAATAATTGGTCAGATTCACGATCAGGCCGGGGTATTCCACGTAATCGCCCTGCTGGGCAGCGCCGGGAGCAGCCGCAGCGATCGCGGGGGCCGTCTGATAGCGGCGCAGGACCGCCTTGACGCGGGCTACCAGCTCCTTGGAGTCAAAAGGCTTGATCATATAATCGTCGGCGCCCAGCTCCAGCCCCAGAACCTTGTCGAAGATCTCGCCTTTGGCGGAGAGCATGATGATCGGCACCTGGGAGGAAGCCCGCAGTTCCCGGCAGACCTGGTAGCCGTCAATTCCGGGAAGCATGAGATCCAAAAGCACGATATTAGGCCGGAAGGAGGGAAAGACCCGCAGGGCTTCTTCGCCGTCCAGAACGATCTTCGTCTCGTAACATTCCTTGGTCAGATAGAGGGAAATAAGCTCCGCGATGTTGGCGTCGTCGTCGACGATCAGGACTCTCTGCTTTTCAGCCATGGTAAATCTCCTTTTCTGAAAATAAATGGTTGCGGTCCCGCTGCGGGATGCGGGCGGGGACCGGTTCGCTTACGGAAAACGCTCCCGCTTCGCGCAGGACGTTTACTTGAGCAGGACGTTTACTTGAAAATGACGATCGTCACGCCGGTGTCGCCCTCTCCGAACTCGCCCAGGCGAAATTCCTGAACATAATTCAGCCGTTTCAGCCGCTGATGGACGGCGTTTCTAAGGGCGCCGGTGCCCCGGCCGTGAACGATCCGTACCTGCGGCAGATGAGCCAGATAGGCGTCGTCTAAGTATTTGTCAAGAAGCGGTATCGCCTCGTCCGTAGTCTTGCCGATCAGGTTGATCTCCGGCGAAATGGAGTAGGATTTGGACATCTTGATGCTGCCTGCGCCGGAGGCACTGCCGCGGCTGCCGGATGCGGAGCCGGAACTGCCGCTCCGTCCGCTGGCCGCGCCGGAGCCGGAACCTGTGCCGGAACCCGCGCCGGAAGATGCGGAACCGCTCCGTCTGCCCGCGCCCGCGCGGATCGCGCCGCTTCCGCCCGTCCCGTCCGGCCCGGTGATCGTGGCTTCGTCGATCATTTCCAGGTCTTTAATATTCACCTGCGACCGCAGAATGCCCATCTGGACGAAAAGATCGCCTTTGGCGTTGGGCAATGTGCTGACGGTGCCGGTCAGATTTAACGACAGCACCCGGACGGCGTCGCCGACGCGGATCGCCCGCGGGGAGATGGCCTTCTTCGGGCCTTTCGCCTTAACGGCCAGATTCCCGCCCACTTTATTCAGCTGATCCCGCAGCTTCGCCCGTTCGGTTTCCAGTTCCCTGCCGACGCCGGAGGAAGCTGCCAGCTTATTGATGTTCTTGATGGTTGCGTCGGCGGTCTCCTTGGCTTCCCGCAGGATGCGCTGCGCTTCTTCGTTAGCCTGGCGCAGGAGCTTTTCTTTCCGCTCGTCGAGGCGTTCCTCCTTCTGAGAGAGACGCTCCCGCAGGCGGGCGGCTTCTTCCCTGTAAGCTTCCGCTTCCGCTTTCTCTTTCTGTATGAGAACGCGGCTTTCCTCCAGATGGGCCAGCATATCCTCGAAGGCTTCGTCATTGGTCTCCAGATGGGTCTTGGCGTCCTCGATGATGAAGTCGGGCAGCCCAAGCTTTTTCGAGATCGCGAAAGCGTTGCTCTTGCCGGGAATGCCGATCAGCAGGCGGTAGGTGGGCTTCAGATCCTCTACGCTGAATTCGCAGCAGGCGTTCTCCACGCCCGGCGTGGTCAGCGCGTAGACCTTCAGTTCGCTGTAGTGGGTGGTGGCCATGGTCCTGCATTTCATATTGTGAAGGAAGGTCAGGATGGAAATGGCCAGCGCCGCGCCTTCCGTCGGATCCGTGCCCGCGCCCAGCTCGTCAAAGAGGCACAGGGAATTGGAATCCGCTTTATCAAGAATCGACACAATATTTGTCATATGGGCGGAGAAGGTGCTTAAGCTCTGTTCAATGCTCTGCTCGTCGCCGATGTCCGCGAACACCTCGTCAAAAACCGCCAGCTCTGAGCCGTCGAAGGCCGGAATATGCAGGCCGGCCTGGCCCATCAGCGTGAACAGGCCCACCGTCTTTAACGATACGGTCTTGCCGCCGGTATTGGGGCCGGTGACGACCAGAAGGTCGAACTCGCGGCCCAGGTGGATATTGATCGGAACCACTTTCGCCGGGTCCAGAAGCGGGTGCCGCCCGTCCTTGATGTTGAGCCAGCCGTCCTCGTTGAATTTCGGCTCGCTGCCCTTGTAGTGGCGGGACAAGGCCGCTTTGGCGAAAATGAAATCCAGCCGCGCCAGAACCTGCTGGTTGACGCGGATCTCCTCGATATGGGGCGCGGTCTGATTGCTCAGCTCCGCCAGAACCGCTTCGATCTCCTTCTTTTCCTGGATCTCCAGCTCCCGCATCTGGTTATTCAGCTGCACTACGGCCATCGGTTCGATGAAGACGGTAGAGCCGGTGGACGACTGGTCGTGGATCATGCCGGAAACCTGCGCCTTATGCTCCGCCTTCACCGGCAGGCAGTAGCGTCCGTCCCGCATGGTAATGACTGCGTCCTGCAGGTACGTGCGGTTGGAATTCAGAAGTGCGTTCAGCTGGTTATGGACCTTTTCGGCAATGGACCGCATGAACCGCCGCACCCGGCGGAGACCGGGGCTCGCGTCGTCGCTTATTTCCTCCTCGGAAAGGATACAGCGCTTGATCTCGTTATTCAGAGCGGTCAGCGGCTCCAGCATGCGGAACATTTCCTCAAGAGAATCGTCCGGTATTTCCTCGCTTTCTTCGTGGCGGCCGTAGGCCCTGGCCCTGGCCGCGATCGTCAGCATGGCGCTGACGGACAGAAGTTCCGGGACGGAGAGGGAGCTGCCGATCTCCAGCCGTTTTAACGAGGCGCCCACGTCCTTTAAGCCGGTAAATGACAGGCTGCCCTTTAAGCGAACCCTGGTCAGCGCGTCGGAGGTCTCTTTCTGGGCGCGGGTGATCTCGTCGATATCCGCGAGAGGAACCAGGGCCTGGCACTGGGCGCGGCCTAAGGGGGAGCTGGCGTAATCGGCCAGCTGGGCGATTATTTTATCGTATTCGAGAGTTTTTAATACTTTTTCGTTCATGGTGCGTCCTTGTGGTGTGTGTTTTCTTAGTGAGGGCTTTGCGCTTATGGGGGCGTTCGCTACTTTGCAGTGCAGCGCTCTCGCTGCTTGTGCCGCTGCTCCGCAGTGCGCCGCTCAAAAGCCTGCGGCTTTTTTCTCATTGATTGTACCAAGCCGCTAGCGCGGCGGCTAGCCCCAGTTACATTTTTTCCACTACTTCTTCAAAAAAAGTAGCAGTT
>CANPYE010000043.1 GCA_947588005.1 uncultured Lachnospiraceae bacterium | reverse complement strand
GGCTTCGCTCCGGGGGCGATCTTCACCAGATCCAGCTCTGCCTCATGGGCCAGCTGCAGCGCTTCCCTGGGCGACATAATACCCAGCTGTTCCCCGTTCTCACCGATCAGACGAATTTCTCTGTCTCTGATCTGTTCGTTAATCATTAACTCGCTAATTGTTGTTCACCTCCAAAATGTTCTCCGGGAAATTGCATCTTGCAAAACAAAAAGCAGATAGCACACACTATCCGCCCGACAAATGAATCGCATGAAAACGAATCATGCTTCATCGCTATAAACCAGGGTCACTTACACGTGCCGAGGTGAGGTGGATACCTGCTTTCCTGTGCGGTTATTTTCATAACCTCTGTAACTATACTATGCCCGAAGACAAATGTCAACTACTTTTTTCCAAAAATGCGGCGCAAAATTGCAGCGTATTTTTCCAAAAATGCGGTGCAAAATTGCAGCGCTAAAATGCAGCAAAAATGCGGCATATGAAAATACGGCGCATCTCCGCGGAAAAGCCAAAACACCGCATCGCGCAAAGCTTCGGGCATTTGCAGGCTTTCCACGGAGATACGCGGATGATCCAATCGAAACTGCTTACCCGCACAGCTCCACGATCGCCTGCGCGAAGATCTTCGCGCTGGTCGTCAGGTCATAGAGCTCCGCTCTCTCGTCGGCGCCGTGCATCCGGGTATCCGTCCCCGGCATCGCCGCGCCGAAAGCGACGCCGTTCTTAAGATGGTGCACATAGGTGCCGCCGCCCATGGACTGGCACTCTCCCTTACGTCCGGTATACGCCTCATAAACCGAAAGAAGCGTCTGAACAAAATGCGAATCTCCGTCTACATGGTGGGGCGGATTGAAGGAATCATTGTGAAGCGTGATCCCTTTCGCGGCCATAGCAGCCTTCGCGGCGTTCAGCATATTCTCGTCCGTTGCGCAGACCGGACAGCGGGCGTCGAACATTCCCTCCAATCGGCTTTCCGTCACCTTCAGCATGGTAAACGCCAGCGTCAGCTCGCCGGAAATATCGTCCTTCAGATCGATTCCCATCGCCTTTCCGTTCACATCTCCGTGCGGCATCAGGCTTAAAAGAGCCGATACCGCCTCAAGCTGCGGGCAGGGGGCAAGCGGCAGCCGGGTCAGATAGGTCAGAAGACCGGTCAGCGCGTTGCTGCCGGTCTGCGGACTGGCCGCGTGGGCGCCTTCGCCGACAGCGGTGATCTTCACACACAGGCCGTCGCCGTTTTCACACACTTCCAGCAAAAATTCCACGCCGGTCTCCGCCGTCACAACCGCCGCCGTCTTCTCCATTTCCGCCCTGCTAAGGCCTTCTGCGACCGCAAACGCCTTCCCCGGCACTACATTCACTTTAATTCCGGCATCCAGGCTCACCAGCCTGGGCAGAGCCGCGCTTGCCGCGAACTCCGCGTCGAACTGTCCCGCCAGGCGGCCTTTCTCGATATTCGTCACCGGGAAATCCGCGTCCGGCGAGAACGTCATCGGCGCTTCCTTCTCGATCTTATAATAATGGGCGATATCCGAGCTGCCGCACTCCTCGTCGCAGCCCAGGATCAGACGCACATTTTTCGAAACCGGAAGCCCCAGCTCCTTCACGCAGCGAAGCGCGTAGAGAGCGGCCACCGCCGGGCCCTTGTCGTCCGCTGTGCCGCGGCCGTAGAGTCTGCCGTCCTTAAGGATCGGGGAAAATGGTTCCGTGATCTGCCAGCCTTCCCCAGCGGGAACGACGTCCAGATGGGCCAGGATATCCAGCTGCTTGGGACTGCCGTTCAGATCGACGGTTCCTACGTAATTGTCATAGTTTTTGACTGCGAAACCGTACCCTTCCGCCAGCTTAAGGGCGGCGGAAAGGGCTTCGGCGGGACCGGGGCCGTAGGGCTTTCCTTCTTCGGCCGGCATCCGCTCGCTGTTGATGCGGCAGAGGGTGAAGATGTCTTCTATCATTTCTTTGGTGTGCGCGTCGATATAGGCGGCGATTTCGTTTTGGTATTTCATGGGAGCAATACCTCGCTTTCCTAAAATTTGAATTTATAAACAGCACTATAAGGGACTGGAAACGGGCTGCGGCTGCGCGGATCTTAGCCGCGACCGAACTCGCTCAAGACCAAATTCGGATTCCGGTCCTCCACCATTCCTATGCTCCAGCTGTTGACGAACAGCAGAAGCGGATTGCCCTTCAGGTCGCGGATGCGCTTCATGTCGGACGTGCCCTGAATCTTCTCCACATCGATCTGGTCCTTATTCTCGACCCAGCGGATGTATTCGTAGGGCAGCTGGTCCAGCTTCACCTCGACGCCGTACTCATTTTCAAGGCGGTAGGTCAGCACCTCGAACTGCAGCTCGCCGACGACGCCGACGATAATCTCCTCCATGCCGGTATTGAATTCCTGGAAGATCTGGATCGCGCCTTCCTGGGCGATCTGATTTACGCCTTTTAGGAACTGTTTCCGCTTCATCGTATCCACCTGACGCACCCGGGCAAAATGCTCCGGCGCGAAGGTGGGGATGCCCTCGAACTCAAACTTCTCATTAGACAGGCAGAGCGTGTCGCCGATGGAAAAGATTCCCGGGTCGAACACGCCGATGATATCCCCGGCGTAGGCCTCGTCCACGATCTTCCGATCCTGGGCCATCAGCTGCTGGGGCTGGGACAGCCTTAGCTTCTTGCCGCCCTGCACATGATTGACCTCCATGCCCGCCTCAAATTTCCCGGACACGATCCGCATAAAAGCGATCCGGTCCCGGTGGGCCTTGTTCATATTGGCCTGGATCTTGAACACAAAGGCCGAGAACGGCTCCTTAAACGGATCGATCTCGCCGGTCGTCGTCTTCCGGGGAAGCGGCGGCATGGTCATGTCCAGGAAATGCCTCAGAAATGTCTCCACGCCGAAGTTGGTCAGCGCCGACCCGAAGAAGACCGGCGACAGATTGCCCCGCCGTACCCGCTTCAGATCAAATTCATCCGCGGCGCCGTCCAACAGCTCGATCTCATCCTGAAGCTGCCGGTAATAATCGAAACCGACTGCCGCTTCCGCCTCCGCGCTCTCCAGATCGAAGGTCTGGGACGCCACCTCCTTCTGGCCGCCCATGGCCGCCGTAAAGGTCGTGATCTTGCGGGTATTCCGGTCGTAAACGCCCTTGAAATTCTTCCCGCAGCCGATGGGCCAGTTGACGGGACAGGTCCGGATCCCGAGGACATTTTCAATGTCATCCATCAGCTCAAACGGATCCTTCGCCTCCCGGTCCAGCTTATTGATAAATGTAAAAATGGGGATCCCGCGCATCACGCAGACCTTAAACAGCTTGATCGTCTGGGCCTCCACGCCCTTGGAGCCGTCGATGACCATGACCGCGCTGTCCGCCGCCATCAGCGTCCGGTAGGTGTCCTCAGAGAAGTCCTGATGGCCCGGCGTATCCAGGATATTGATGCAATAGCCGTCGTACTCAAACTGCATGGCCGAGGATGTGACGGAAATTCCTCTTTCCTTCTCAATATCCATCCAGTCGGAAACCGCGTGCTTCGTGGCCTTGCGGCCTTTCACCGTGCCCGCCAGGTTAATCGCGCCGCCGTAGAGAAGGAATTTCTCCGTCAGCGTCGTCTTGCCGGCGTCCGGGTGGGATATGATTGCAAATGTTCTTCGTTTCTTAATTTCTTCTGCTATGTTTGACAAAATGGTTCCTCCGGTCTCCCTGCGTTGCTGCCGGACAAACCGCTATGCCGGCGTCCGGACTGATAATAAATTCTCAAATTCTCGCCTGCCCTGCTTCATACTGCTGCACCTGCGGCGAATGCGATTCCATGCCTTCCCCGTCACCGGCGGGAATACATCCAGTATCAGATATGTGAAACCGCAGCCAGAATCAAGCTAGATGTCAGTTACGTAAAACCACAATCAAGAATAAACTGCGTGTCAGCTATGTAAAATCACAGTCGATTACTAGCCGCGTATCAGCCGCTCCAAAATCCTGCCGGCGGCTCAGGTAAGCCATCAGCATTGTAATATGAAATTTCCGCAGCGTCAAGGAGTTTGCTTCCATCCGTCGATCCACGTATGCACAAGCGGAATCCACGCCTGCACCGCCGGCACCAGCTGGGCGCTTTGCGGCACGGAGGTCTCCTCATTTGCCAGGGACAGGCCGTGTCCGCCCTGCGGGAAAATGTGCATTTCCACATTCACGCCGCACCGACGCAGGGCCGACGCCAGAAAGAGGCTGTTCTCCACCGGCACGGAGCCGTCCGTATAGGTGTGCCACAAAAAGGCCCGCGGAGAATCCTTCGTCACGCGCAGCTCGAGGGACACAAACTCCTCCATCGTGCCCCGGCTCTCGTCTTCCGTACAGCCCAGCCGAACGGCAGTTAATCCTGTGCAGCCGCCTTGATCCGGCGCTTCCGTCAGATCCGCTGCGCGTACTGCGCCGGCCGCGCCCGGCGTTTTGGACACGCCCGCTTCCGGATGATGCGCCTTTCCGGCCGCGGCCGCCACGTCGGAACCATCCCGCAATCCCGCCAGCGGACCCACATACTTCCGGAAATATTCCTCCACCGTCATCTTCTGGCCTTCCGTTCTCAGCAGGCACTCAAAAGATCCTCTGTGGGCGAACGGTCCGCTGCTGATCACCGGATACCCGAGGATCATGCCGTCCGGCCGCACCTGCCCAGCCGCAAGTCCCAGCGGCTCCCACACGAATTTCCGGTTCCAGAACATACCCAGACTGCAGGCCAGATGGCCCCCGGCCGAGAATCCGCAGATATAGATCTGCTCCGGATCGACCAGCCACTCCTCGCTGTGTTCCCGGACCGTCGCTACCGCTTTCGCCGCCTCCCAGACCGACACCGGGAAATGATTCTCCGGCGCCACGCTGTAGTACAGACAGAAGCAGTGATATCCCATAGACAAAAACTGCATGACAACCGGCTCCGCCTCCCGGTCGCTGCAGAACGCGTATCCGCCGCCCGGACAGACGACCACGGCCGGGCGCAGGCGCTTCGGCGCCACGCTGACCGGATCCAGAATGTATTCCCGAAATTCCGCCGCCCCGGTTCGCTGGCCGGGGACGGTGATAGGTTCCACCTGATACCGCATAATCATATCCTCCATCTTATCTTATTTATCTTTTCTATTTCCGCAAACCGACGTCAGGCTGCGGCTGTTTTCTCTGTTATCCCCGCAAACCGACGCTAAGTTTCAACCATTTCTCTCTGTCTTCTGCTTCGCGAACAGCTCCGTCAGCAGCCGGTCCGCCACTTCGTCCTTGCTCATGATCCCAAGCTCCGTCTCGCCGTCCGCCGTGATCAGCGTCACTACATTGGTATCCACGCCGAACCCCGCGCCGGCCACCTTCACATTATTGGCGGCTATCATGTCCAGATTCTTCTTAATCAGCTTCTGCCTGGAATTTTCCAGAAGATGCTCCGTCTCCATGGAGAACCCGCACAGAAGCTGTCCCGGCCGCTTGTGTTCGCCCAGATACGCCAGGATATCCTCCGTCCGCTCCAGGTCGATCGACAGCTCGCCGTCCTTCTTCTTAAGTTTCTCGTCCGCGGTCTTCGCCGGCCGGTAATCCGCCACGGCCGCCGCCTTGATGATCGCGTCCTGCTGCCCGTTCGCCGCCGTCACCGCGTTAAACATCTCGCGGGCGCTCATCACTTCCACCACTTCCATAAACCGCGGCTTCTCGATCTGCGTCGGCCCGGTCACAAGCGTCACCTCCGCGCCCCGCCGCGATGCGGCACGCGCGATGGCGTAACCCATTTTCCCGGAAGAATGATTCGTCAGATACCGCACCGGATCGACGGCCTCCTGCGTCGGCCCCGCCGTCACCAGGATCTTCTTTCCGGCCAGGTCCTTCTCGCAGGCGATCTCCTGCAGAATATAGTCTAAAAGTACCTCCGGCTCCGGCATTTTCCCGGCCCCGGTATCGCCGCAGGCCAGATAACCTACCGCCGGATCGATCACATGCATACCATAGGATACACAGGTTTTAAGGTTATCCTGTGTGATCGGATTCTCATACATCTGGGTATTCATAGCCGGAGAGATGTATTTCGGACACCTGCAGGCCAGAAATGTGGTCGTCAGCATATCGTCCGCCAGCCCGTGGGCCGCTTTCGCGATCACATTGGCAGTCGCAGGGGCCAGCAGGAAGATATCCGCCCGCTTAGCCAGCGCCACATGCTCCACGCTGTATTGAAAATTCCGGTCAAAGGTGTCCACCAGGCATTTATTCCCGGTCAGCGTCTCGAATGTCACCGGCGTAATGAACTGCGCGGCATTCTCCGTCATGATCACCTGCACGTCCGCGTGCAGCTTCTTAAGCGCGCTTGCCAGCGACGCGATCTTATAGGCTGCGATACTGCCGCTGACGCCCAGCACAACCGTTTTTCCCTGCAGCATATCTGTCTCCTCCTGTAAGCTGATTCATTTCCCAGAGCCGCCGCTTTTCTCCGTCCCTGCGGCTCCCATTCTGCCGTTTTCTCTCAATCCGACGCAAATTATCCTTACTTTCCGTCCCCGGCTGTCTCCGCGTACTCTGTAAGTACCCCGATCAGCTTCTCCGCGGACGTCACGCCCGAAAAGCTTCCCTTAGGGCTGTCCGCCGCAAAAGAGAACTGCGCGGCAGCTCCCTCCGCCCACTGTCCGTTCCAGACGTCGTAGGCATCCTTATCTGTCTGCTGACCGTCCACAACATAAAGACGCTCTATGACGCCGTCGTTTTCAAACCCGCGCAGATAGGCACAGGTCGCGATCTCCTTCTCTATGACGCCGTCCCCGTACCGGTACACATTCCGATCGCAGTCGTCCGCACTGCGCAGTACCGTCAGGAGCAGATGATCCGGATACAGGGCCGGATACTGGTCGTTCACGCAGCCGAAGATGTCCTCCTGGCCCCTCTGGTAAAGCTGTGCGCCGCCGTTTTCATACTGCCAGATGCTCCAGGATGAGACCCGCTCCCAATCCTGGCTCCCGCTTTCCAGCGTGTCCGCCGGAGCCGAACCGCCCGCCACGAAAAGAACCGGCAGGCCGTTTCCCGTATCGATAAGCGCCGCGCCGCACACCGGCAAAAGCTCATCCATTACCTCCGGATCCATATCTTCCATCCTCGCGTGCTTCTGTTCTGCCGCCGCAAGCTCCGACCGGAGCACTTCCGCAAATGCCGCCGCCTGCCGTCCGCTCATCCGGCATTCTCCGGCTTCTCCGTAATAGGAAATGCCGTCCGCCAAAAGCGCTTTCGCTGCTTCCGATACGCTGTCCGAAGCTTCCGCCAAACCGTTTTCCGCAGGCATTTCCGCCGCGCTGCTCTCTCCATCTTCCACGCCGTTTAATTCCGATTCCGCCGGGGCGCCTTCTTCCGCGGCTGTCCCGGCTGTATCCGCCGTCCCGCTTCCCGGCGCGCCGCACCCGGCCAGCGCCGCTGCCAGCAGACAGCACGCCCACGCTGCCGCACACCTGTGCTTTCTTTCGATTCGACTGCGTTTCATCGCCGATCCCTCCGTAAAAACGGTCCGCTTGATCCGGCCATATTTTCCCATAGAAGTATACCACTGTCAAAAATGGTTGTAAACCAAATTTCCAGTGGTAATTCATAAGTATCTGTGTTAAACTGTGTAAAAATGATATCGGAACGGAGGCAGATCATGATCCTTACCATAGACATGGGCAATACCAATATCGTCGTCGGCGGCATTGACGATACGCGGACCTATTTCGTAGAGCGCGTGACCACCAACCATGCCAAAACCGACATGGAATACGCCATCAACATTAAAAGCATCCTGGAACTGCACGGCGTCTCGCCGGCGGATATGGAAGGGGCCATCCTCTCGTCCGTGGTCCCGCCGCTGAACGCCACGATCCTTTCCGCTGTGGAGAAGATCTGCGGCTTTACGCCGATGCTGGTAGGCTCCGGCATGAAGACCGGCCTTAATATCCTTATGGACAATCCCAAGACCGTAGGCAGCGATCTGATCGTGGACGCCGTGGCGGCCGTGCAGTCATTTCCCTGCCCCATCATCGTCATCGACATGGGCACCGCCACTACCATGTCCGTCGTCAATCCGTCCGGCTGCTACATCGGCGGCGTTATCCTGCCGGGTCCCAAGGTATCACTGGATTCCTTAAGCGGCAAGACGGCTCAGCTGCCCTATATCAGTCTGGACACTCCCGGCAAGGTCATCGGCAAGAATACCATCGACTGTATGCGCTCCGGCATCATGTACGGCACCGCCGCCATGCTGGACGGCGTTATCGACCGGATGGAAGAAGAAATCGGTATGCCCGCGTCGCTTGTGGCCACCGGCGGCCTGGCCCGATTTTTCACGCCGCTGTGCCGGCATGAGATCACGTATGTGGACGATCTGCTGTTAAAAGGACTGCTGATCCTGTATAAGAAGAATAAGGCCGGCTGAGTCAACGCCCGCTCCAGACAGGCTTCGAAACCGTAAGACCAGGCCGGTCTCCCGGTATCAATAAAATCCTGCAGCTCGTATTTTATCTTCTCATCCGATCCGTACGCCGGCCTTCCTCAGTTCCTCCCGCACCTCGTCCACATCTCCGTCATGGAACACCATTCCGCTCATTCCGACGTACCTGGCCGCCTCCACATTGGCAGGCAAATCGTCGATGAAGAAACACTCCTCCGCCTGCAGCCCGAACCGCCTGCAAAGCACCCGGTAGATCTCCTCCCGCGGCTTCATAAAGCCCGCCTCCGACGACACCACCAGCCCGTCGAAGAACCGGCTTACCGGAATCTTCGGCCAGTACGACGGATGGCGGACGCTGGCGTTGGACAGCAGATAAATCCCGCAGCCGGCGTTTTTCAGTTCTTCCACCAACTCATACATTCCTTCCACCGGCGACACCGGCTCGTCCCACTCAAAGACCAGCTTCCGCACGCACTCGTGCAAATGGGCGGGCAGCCGCCCGCAGAAGCGCCGCACGGCCTCCGCCTCGTCGATGACGCCGCGGTCCATCTGCACCCACTCCACGGAACGGAACACCTGATCCAGGAGCAGCTTTTCCTCCTGCGGCGTCACCCCCAAGCGTCTAACATATCGCTCCGGGTCGAAATGGATCAGTACCTTTCCCATGTCAAATACGATGTTATGTATCATGATTCAAGTATCTCCCTGCTTGACAAGTCCAGCCTGTCCACTGGACTGATTCGTTCACGCTCCGAAGTTCATTTCCCTTCACGGGCTGCCTGCCCGACACGCGATAAATTATCTAATGAAGCATAAATTTCCTCGCCGCGTTTATCCCGATCTTATAAGGCAGCGGCCGCAGCTCGCGGTCGGCTTCCTTAAGCTTTTCTCGGATAGGGATGTGCTGCGGACAGTGCTGCTCGCATTTGCCGCACCACACGCACTGGGACGCAAAGCCCGGTTCCCTGCGCATCCCCATATTCTGGGCAAATTCGAAGCGGGCCGACGATTTCTTCTCCATATACATCAGGTTATAGTAATAAAAATTGCCCGGAATGTCCACGCCCTTCGGGCAGGGCATACAGTAACGGCAGCCCGTACAGCCGACCTTTTCTTTCTCGCGGATGATCGTCCGGATCTGTTCCACGATTTTCAGGTCTTCCTCCGTCAGATCTCCCGGACCGGCATCCGACGCGACGCGGATATTTTCCTTCACCATATCCATGGAGTTCATGCCGGAAAGCACGCAGGTTACCTCCGGCTGATTATAGAGCCACCGGAGCCCCAGCTCGGCCGGCGTATAGCCGCGGCTGTCCAAAGCCAGCGCTTCCTTCGCCTTCTCCGGAAGATTGACCAGCTTTCCGCCCCGCAGCGGCTCCATGATAATGACCGGGATCCCCTTTTCGGCCGCCGCCAAAAGGCCGCGCCGCCCCGCCTGCGTATGCTCGTCCAGATAATTGTACTGGATCTGGCAGAAATCCCAGTCGTAGGCGTTTAAGATCTTAAGGAACATCTCCGTCTCGCCGTGGTAGGAAAAGCCGATATTACGGATGCTCCCGACCTCCTTCTGCTTCCGGATCCAGTCCTCGATTCCCAGCTTTTTCAAATTCTCCCACTCCGCCAGGTCTGTGAACATATGCATCAGATAGTAGTCGATATGATCGGTCCGCAGACGGGAAAGCTCCTCGCCAAACGTCTTTTCGACAGCCGCCGCCGACCGCATGATATACTGCGGCAGCTTGGTCGCGATATTGACCCTGTCACGGCAGTGGTTCTCGTCCAGGATCCGTCCAAGGCACTCCTCGCTGCCCGGATAGACATAGGCGGTGTCAAAATAATTAACGCCCTCCTCGATGGCAAGCAGCACCTCCTGCTCCGCCTTCTCATAATCAATGGCGTTCCCTTTTCTGCTGAAACGCATGCATCCATATCCAAGCTGGGAAATGGGATTTCCGCTCCGGTCATTTCGGTATTTCATGGCCGTTTCCTCCTCAGAGTTTTTTAAGTTCAGATCATCCTCTCGCCTTTTATTATATTCATTTTGTCCGGTATGTTCAAGGAATATTTCACATCCGTTTCAGCTCAGATAATTCCGCATCGTTTTAAGCGCATTCTTCTCCAGCCGGCTTACCTGGGCCTGGCTTATGTGAATCTCCTCGGCTACCTCAGTCTGGGTCTTTCCCTCGAAAAATCGCATATCGATGATATGCCGCTCCCGCTCCGGAAGGCGTTCCATGGCCTCGCTTAGAGAGATGTCCTCGATCCAGTTTTCTTCCAGGTTCTTTTTGTCGCTGATCTGATCCATAACGTAGAGAGGATCCCCGCCGTCGGTGTAGACGGGTTCGTAGAGACTGACCGGCGTCTGGATGGCGTCCAGGGCGTAGGTAATTTCCTCCTTGCTGACGCCGATCTCGTCGGCGATCTCCATAAGCGTCGGCTCCTTGGAGTTTTTGCGGGTCAGTCCCTCGCGGGCATAGATCGCCTTGTAGGCGGTATCCCGCAGGGAGCGGCTGACGCGGATGGAATTGGAATTGTCCCGGAGATAGCGGCGCACCTCGCCCATGATCATGGGAACCGCGTAAGTAGAGAATTTCACATTCTGGGAAATGTCGAAGTTATCGATCGCTTTAATAAGACCGATGCAGCCGATCTGGAACAGGTCGTCCACATTTTCGGAATTACCGGAGAAACGCTGGATCACGCTTAAAACCAGCCGCAGGTTGCCTTTGATATACTGCTCGCGGGCGTCCGCGTCGCCCTCCTTGATGCGCCGGAACAGTTCATCCTTTTCTTCGTTGCTCAGAAGCGGCAGCTTAGCCGTATTCACTCCGCAGATTTCTACCTTGTATATGGACATACCTGTTACCTCCGCATCATCTGATAGATTCCGGCGCAGAAAGCGGCCGCTCTATCTGAATGATGGACTTTTTCCGGAGGATTTATACGAATGGAAGGTTGAGAAAAATTACCTGCTGAAAATACGTGCGGACGCCTTGACAACTGTATCCGTCGGATTTTTGAATAAATACGAGGAGAGCGTCACTGGCGCGTTTTTTGCATACTGACGTAAGAGAAATGCCGGCATCGGCCGGCAGACTACGCAAGATAAAAGCCGCTGAATCAGCGGCCTTCTCATCGGAGTAACAGGATTTGAACCTGCGACCTCTCGGCCCCCAGCCGAGCGCGCTACCAAACTACGCCATACTCCGTGCCCAATTATTATAGCAAAAGAATTTGCTTTTGAAAAGACTCTTTTTAAAAATAGTTTATTTTCCCGGCAAGCTACTGTTTTCTGATAATTTTTCTGTTTTCGCAATACGAGCAGGGCGTCACCGGCGCTTTTTTTGCACACTGACGGAATCGCAAAAGACCCGCGGAATCGTATTTTGCCGATGTCCGCGAGCCTTCTATTCTGACCTCATTCCTATTGTTCGCTGATATGCCGGTCTGATTCCTCTTACGACGGCTGCTTCCCGATATAAGCCTGGATACCGCCATCCACATACAGGATCTGGCCATTCACGAAATCGGAAGCGTCGGATGCCAGGAAAATAGCCGGGCCGCCCAGATCCTCCGCCTCGCCCCAGCGTCCCGCGGGAGTCTTGGAGACGATGAACTGATCGAAAGGATGACGGGAGCCGTCAGGCTGCTTCTCACGCAGCGGAGCGGTCTGCGGGGTCGCGATGTAACCGGGCCCGATGCCGTTGCACTGAATGTTGTACTCGCCGTACTCGGAAGCAATATTCCTGGTCAGCATCTTCAGTCCGCCCTTTGCCGCCGCGTACGCGGATACGGTCTCGCGGCCGAACTCGCTCATCATGGAGCATATGTTGATAATCTTGCCGTGGCCCTTCTTGATCATGCTGGGGATCACAGCCTTGGAAACGATGAACGGACCGTTTAAGTCGATATCGATGACCTGGCGGAAATCCTTCGCGGACATCTCGATCATCGGGATCCTCTTGATGATACCGGCGTTGTTCACCAGAATATCGATGACGCCGACCTCAGCCTCAACCTCAGCCACGAACGCGTTCACGGCGTCCTCGTTGGTCACGTCGCAGACATAACCGTGCGCCTCGATGCCGGCTTCCTTGTAAGCTGCCAGTCCCTTGTCCACCAGCTCCTGCTTGATGTCATTGAAAACAATGGTCGCTCCGGCTCCTGCCATGGCCTTGGCAATGGCGAAACCGATTCCGTAGGAGGCGCCTGTAATCAGTGCTACCTTGCCCTTCAGGGAAAAACTCGTGCTGCTCATAATTACCCTCTCCTTTTCTTGTTCTCGGCGGCTTGTCCAAACCCCGCCGGAGTTTGTATACAAACTCGAGATTTGTATACAAATTTTCGATACTTATACAATAACACGTCCCGCCCGCTTTTGCAAGGATTATTTTAAAATATGATGACGAAAATAGCCCCGCGGGGCCGAAGTATCTCCGAACCCGCGGGGCTGCCATACTCCTTAGCACAGTTTCGCTGAATTTATTCTCGCTTCTGTGATCACAGCGGCCGTTCTGCCTGCTTTACTCCGGCGGTCTCTATGATCGCTCTGCCCGGTTACTGCTGGCAACCGCGGCCGCTATGATCGCTCGCCCGGTTACTGCTGACACTCGCAGCCGCTATGATCACTCTGTCCGGTTACTGCTGACACCCGCAGCCGGTATTGGTCGTGCCGGCCGCCGCGGCCGCGTTGTAATAGCCGGTATAGTCGTAATTGTACGGCGTCAGGATCTCCGTGACATTCGACGCGGACGCCGGAGCCGCGGTATTTCCGCAGCCGCAGGTCGTAGTCGTGGTAGTCGTCGTATTGCAGCCGCAGGTATTGGTGTTGCAGCCGCAGGTATTGTTACCGGTAGTTCCGCCGGCTACGCCGCTGTTGCTGCCGCTGCCGCAGGTGCTGCAGCCGCAGGGGCGGCAGATGGGACGGCAGCCGCAGGTATTGGTGCTGCAGCCACAGCTGTTGTTGTCGGTATTGCCGCCGGCTACGCCGCTGTTATTTCCGGAATTGCCGCTGCAGGTGCAGGTGCATTTGCAGGTACAGTTGCTGCCGTTATTGCTGCCCGTGCTTCCGCCGCCTACATTGCCGCCGCCCACATTGCCGCTGGCGGGCCTGCAGAAATAGAAGCATCTCTTCTGGCAGTAATAACCGTTGTTATTGCCGTTGTCCGTATTGCCGCCGGCTACGCCGCTGTTATTCCCGTTATTGCATCCACAGCCGCAGTTTCTCCTGCCGCATCCGCAAAGATTCCATCCAAAACAACTCATATGATCAAATCTCCTTTAATTTTTCATGTTTGTACTATATTCTATGTACGGATGGGACATTGTGTGAATAGCCCGGCCATTGTGCCGCACGCTGCTTGCGCCGCCCGGAGTCTGCGCCGCCCGAAACTTGCGCTGCCAGGAGCCTGCGCCGCCGTCTGTTTCATTTGTAATTTTTGCGAATATGTGATAGACTTTCCTTATAGAAACCAATATTCCACACGAAACGCCGCCGGCCGTATACCGCGCCGCGGCCTTCTGCCTCAGAGAAAGGATTTTTCCATGAAAAGACAACTGAAAGTGATTCTCATCGGCGCCGGCGCCCGCAGCGAAGCCTATACGGACATCATGGCACAGATGCCGGACAGGTTTCAGGTTACAGCGGTTGCGGAACCGATCGACAGCCGCAGAAATGCTGTGCAGAAGAAGCACGGCATTCCGGACAGTCTCTGCTTCACCGACTGGAAGCCGCTTCTCGATCTGGGAAAGATCGCGGACGTGGCCATCATCGCCACCATGGACCGGCAGCACTTCGATCCGGCCATGAAGGCCATTTCCCTGGGATACGATCTTCTTCTGGAGAAGCCCGTCTCCCCGGATCCCGCCGAATGCCTGCAGATCGCACGCCACGCGGAGAAAATGGGCGTTCGCGTCGTGGTCTGCCACGTTCTGCGCTATACGCCCTTCTTCATCACGATCAAGCGGCTGATCGACGACGGGCGGCTGGGCGAGATCGTTTCCATCAATCATGAGGAATGCGTTGGCAACGTCCACCAGAGCCACAGCTTCGTCCGCGGCAACTGGGGCAATTCCGAACGCTCCTCCTTTATGCTCCTGCAAAAATCCTGCCACGACATCGACATTCTCCAGTGGCTGGTGGAAAAGCGCTGCTTAAAGGTCCAGTCCTTCGGCTCGCTCTCCCATTTTACGGAGAAGAACGCGCCGGAAGGCGCGCCGCAGCGCTGCATCGACGGCTGCCCCGCGGGCGGCGCCTGCCCCTACAACGCCGTGAAGCTGTATCTGGACGACAAGCATAACTCCTGGTTCCGCACGGCCTGCACCCGAGAGGCCGATCCAACCGACGAGATGGTGGAGAAAGCCCTGCGCACGACCCAGTACGGCAAATGCGTCTACCGCTGCGACAACGACGTGGTGGACCACCAGACTGTGAATATGCTGTTTGAGGGCGGCGTAACCGTAACCTTTACCATGAATGCATTCAATAAGGGCGGCAGATTTATCCATATCATGGGTACAAAAGGCGAACTCCACGGAGCCATGGAAGGCGGCGGTCCCGTGTCCCTCTACGATTTTGAGACGAAGACCACAACGCAGATCCCGCTGATGGATGAAAGCGGCCGGACAAGCGGCCACGGCGGCGGGGACGAAGGCATTGTAACCGCGCTCTACGAATATCTCACTGGATCCTATAAAGGCTGCTCCATTTCCGACATCGGCGTCTCAGTAGACAACCACCTGACTGTTTTCGCCGCGGAGCAGTCCCGGCTTACGGGACAGACCGTGGATATGGACGAATATGCGCAGAGCGTCACCGGCGCCCTGCATGCAGGAAAATACGCGCAGGGAGACACCGGCGCCCTGAACGCAGGAAAATACGAGCTGGGAGGCATCGGCGCCCCGAACGCAGAAAAATACGAGCTGGATCCTGCGCGGCATTACGCCTGTTTCAGCAATAAGGACTGCGAATATTTCCCATGCCATGACGCCGGCGGCCGGGAAGACTTCAACTGCCTGTTCTGCTACTGCCCTCTCTACGCGCTCGGCAAAGACTGCGGCGGCAATTTCAAATATCTGCCGAACGGGCGAAAGGACTGCAGCGGCTGCATTTTCCCGCACCTGCCGGAAAACTACGACGCGGTGGCTGCAAGATATTCTCAGATTATGGACGCAATCAACAGAAACGAAGGCGCTCATGACTCGGATACGCCAAAAGACGGCAAGTGACACCGGATATTAGGAAAGTATTAATATTTTTTCATGGGAATCCTAATGTCTGTCCTCTTGTAATCTGCTATACTACCCGAGAAGGACGGGCTCACGATTCCGCGATATTTTGCGCATACCGCTGACAGCCGCTGCTCTTACCGGCGGTATATGGCTTTGCGCCCATCCGCCGGGCGCGGCATGCATCCGAATCCCGCCCGCCTGCACAGCACCAACAACAATAGATTATAACCGGGAGGCTCCCATGCCGGATAAAATTCTGATCGTTGACGACGAGACCGCCATCGCGGACCTGATAGAGGTCTATCTGCAGAACGAGAACTACACCGTCTTCAAATACTATACCGCCCGCGACGCCCTGGCCTGCATCGAAAGGGAAGATCTGGACCTGGCGGTCCTCGACATCATGCTGCCGGACATGAACGGCTATGACCTCTGCCGCCGGATCCGGCAGGACCACACGTACCCGGTCATCATGCTGACCGCCAAGGACGAGGAGACCGACAAGATCACCGGTCTGACTTTGGGCGCCGACGATTACATTACCAAGCCCTTCCGTCCCCTGGAGCTGGTGGCCCGGGTGAAGGCCCAGCTGCGCCGCTACAAGCGCTACAATCCGGCCAGCGCCGCGCCCGAGGCGGAAATCGACGTGCTCTCCCATGCAGGCCTGCTGCTGAACGTCCGAACCCACGAGTGCATGCTAAATGAACGGCCGCTGACGCTGACGCCCACAGAATTTTCGATTCTTCGGATCCTTCTGGAGAACAAAGGGAACGTAGTCAGCGCCGAAGAACTGTTCCATCAGATCTGGCAGGACGAATACTACAGCAAAAGCAACAACACGATCACCGTCCACATCCGCCACCTGCGGGAGAAGCTGGGCGACACCGTCGAGAAACCGAACTATATCCGGACTATCTGGGGAGTGGGGTACAAAATTGAAAAGCAACCGTAGATCCGATTATTCCGGCTTCAAGCGAAAACTTTATATCCGTCTGGTCTGCATCGGCGTCGCCGCGCCCATTTTGATCTACCTTTTCTACCGGCGATTCTGGCACAGGCGGGGCGGCGACTGGCTGGTGTCGGTCTTCCGCGTCCTGTTCCGCACAAGCGACGAAGAAGCCCACCGGCTCTATACGATCATTTTCCGGGGAAATATCACATTTTTCTGGATCGTGTCGATCATGATCCTGTTCTTTTTGCTCCTGTGGGTGATCCTGAACTGGTTCACCGCTTATTTCGACGCGATCAACCGGGGCATCGACGGCCTTCTGTCCGACGAAGACGATATCCGCCTGCCGCCGGAAATGGCCGCCACCGAGCACAAGTTAAACGAAGTAAAGTCGGAGCTTCATAAGCGCGCCATGGACGCCCAGCTGGCCGAGCAGCGCAAGAACGACCTGGTCATGTATCTGGCCCACGACATCCGCACGCCCCTCACCTCGGTCATCGGTTATCTGAGCCTTCTGTCCGAGGCCCCGGATATGCCCGCCGAACAGCGGGCCCGCTATGTGGGCATCACGCTGGATAAGGCTTACCGGCTGGAGAAAATGATCGATGAGTTCTTCGAGATCACCCGCTATAACCTGCAGCAGATCACGCTCACGAAAGAAAAGATCGATCTCTGCTACATGCTGGTGCAGCTGACCGACGAATTTTCCCCGCTTCTTATGGAACACGGAAATACCGCCGTTCTGGACGCCGACGAGGATCTGAACGTTTACGGCGATCCGGACCGACTGGCCAGAGTTTTTCAGAATATCCTGAAAAACGCGGTCGCTTACAGCAGTCCCGGCACCGAGATCCGCATCTCCGCGTGGGAGATGGAGGACGATGTCATAATCGTATTTCAAAATCACGGCAGAACCATCCCCAAAGAGAAGCTGGCTTCTCTCTTTGAGAAATTCTACCGGCTGGATACGGCGCGCACGTCCGGTACCGGCGGCGCCGGACTGGGACTCGCCATTGCAAAGGAGATCGTCACGCTCCACGGCGGCACGATCACGGCGGACAGCCACGACGGAATCGTGGAGTTTAAGGTTACGCTGCCGCAGACATAAATGCTTATTTCCTGTCCTGATCATTGAATCTCCGCTTCGCATTAACATTTTCTTAGGAATCAAACAATCCGATATTAAAGAACCCATGCCTCCTGTCCTGTAAAATGAATCTGACAGGAGGCATGATAATCATGAAAACAACCAAAAATGAACGATCCGATTCAAAACGAAATTCCGGCGCGCAGCGCAGCCGCGGCCGCGGCCACCGCAGGGCCATGCGCAGGCACCGCTTCCGCTTTTTCTTTCTCTGCGCCAGCGTGGCGGCCATCGCCGTTCTGCTCTGTCTTCCGGCCATTCTGGATCGTGACGCCCCCGGAAGCGGCGTCACGGATCCGGCGTCCTTTCTGACAAACGACCTGCCCGACTCCACGATCCGGATCGTGAATTCGTCGGGCCGCAGCCAGGAAGGAGACCGCACGGACGCTTCAGACGATGATTCCGCCCGCACAGACGCTTCGGACAGCATCTCGCAGATAAGCGGCGCTTCCGACAGCGCCTCGCAGACAGGCGCCGCTTCCGACACCCCCTGGTATCTTCTGCTCGTCAACCGCACCCATCCGCTCCCCGCCGGCTATCAGAACCAGCTGGAGCTGACTGAACTCGATAACGGCCAGTCCGTAGACTCCCGCATCTATCCGTCCCTGCAGTCTATGTTCGACGCCATGCGCGAAGACGGCGTATACCCGATCGTGGCCTCCGGCTTCCGAACCACGGAAAAGCAGCAGAGCCTGATGGACGAGAAGATCGCATCGTTCGAGTCCCAGGGCTATTCCGCCGCCGAAGCCAAAGAGAAAGCCGAGACCTGGGTCGCCGTTCCCGGCACCAGCGAACACCAGCTTGGCTCCGCCGTAGATATCAACGCCGACGGTATCCATTCCGCCGGCTACCAAGTCTATGAATGGCTGGACAAGCACGCCCACGAGTACGGTTTCATCCACCGCTACCCGGATGACAAGACCGAGATTACCGGGATCAGCAACGAGCCGTGGCATTACCGCTATGTAGGCGAAGAAGCCGCGGCGGAAATCCACCGCCGCGGCATCTGTCTGGAAGAATATCTGGATGCTGTATCCGCCGCCCCTTAAAAGGGACGCGGTCTGTTACAGCATTCTATCTCGTAATAATATCAACCGGCACGTCGAAGATCTTCGCGACCTTTAAGATCGTGTCGATATGACGCCCGACCGCCGCCGCCATGTGGTGGGTCGGTCCGGCTTCACTCCAGCGGTTGCAGAACTCCCTGGCGCCGCAGGTGAAGCGGGTGCGCATATTCGTATCGCCGAAGGTAAAGATCGGGCCGGGCTCATTGACGCCCTCCGCCGCGACGAATTTGAAATGTCCGTCCTTATCCTGGGTGATGCCAAGATAGGTGACCGGTCCCACCGGCGGATAGAACTGGGTCAGATAGCCGCCGCCGGTCTTGCCGTGGAACACCGGCACGATCTTCATCGTCGGCTTCTT
>CANPYE010000042.1 GCA_947588005.1 uncultured Lachnospiraceae bacterium | reverse complement strand
CCGAATGACCGTAAGATGAAGGTATTTTATATACTGGTAGCCCTCGCTGCGGTCGCGGTGATCGCGGGCAGGGTATTTTTCCCCGCGCAGCATGAGGTATGGGCTCCATGGATCTAGAATTACAGAATTATTTTGAAAAGCATATCGGGGGCTTGCAGGCGCTTGTCCGGATTCCGTCCGTCTATGACGCGGAATCCGTGAGCGCCGATATGCCCTATGGAAAAGGGGTGGCTGCCGCACTGGATTATATGCGGCAGCTGGCCCTTTCGGACGGTTTTGAGGTGCTGGAATACGGCGGGCACGCCATCGCTGTCCGGCTGGGGCAGCAGGAAGATGGACAGACGGCAGCGGCGTGCCGGCCGGGGGTGCAGGAAGCCGGCCGGATCGACGTGGTTTCCCACCTGGACGTGGTGGAGCCGGGGACCGGCTGGAGCGGAGATCCGTTTAGCGGTGAGATCCGCGGCGGGCGCCTTTACGGCCGGGGCGCCCAGGATATGAAGACCTCCGCATATCTTACGTATCTGGCGCTTAAGCGTCTGAAGGAAGAACATTTTCCCGCCTGCAGAAGTCTCCGGCTCGTCTACGGCTGCGATGAAGAACGGACGATGGACGACATGATCCGTTACGTATCTCAGGCGGGACTTCCGGATTTCGCCTTTACGCCGGACGGATGCTTTCCTATGGCAATCGGAGAGAAGGGGGCGCTGATGTGGCGTCTTTCCGGGTCTTACCAGGGGCCGATCCGCTCCATGGACTGTGGCGTGCAGTGCAATGTGATCCCGCCTGTGGCGAAAGCGGTGCTGGAAGACGGCGCCGCGAACAGTTTGAGGATCCGTATGCGGAATCTGGGGATCGATGGAAGCATCGAAGAAAAGGACGGCGCGGTTCTGGTTGAGGTCAGGGGGCGGGCGGCCCATGCGTCCAAACCGGAGGATGGCCACAGTGCCGCTGTGGATCTGTTCGCCCTGCTCCGGGAAATGGATCCGCTGGCGGATAATCTGTACCGCTGCTTTGCAGATCCCTACGGACGGGCGTGGGCGAAAGTCCCGGAAGGCGCCGATACGGACTTTACCGTGAATCTGGGCGTTTTTCGCATTCGGGACGGCCTTTGCTACGGCGAAGTGGACGGAAGATATCCGTTCGGCCTGCACGCGCAGGAGCTGACCGAACGGCTTTCCGCGCGCTGCGCCCTGCGGGTCTCGCTGGATTATGACTCCGCGCCTACGATGAACGAAAAGGACGATCCGTATGTGGCGGCGATG
Organism: uncultured Lachnospiraceae bacterium; assembly: GCA_947588005.1. Taxonomy (GTDB): domain Bacteria; phylum Bacillota; class Clostridia; order Lachnospirales; family Lachnospiraceae; genus UBA3402. Next base: position 17,981 of record CANPYE010000042.1, on the reverse strand, counting down.
CTTCGGGTCTACAGGGAGAAGACGGGGGATCTGTCGGAACCGGTGATCTCCGGCGGCGTGTCGTACAGCAAGATCTTCGGTCATTGCGTGGCCTTCGGCCCTGTGAGCGCCGATATGAAGAATCTCTGCCACCAAGCGGATGAGAGCATCGCGCTTGCGGACTGTGAAAAGGCGTTCGAGATCTATTATGAAACCATGAAACAGCTTGCGCTTCTGCAGCGGCAGACGGCGAAGACGCGTAACGGCGGCGGTTCCGGCGCCGGAAAACAGGAGAATGATCAATGAAACCGTGTATCGTGTGGCAGACGGATTTTGGCTTAAGCTGGGGGGCGGTGGCCTCCATGCGCGGGGTCTGCAAGCAGGTGGACCCGACATTGGAATGCGTGGATATTACCCATGAGATTGAACCGTACAATATTCTTGCGGCTTCGCGGGAGCTGATCTATGTGGAACCCTTCTGGCCGAAGGGAACGGTCTTTGTCTCTGTCGTGGATCCGGGGGTGGGAACGGACCGGAAGGCCAGCGTGGCTCTGCTTTCGGACGGCAATTATGTGGTGACGCCGGATAACGGCACCCTGACCCATGTATTCTATGAAGTCGGCGTGCGGCAGATCCGGGAGATTGACGAGACGGTCAACCGCTATCCCGGCACGGAGCAGATTGCGGTTTTCCACGGAAGAGATCTGTTCGCCTATACCGCGGCCAGACTGGCGGCGGGCGTAATCACCTTTGAGGAGGTGGGACCGGCTTATCCTGTGGAGGACATCGTTCTTTTTGAGCAGGAACTGATCAGGGCCAAAGCGGAAAATGGGAATGTCACGGGCTTTGTGAGCAGCGTCAGCGACCCCTTCGGAAGCATCGCGCTCAATGTGCTTTCCGCCGACTTTAAGAAGGCGGGCTTCGCACACGGGGACCGGCTGCAGGTGAGGCTGGCGTACAGGTGTGAGGTGTATTTTGATGAAGAAGTGCTTTACGCAAAATCCTTCGGCTTTGTGCCCGTAGGGGCGCCGATTCTCTTTGACTCCTCGACTAACTATGTGGAACTTGGTATCAATCAGGGGAGCTTTAAGGACACCTATCATGTGCGGGAAGGTCAGGAGTACACGTTTTCCATCACGGCTTCACGCGGCGGTTCCATCTGAGACGGCCAGTGTTTGTGAGAAGCGGACTTACGTGCTTTCAGCGTCGTCGTGTAGCACTGTCCGAAAATCCTGCGGGGCTCGGAATAGTGTTGCCTTGACGTCTGGAAGAATTTGAAGTCGTTATCTGCGGAATCAGGTTTTGATGATAATACAAGCAGGGCGTCACTGGCGCTCTGCTTGCATGGAAATACAAAAAACGTGTCCCTGGCGCGTTTTTTGCATGCTGACGTAATACAAAAGCGGCAGTTGCTTTTATAAACGAAGCAACTGCCGTTTTTCTTTAAAATGTAACGATATAGGATAAATTAAGTGTATGCATATAAAATCCCAATCGTAAAATCCTAATAGAATTATTTATTGCTTAACAGAATTTAATGTGTTAACATAGTATCTGTGTGAGAGGATAAGGTGTCATGATAATGCGGAGAGAATTCGACGGATAGCTGATCGTGAACATGAATCATATTATCTGGCGATGGCGGAGGAGTATGAGCAGATTCTTGCGCTGGATTGCTATGACAATTCTGTATATGAGGAATACAGATGAATACGTAATTTTACGGTCAACCAATCGATCCTGACCGTTCAAAAGTTACAGGCAGCTATATAATGGATGTACGCAGCTGAAATGGTTTATCAATGAGAGCGGAGAGAAAACAAATGCTACAGCAGGGGAGCAGACTAAACGATACCTATACTATACTGGAAGAGCTTGGCACCGGTGGCGGCGGAGTCGTCTATAAGGCTTATCATGAAAGGCTTCAGACTTACGTGGTAGTTAAGCAGATTAAAGAGCGGGTTAAGGGAGTTCTGAATAACCGCGGAGAGGCGGATATCTTAAAGCGGATTAAGCACACAAATCTGCCCAGAGTTTATGATTTCCTGGAGGTTGACGGGGAAGTGTTCACCGTCATGGATTTTGTGCCTGGCGAATCGTTGGATAAGGTATTGAAACTCAACCAGCGTTTTGACGCAAAGACCGTGTACCAATGGGCGCTTCAGCTGGCTGATGCCCTGGATTATCTCCACCGTCAGGAGCCGCCGATAATCCACAGCGATATAAAACCAGCCAATATCATGCTGGAACCGGATGGATCCGTATGTCTGATCGACTTTAACATTTCTCTGGCATTTGACAGCAGCATACGCACATCCGCAGGAATCAGCGGCGGGTATTCTCCGCCGGAGCAGCATCATAGTCAGGCGGCATATCTAAGCCGCGTTCAGACTGATGGATTATCGGGGAAAAATGCGGCGTGGAGATCAAGGGAAGAAATTCGCCCGGAGTTGCCGACCCGGGCCGTGACAGAAACTAAGAGAATGGTGGTTTCTGAATTGACAGAAGCGGCGCCTGGCACTGTATATGGCGATAGGACGGAAGTGATGTTCGATGCCGCTGTGGAAACCGTACCTGTTGATAAGACGGAACTGATGACTGGTGCCGCCACGGAGGCTATGACTGGCGCTGCCACGGAGGTTATGTCTGGCGTTGTTACGGAGGCTATGACTGGCGCTGCCGCGGAGGCTATGCGCGGCAGTGAGAATGCAGCTGTGATTAACGTTATGGCAGGGGCTGCGCCGCCGTCCGGGAGCCGGATCCAGTCTGGACTGCAAAGCGGGCCCCAGTCTGTAACAGTATCCGGCACAGTAACAGATTTTATTGGCCAGGGTATTGATGAGCGATCCGATATTTATAGTCTGGGAGCTACTTTGTATCACCTTTTAACCGGTGTGAAACCGACGGTAAATTTTGATGAGATTGTTCCGCTAAGGCAGTTTGATCTCCGCATTGGAGAAGGATTCCTGACTATTGTTGAGAAAATGATGGAACTGGATCCACAGAAACGTTATCAAAATGGCGGAGAACTGAAATATGCGCTGGAACATATCTTTGAGTTAGATTCCGAATATATAAGATATAAAAAGAAAAATCGTACCTGGCGTATAGTGATAGCGGCTCTTTATATTGGCGGCGGCGTTCTGACAGCTGTCGGTGTTTCCACTTATCATAAGGAGAGTGTCAGCGCCTACAATCATTATGTACAGGAAGCTAATATTCTGATTGACAAAGCTGGTTTCGATCAGGCGGATGAAGCAATTAAAAAGGCCTGGGATATTGATTCCAAGCGTGCAGAAGCCTATGGTCAGCGGGTCTATATGCTTTATTCCGAAGGAAAGTATGAGGAATGTGTGAATTATGGCCTGGATGTGATAAACAATCCTCTTATAAATTCAAAAGCTCCGGAGGAGGCACAGACTCTGGCAGATATTTATTATCTGATGGGAAATGCCTGTTATGAACAAGAAGATTATGCAGACGCAGTGTCCTTTTTCCAGAAAGCGATAGAGAAAAAGCAGGAAAACAGCCTGTATTTTCGAGATTATGCCATTGCGTTAGCAAAAACGGGATATGTGGAAGATGCTGATAAAGCCCTGAAAGCGGCAATTGAACTGGGACTTGGCGAAGATTCCATTTATATGGTTCAGGGTGAAATCGCACTGGCCAGGGACAAAGGGGAGGAAGCCATAGAGTATCTGCGGCAGTCCATCCGTACGACGACGGATGAAGAATTAAGGAGAAGAGCGACGATTCTATGCGCACAGATTTATCGTGAGCTTGGGAACGCATATCTGGATCAGGAGATAGGCCTTCTGGAGTCGGCAGAAAATACATTTGGCGCGAATGTTTCCCTGCACATTCAGGAACAGCTGGCGGATGCCTATACCCGTAAGGCTGGCAGCAATCAGATGTATGAGAAAGAGTACTATCCAAAGGCGATAGAGAAATTTGAGAGTCTTTACGAGCAGGGCTACGGAACCAGGCAGATTTTAGAAAATATTGCTATTCTCTATGAGCAGACGGGACAGCTGGATACAGCCGAGAGTGTGCTGAATGAAATGTTGTCCCAATATCCGGATGATTATCATGCGTATAAGCGCTTGGCATTTTTAGAAGCGGAGCGGCAGCAGGCGAAGGCCAATGAGGAGCGGGATTATACAGCTGTGCGGGAGTATTATCAGATGGCCCGGGAAATGTATAAGGCGTCAGGCGAAGACGGAGATACGGAGATGCAGATGCTGGAGAACATGATGCAGGATCTTAAAGACGGAGGCTGGTTTTAGCTGAAGGAGGGATATATATGACTGATATGCTGACAGGGTTTTCTTTAACCGCGGGAACAATGATGTTTCTGGGAGGCGTGCTGCTTCTGGCTGCTGCGGTAATTCTGAGTTTTGCCAGAGCAGTTACCGCAGGGAAGCGGAAACGGAAGCTGGATGAACGGATGAAAGAAATTTATTGATTAAAAGACGTATTTGTGCGAATTCTGGCGTTATGTAAATGCCGTAATATTTCAAATGAGGAGGAAAAAGTAAATGAAGTCCTTGTTTCAAAACAAAAAAGTAAAAATTGGCATCCTGATAGTTTTGTTGCTGATTGTTGTTTTAGGTAGTATAGTGGAGGCACGCAGATATTATAATAGGCAGCAAGTACAGAAGCATCTCGTAACGGCTGAAAAGTATTTGTTAGAGCTGGATTATGAACAGGCGATCGTGGAATACACATTGGCATTGAGCATAGATCCCAAGAATCAAGAAGCATGGAATGCTTTGGAAAAAGTATATCTTGATTATGCGCAGAGCTATATTGATGAAGAAAAATACGATGAAGCTCTTGAAGTTCTGCATAGAGGGTACGATCAGATGCAGACGGAGATGCTGCAGGAAAAAATTGATGAGACAGAGAGAAAGAAAGCTGAGAAAGAAGAAGCAGCAGAACGAGCTCTAAAAGAGCAGGCAGAAATTCAAAAGCAGCAGGAGGAGGCTCAAAGGCAGCAGGAGGAGGCTCAAAAGCAGGCAGAGAACGAAAAAAGAGAAGAAGAGAAAAAAAGAAAGGAGGAGCTTGCAGGCATTTATAAATGGGAAATTTCAAAGATGGAGATTATGGATTTTCCGGTATTAGTTTCTGATCCCTATGGTGACGGCTATGGATTTTCAGTTCAGTCTGGTATGAATGAAGAGATGCAACCAACAGAGGAATATACTGTCTATGTAGGGGAAGACGGGAATGTGAAAGTTAATGGAATTGAACAGACTTATGATTTTGCAGTTACCGATGAAATGAAAGAGGAATATGCTGCTTATTTGGAGAATCAAAAAGTTTTTGATGAGTATGCCAAAATGATAGCAGATTATGTGAAGGAGGCTTATTTTGTCTGGAATGGTGCTAAGGTAGTTTTGCAGTACCATCCGGAATATAGCAGGGTAACTGACTGTGAGAAAGATTCAGATGTATTTGAAGGGAAAATAGTAATGGGTCGGGATGGTTTTGATCCGCTGTATGTTACCTGCCGGGTAGATTTATCTAATCATGAGGCAGAGATCGTAGATATTGATACAAGATATTCTGCTGATTATGATGATGAAAGTGATTTGCTATCTCTCATTGGTCAGAAAATAGAATTGTAAAGATATAAAGGGGTGTGACCAAAGCGGAACATCACGGTCATATTTTGGGTGCGTTTATAGCCGTATATCTTAGGTACTGCGAAAACAGAATATGTTTCGGGCTATTTTCGGAACTATGTCGTTGTCCTGGCGAAAACAGGGTACACGGAAGATGCCGATAGGGCGCTGGAAACAGATATTGAATTGAAACCTGAAGAAAAAAGGCAAGTAACTTTTTATAATTAAAAAAATTCCAATAGAATTATTTATTGCCATGCAGAATTGCTTGTGATAATATAGTATCCAGATGAAACATCCTTAAAGGTTTGTTTCATGAACATCGGCCGCAGTACAGATGCGATGGAGAAAAGCCTATAAAAACGAAGGAGGAGATCAGAAATGAAGTTCGAACAGGTTTGTCAGTCTCTTAACGCGTATTTTGCGCAATCGCCTATTTTCAAGGTTCTTTTGCCCCTGGGAACGCCGCTTCTGCTGGCGTGCGCGGTTCTGCAGGACGCGTCGTATTTAATTAATCTCGGAAGCGTCATGAACGTGCTTACGTATCTGGGATTCTTTTTGGGACTATTGCTGGTTCTGTCCCTCTGCAATTTTCGGATGGTATCCATAGGGCTGGTTATCTATGCGGCCGGATATGTATATTCGATTGTCAGAAGCCTGATCCGCTATCGTTCCGTCAGCTATTCCGGCATCGTTTATCTTGTATTTTTCGGATTCCTGGCATACCAGGCGTACAGGAAATCCCTGTTGATTAACAAATGAGGAGGAGAAGATTATGGCAGGATGGGGAGAAAAATTTAATAAAATTACGCAGTCGGCAATCACTAAGAGCAAGGAAATGGCGGAAGTGACCCGGCTGAATATGGAAATCAGCACGCAGAACCAGAAAATGAAAGAGCTTTATGCCCAGACCGGGGAGTATGTGCTGAACAGCGGCGTTGCCGGGGATGATGAAACGGTAGCCGGATTTGCCGCGCAGTTGGAGACAATCAGACAGGCGATCATGGCGAGTCAGGAGAAGCTGAACGAGGTGAAAAATATCAACATTTGCCCGAACTGCGGCGCGGAAGTGACGAGAACCAGCAAATTCTGCGATAAGTGCGGTACAGAGATGCAGCGGCCTTCGCTGGAAGCACCGGTAAGCGTGTGTAAGGTTTGCGGTAATCCGATCGATAAGGACGCGCTGTTCTGCGGGACGTGCGGGGCGAAGCAGGAATAACGATGGCGGACGGTACAGAGATCTATCGCGATAAAGAGGATTTTTTCCGGAAACTGAACGAGAGCTACGAACAGATCCATCCGATCAATTCCGGCGGGGGCGGTATCATTTATGCCGGGATACACCGAAGGCTGGGTCAGCGCGTGGTGCTGAAAAAGATACGTTCCAATCTGGTCGATGTGATCGGAAGCCAGAGGGAGATGCAGATTCTGATGAATCTGAAGCATACGTACCTTCCAAGGATTCTGGATTTCTGGGAGTATGGCGACGAAATTTATACGGTGATGGAGTTCATTGAGGGAAGGTCGTTTAAAGAGCTTCTCGATGAAGGCGTGAAATTTTCGGAGAAAGACGCTGCCCGCTGGTGCAGGCAGCTGCTTGAAGTGCTGGAATACCTGCATACGTCGCCGGAGCATATTGTTCACAGCGATATCAAGCCGGCGAATCTGATGCTGACGAAGGAAGGAAACATCTGCCTGATCGATTTTAATGTCTCTATCCTGTTAGATGGGAGGGCAGACGCCACCATCGGGTATTCGGAGAGCTATGCGCCCGTGGAGCAGATGATCCAGATCGAGCGCGCGCAGCGGGAGAGAGCGGCGTTAAGGAAGGAGTCCCGGACGTCTGCAAACACGCTGCCGGGAAGAGCCGGAGAAACGGCGGGCAGTGCGCGCACTGTGACGCTTACCGCAGGCGGAGAGGAAACGGAAGTGCCGGACGCCGGCATGGACCGGACCGTGACGCTTACCGCAGGCGGAGAGGAAACGGAAGTGCCGGACGCCGGCATGGACCGGACTGTGACGCTTACCGCGGATGAAGAAGATACGGAGCTGATGGAAAGCGGCGGCATGACCGGCAGGCCGGAATCTCCTTCCGTGAAGCCGGCTCCTGCCGGACAGCCGCAGGCGCAGTCGGAAACGGTTCCGATTCCGCTTTATGTCCGGGCCCAGGCGATGGAACGCATCTACGGCGACCGGCTGCGGGTTGATTTTCGAAGCGATATTTACAGCGCAAGCGCTACGATCTACCATATTCTGACGGGCTGTATGCCGCAGCCCTGCGACCGGAAACAGGTGCCCATCGAGGAACTCCTTCCGTCGGTGAACGACGCGTTTGCCCGGATCCTGATGCGCGGCATGGAGCAGGATCCGAAGAAACGGTATCAGAGCGCGACCCAGATGCTTGCGGCTCTGCGCAAGATGTCCAAGCTGACGAAGAGTTACCGGAGACTGTCTTTAAAGCAGGATCTGGTATTCCTCATTCTGGGAGCGGCATTTCTGGCCAGCGCAGGAGCGGCTTATTTCGGGTGGGGAATGCGCGTCGAGGCGGAACTGACGGAGCGGCTTTCGACGGGGCAGGAGTATTATATCAGCGGTCAATACGAAGACGGTATTTCCTATCTGGAGGAAAATGTACTGGAAAACCGTTTGTACCGAAAGAGCGGACAGCTGAGCCAGGGATACTATCTGGAAGCAGTCTGTCAGCTGGAGCTGGGCGCTTACCAGGAAGCCGTAAACGGATTTCAGAAGGCGATTTTTCTGGACAATACAAGACCGGAATACTATCGCGATTATGGGATCGCCCTGGCCAGGAGCGGAGACCTGGCGCAGGCCCGCGAGAGCCTTCTGCAGGCGAAAGCCAGAAATATGAAAGACAGCAGTCTTGAGCTTCTGGAAGGCGAGATCGCCGCTCTGGAAGGAGATAATCAGGCTGCCAGGGCAGCGCTTGAGGATTGCCTTATGCAGAGCGGCGACCCCGATATTCTCGTGCGGGCATGCCTGAAGCTGGATGAGGTCATTAAAGGGGAAGGCGGCGACGGGGCGTATCCGGAACGGATTCGTCTTCTGGAAGGGATCCGCGGGAAGCTTCCGCAGGAAAAGAGCCTTCTTTTGCTGGAACGCCTTGCCCAGGTATACGGTGATTACGGCCAGGAAGACGGCGGCTCTTTCTATACGGAAAAGGCCGTGGAGACATTGGAAGATATTATTGACATGGGCTACGGTACGCTGGTCGAATGGCTGGACTGTGCGGTTTACCTGCAGAGTCTTGGAGAGTATGCGGAAGCGGAGGCGTGCCTTATGAAGGCCGACGCGCTTTATCCGGAGAATTATCTGATCTATAAACGGCTGGCGTTTCTGATGCTGGAATGGCCGGATTATGATAAGTTCGACCGTTATTTTCAGCTTGGGAGCCGTTTCTATGAGACGGACCCGAATCACGGACAGGATATGGAAATGGAATATCTCTATCAGGTCTATGAGGAAGTAGTTGTGAATGGATGGCTTGAATGACAGGAGAATGTATGGGTGATTATCTGTTTTTCGGCGGCTTGGCGGGAATGGGTGTCAGCGCGCTGGCAGTGCTGGTGCTGATACCTGTGTTCCGTGCGCAGAGGAAGAAGAAACTGAAAAAAATCGAACAGGGAGAAGAATGAGGCGCTATTATGAAACGGCTGTGGAAGAAGCATAAGCTGCTGGTGATCGGTGTCCCTGTCCTGCTGGCTGCGGCGGCTGCGGTATTTATCGGGTATCTGCGGATCCAGAGGACGGTGAAAGTGAGAGAGCATATCGAAACGGCGAACCGGTACCTGTCGGAGATGGACTATGAGCAGGCCATCGCCAGCTACCGGCAGGCGCTGAATCTGGACAGGGAGAACCGCGAGGCCAGTCTGGGACTGGCCGAGGCTTATGACGCCGGCGATATGGGCGTCTATGCGGAGAGCGTGTACCTGGGAATGCTGGAAAATGACAGCAGGCAGGCGGATGTTTACGAGAAGCTGGCCGAACTGTATATGAGTGAGAATAAGCTGGATGAAGCCAAAGAGCTTTTGGAGAGGGCCGTACAGGAGGTGGATGACGCCGCAGTCACAGAATTATATAATGTGACGCGGCCGCAGCCGCCCGTTTCCAGCGTCGGAAGCGGCGCTTATACGGAAAGGCCCCAGGTGGAACTTCGTCCGGCGGAGAAGGGCCAGACCATTTACTATACGCTGGACGGTACGGAACCGACCGATAACTCACTTCCCTATGAGGAACCGTTCATTCTCCGAAACGGAAAGACGACCGTCAAGGCGATAGCGGTCAATTCCGCCGGGTATCAAAGCGACATCGCGGCGTGGGATTATGACGTTCAGATCCGGGATGTAGAGGTAGAGCTTGCAGAGCCTGTGATTGAGCAGATCATACGCAGTACGCTCAGCCTTCCTGACGACAGCCGGATCTACAATGACGATATCGCGCAGATTACGGAGCTTTATATCGTAGGGGATTCCGTCAGCGCGGGAACGGACGCCCAAAGCGTCTATATGAAACAGCAGTCATACCTGGTGGACGGGTATGAACGGGAGGTTTACGGGTACGGACAGGTATATGTGCTGAGCGATCTGCAATATATGCCGTTTCTTAAGCGCGTGGCCGTAGAATACCAGCCGGAGCTGGATATTTCAGCCCTGTCCGGATGCGGCAGCATTCAGGAACTGTCTCTGGTTGGCGATCATCTGGACAATTCGGACATAAAAGCCCTGGAGAAGAATACCGGGCTGATTCGTTTAAACCTGGGATGGAATGAGATCAGCGATATTTCCGGGCTGTCGGATCTTGATAATCTCGTTTCCCTCAGCCTGTGGGGAAATCAGATTACAGATCTGTCGCCGGCGGCGGGGCTTACGAAGCTGGAGTATCTTGATTTTTCCGACAATCAGGTGCGGGACATTACCCCGATCGCGGGACTTACGGAACTGAACCAGCTTTGGATGTACGGCAATCAGGTGTCGGATATCCGTATCTTAAGCGGTCTTGAAAAGCTTCAGGTGCTGATGATTCGGGATAATCCTGTCGCTAATCCGGAAACGGTGCGGGCAATTTATCCGAACCTGATCCGGCTGGATGTGGACCTTTTAGGGCTGGGAGGTGAGCGTTGATGGAGAGGAAGCGGAGAAGGAATCAATGGCTGCCGGTTCTCATTCCCGCCGCTATACTGGCCGCAGGCGCGGCATCGCTGCTTTTGCTTCATTTCCTGCGGGCGCGGAGGCTTAATACGCAGATCGGCCAGCAGAATTATGTAGCGTCGCGGCTGCTTGAAATAGGCGAATATGAGCAGGGCCGCGTTCTGGCCGCGCAGACGGATCAGATTCAGGAAAATCAGATTTCCAGACAGCTTTTGGTGCTGGCGGCCGGGTTCCAGGCAGATTATGGTTCCGGCATTCGCTATGCGGACGGATACCTGGAGGAAGAAGCGGATCCCGTTATCAGCGAGGCCAAAGAGGCGATGGCGGATTACCTGAGCGGGGAAGAAAAGCTGGACGATAGGGATAATGAAGCATATCTTCAGGCATGCGTACAGTTAAAGGAAAAGGTCCGTGAAAGCATGATGGCGCTGCTTCTGCGGGTACAGAACAGTATCGACGTGAAAACAGACAGCGACAGTATCCTCGCCATGCTGGATATGATGACGCGGCAGGGCGGCGGGCTGACGGAGGATGAGACGGCCCGCCTGGAAAAGGATGATTCAAACCTGGGACGCAGGACGCGCGCGGCTTACGCCATTCAGACCGGCGATTATGCGGCGGCTTTTGAGATAACAGAGAAGGCCTTTCGTGATAATCCTTCTTTCGAGAACAGGGCGATGCTGGCGAATCTGGCGGCAGAAGGCGGAGACCGGATCGGAAGGGAACAGGACGGACAGGAATCGTCCGCACAGGAAAAACGGCAGAGACTGCAGGAACAGATCTATGAGCTTGAAGCGCAGTATCAGCAGACGCAGTCCGCGTCGGAACAGTCGCGGCTGACCCGGAGAATGGAGGAGCTTCAGGCGGATTTACAGGACTGTGAAGATGCAATCCGGGTGGAGCCGGTCCGCCGCGCGATCAATTTTATCGAGACGACGACACCGGTAACGGAACGGGATACCGTGGCCTGCCGGCTGGAGCTGGCGCAGCTTTATTATCGGGCGGGGAACCGTGACCGTGCGAAGGAGCTTCTGGCGGATGTGATTCGAAAACAGGGGGAAAGCTCCGAACCGGCGGCGCTTCTGCTGGATGATTTTATTGCGTTTTATCAGATTGTCAACGGAAGGACCGAACGGCCGGCCTATATGGACGATGAGATGAGCATCGGGGTGTTCTGGGAGCGCATCGCGGGACTTTTGAATTTTATCGAGAGCTGGAATTATTACGGGGAGACAGAGTCCTTTTACGGATATGTTCTGAACGTCCTGGACGAGCTTTTTAACGGCGTGATTATCCGCCGCATCGACGCTTCCGGATTTCCTGAGGTGAAGGTTTCAGTCAATGTGGCCATGGAGCTTGAAAAAAGCCTTACAAAGGATGATTTTACGGTAACAGAAATGAATGTGCCGCTAAAGCAGTTTGAGCTGACCGCCGTGTCGGAGCGGGAAATGACGGACGATCTGGCGGTAGAACTGGTGGTGGACCGCAGCGGAAGTATGAGCGGAACGCCCATGGAGGATACGAAAAAGGCTGTTTCCAATTTCGTCAAAAGCGCGGATGACGGAGTGCGGATGGGGCTGGTTTCCTTTGATGACGCCGCATATGTGGATGCGAAGATTACCGAAAGCCGCTCACAGCTGCTTAATGCGGTCCGGAGCATCACGGACGGCGGCGGGACCAGCATCTGGTCCGGTCTGGAGCAGGCGGGGAAGGAACTGGAAAATGAGTCCGGACGCCGGATCATTATTCTGCTGTCAGACGGAGAGGACGGCGATACCAGCCGGATCGACGCGGTTCTTGAGGAACTGAACCGTAAGGATATCTACGTCTATGCTATTGGCTTCGGAGGCGCGGATACGGAATATCTGAGCAGTATTGCCAGCCGGTGCCAGGGCAAATTCATTCAGGCGGATTCAAGCGGGATGCTGGGTGAAATCTATGCTGCCATCGGTGAATACATGGTGAACGACTATATAATTCAGTTTAACGTGGAGACGGAGCCGGATCAATTTACCAGAACGGTTTACGTATCTATAGACGTGAACGATGCTTTTGCGGAAAAAGAGTATTATGTAGGCGTTCCATTAAGCGATATTCTGGAAGAAGATCAAATGGAGCCGCTGGCGGATTATTTCGTGCAGGTAGGCGGATCCCAAACCAATGGGCAGGAAGGGGGAGAATGATGCCGGGAAAGAATAACAGGCGCAGGATTGCGGGCGCGGTCGTATGTCTGTTGGGTGCGGCCCTTTTCTGCCTTGCAGCCTGGATGTATGTAAAAACGAGAGGAACCGGGCTTCTGTTCATGGATTCCTTCACAGGCAGTCTGCTGCGGTATTACTGGGCTGTGACTGCCGCCGCCGCTGCGGTGACAGCCGCGGGCGCGGTTCTTGTGAGAAAGAAGAAGGAAGCGGCGGCCCCGGAAGAAGCGGCGGCTGAGAAGGAAGCGGCGGCTGAGAAGGAAGCAGCGGCTGAGAAGGAGGAGCCGGCGGCTGCGATGGAAGCAGCGGCTGAGAAGGAAGAAACGGCAGCTGTGAAAGAAACGGCGGGATCCGGCGTATGTTCCAGGTGCGGAAAAATCCTGAAGCCCGGGGCCGCATTCTGCATCTATTGCGGCTGGAAAATCACGTAATGGAGCATCCTGCTTTCCGAGCACCCGATTTTATTGTGCTGGAAAGCAGGACTTTTTTACTATTCTGAGAGCTTTGGAAATCTGCGGACAGCCCGGGCGGCGATTCATGATTCTGTTGACAGAAAGCGACGGGACTGTGAAAATTGAGAAAAACGATACTTGTATTTCCCTATGAACGGGTTTATAATGATTGCCGAATATCTTAGAAAGAAGATGCGGCGATATGTTTATACTGATCTTTGCGGTGTGGCTGATCTTAAACGGGAAGATAACGCTGGAAATATGCGTGATCGGCCTTGTTTTATCAGCCGCGCTTTTTTTCTTCCTGTGCCGGTTCATGGATTACAGCGTGCAGGCGGAGATCACCGTATTTAAGCTGGCGCCGATGATGATCCGGTATCTCTGGGTGCTGGTGCAGGAGATCGTGAAGGCCAATATTGTGGTGCTGGGCATTATCCTGTCGCCGGAGATGGAGCCGGAACCGGCGCTGGCATATTTTGACACAGATCTGAAAAGCGATATGGCCAGGGCGGTGCTGGCGGACTCGATCACGCTGACGCCGGGGACCATCACGGTTTCCGTAGAGGGGAACACCTTCTGCGTCCACTGCCTGGACAAGAAGCTGGCCGAGGGGCTTGACGATTCGATTTTCGTCCGCCTTCTTCGCAAAATGGAAGCAAAGGGGGCGAAGCGGTGATGCTGGGACATGCTTATGAAATGCTTCTGGTGGGCGCGATGATCGTACTGGCAATCCTGATCATTGTCAGCATTGGCCGTTCCGTGCTGGGGCCGGGGATCTCGGACCGGGTGATCGCGGTCAATATGATCGGCACGATCATTATCATGCTGATCGCCATTCTGTCGCTTTTTCTGGACGAGGGATATCTGGTGGATGTGTGCCTGATCTACGCCATGATCAGTTTCCTGGGCGTGGTGGTGCTGTGTAAGGTCTATACCGGCGTGTATCTGCAGCAGAAGAATATGAAGGCGAACCTTGGGGCCGTGGAGGACAATCTGCGGCGGCAGGAGGAGAGCGTTGTTTCAAAAGATGCCGGAATCGCGGAAACGGCGGGACTTTCGGCGGAGGGCGCGGCTGAACTTTCGGCGGAAAACGCGGCAGCAGAGGCTGAAACTGCGGCAAAGCGGCCGGAAAAGGCAGGCAGCGGCATAACGGCTGAGGCCGGGTGGCAAACGACTGGCGGAACGACAGCGCCGCTGTCAGGGACTGCAAAGCAGCCGAAGGAGGTGCGGTGATGGTCTGGGAATGGATTCGTTTCTTCGCTGTGGCCGGACTTCTGCTTCTGGGGATGTTCTTTGAGGTGCTGGCCGTATTCGGCGTTCAGAAATTTAAGAAGGCATTAAACCGCATGCACGCGGCGGCTATGGGAGATACGCTGGGAGTTCTGTTCATTTTCCTGGGGCTTATCGTGATGCGCGGTCTTTCGATGGATTCGCTGAAGCTGTTTTTGGTGATTTTGTTCTTCTGGCTGGCGTCGCCGGTCTCCGGCCATATGATCAGCCGTCTGGAGGCGATGACCAATTCGAACCTGGGCGAGCTCAGCGTGATCCGCATGGGGAAGAAGAAGGAAAGTGCTGTCTGTGGGACGGAAACCGAGGAAACCGCGGCACCGAAAAAGGAAAGCGCAAAAAGCACGGCGCCGGTAAAGGAGATCGCGAGGGCCGCGGCGTCGGACAAGAGGATCGCAGAAACTGCGGAATCAGAAAAGAAAAGCGCAGAATCCGCGGACCGGGAAGGAGGATGCGGAGAATGAAAGCGTTTGAGATCCTGCTTTTGGTATCCCTGATCGTGTGCGCCGTTTCCGTGGCGGTGATTCGGGATCTTCTGACATCCATTATTATATTCATGTCCTACAGTCTGATCATGTGCGTGATCTGGGTGCTTCTGCAGTCGCCGGATCTGGCGATCACGGAAGCGGCCGTAGGCGCCGGCGTCACGAGTATCCTGTTTTTCGTAACGCTTAAGAAGATCCGGGCGATCCGAAAGGAGGAGGACCAGGATGAGCAGGCGTAGGGACAATTATGAGAACAGCTTTTATTATAAGTTTAAACGGTGGTTTGACGGAGACGTAAATCTGCTGGAAGGCGTCGCGGAAGTGACGGTCCCGGAGGAAGATGAGACCGGGGCGGACGCCCAAACGGCGGATGCTTCGGATGGTCTGAACGGAGCGGGAGCTTACAATGCGGCCGGGACAGACAGCGCGGGAGACATTTCTGCCCTGGAAGCGCGACGCAGGGCATCCGAGGAGACCTATGGGCCGGATGTCTGGCCCCAGCGGGAGACGATCGATTACGCGCAGTGGCGCAGACATGCGCAGGAACTGCTGGACGCCCGCATCCATCCGTATGGAATCGGTGCGGCGCATGCCAAGTCGGAAGGTTCGGAGGGCGGCGGCATTGCATCCGGAAACACAGGCCGCACAGACGCCGCCGGCAGTGCGAAAGCGGCGTCCGGCGCAGCGGCAGGCCGTCCAGGCGACATTGGCAGCGGGAAAGCGGCGTCCGGCATTGCGGCAGGCCGAGCGGCTGCTCCGGAACCGCTTATCCGCGGCATGAGGATCTTTGAGCGCTTCTATATGGTCATGTCGGTGATCCTGTGCTTTCTGATCATCAGCGTTTTTTTGTGGACGACGGTTCATCTGCCGCCGTTCGGCAGCGCGGACAACCCGGCCAATAACGAGGTTCCGACCCGCTATATCGAAAGCGGCGTAGAAGAGACCGGCGCGATCAATTTCGTCACCGGAATGATCCTGGATTACCGTGCCTTCGATACCTTCGGCGAGTCCTGCGTGCTCTTTATCGCGTCCTGCTGCGTGCTGGTGCTTCTGCGCATCGACGCGTCGGACGGAAAAAGCCGCGCCAGGTCGCGGGGGCCACAGGAGGACGACCGGCTGTTTGAGCCGAAGAACGATGTGATCCTGCAGCGCGCCGCCTTCATTCTGGTGCCGTTCATCCTGGTGTTCGGCGTTTATATCGTTTTGAACGGACATCTGTCGCCGGGCGGCGGATTCTCCGGCGGAGCGGTCCTTGGGAGCGGTCTGATCCTTTATCTGAATGCGTTCGGCTTCGCGAAGACGGAGCGGTTCTTTACCGAGAAGGTGTACAAAAGGGTGACGCTGTGCGCATTGACATTCTACTGTCTGGCGAAAAGCTATTCCTTCTTCACCGGGGCGAACCATCTGGAGAGCGGCATTTCTCTGGGAACGCCCGGCGCGATCTTAAGCAGCGGCCTGATCCTGCCGCTTAATATCTGCGTGGGACTTGTCGTCATGTGTACGATGTACGCGTTCTACACGCTGTTCCGGAAGGGAGGGATGTAAGCCATGTCTCCGACGCTGATGCTGAATCTGGAAGAGGAGGCGTCCATGGTCCTCTTCGGCGTGGGCTTTACCATGCTTCTTCTTCACCGGAACCTGATCAAAAAGATCATGGGGATGAATATCATGGATACCGCCGTTTATCTGTTCCTGGCGGCCAAAGGCTATATCGAGGGGAGAGGCGTGCCGATCCTGACGGACGGCGTACAGGACGCCTCGGCCTATATCAATCCGGTGCCCAGCGGCCTGGTGCTGACGGGCATCGTGGTCAGCGTCAGCACGACGGCGCTGATGCTTGCTCTGACGATCCGGCTCTATGAGCGGTACCATTCCCTGGATCTGGATCGGATCCTGATCTCCATGAAAATGGAAGAGGAGGAGCAGCTATGAGTTTTGTGCAGAATTTTCCGTTCTTTTCCATTATCATCGCCATGTTCTCCGGCATCGTATCGTCCGTGCTTTCGGGGAAGAAGGCGAGGGCGGTCAGTATTACGGCGATCACGGTCACGACGGTCCTTTCGGCCTGTGTGCTCGCGTTCTGCTTAAGGACCGGGCAGAGTTATACCTACATGATGGGACATTTTCCGGCGCCCTGGGGCAATGAGATCCGGGCGGGCGTGCTGGAAGGTCTGACGGCGGTGCTGTTCGGCGTGATTATGTTTTTGTCGGTCGTGGGCGGCCTCCATTATACGGAGGAGGATGTGGAACCTTCCAAGCAGAATCTGTTCTACATCATGATCGATCTGATGCTCAGCTCCCTCCTGGCGCTGATCTATACGAACGACCTGTTTACGGCATACGTATTTGTGGAAATCAATACCATCGCGGGCTGCGGTCTGATCATGATGAGCCAGACCGGGCGGAGCCTGACGGCGGCCATCCGCTATATGGTCATGAGCTCTCTGGGATCCGGCCTGTTCCTGATCGGTTTGAGCCTTCTCTATGATGTGACCGGGCAGCTTCTGATGAGTCCGGCCAAGGAGGCGGTTGCCCGGATTGTGGCGGACGGCAGCTACCAGATCCCGCTTCTGGTGATCGTGGCGGTGGTGAGCGTCGGCCTTGCGATCAAGAGCGGCCTGTTCCCGTTCCATTACTGGATCCCGGATACCTACGGCTACGCGACGCCCACGGCCAGCGCGGTGCTGTCCGGTTTGGTGTCGAAGGGCTACATTTTCCTGCTGATCAAGTTTTTTTACCGTGTGATCGGGACGGAGAACACGGTCCACAGCCATATTATCAACGCCCT
>CANPYE010000041.1 GCA_947588005.1 uncultured Lachnospiraceae bacterium | reverse complement strand
GTGAACCCATCCAGCTGCTTCATATAGTCCTCATAAGAAATGGAGCCGTGATAGAAGGACCATGACTCCGACACGCCCTTCACGGCGTAGATCCCGTAGTGGATAAATATTCCCAGCTTTGCCTTCTTAAACCATTCCTGCATAGAAGCCTCCTGTTTCTTTTCTTAAATGACACGCTGCCGCTTAAGTATGCCTGCTCTGTATCAAACTCTCCTATCCATTCATTCAACAGAATGGGCGACGCCGGAATCAATAAGCTTCCCGACATCGCCCGGTAAATCCTATCAGTACGCGGGAATAAACGCAGATAATGCGTTCCCCCCAGCATAATACAATTGTGTCTGTATGCGGGAACCCGGCCATAGCCGGTATCCCCGCATACCATATAACATTTGGATCAATCGCCGCCCAGACCGCTTCGTGCCGCGCCCTGTACGAACCGTTTCTGTACGAACGCGTACATGATCAGCAGCGGCAGCACCGTCAGCAGGGAGCAGGCGGAGATCATAGCCTGCTGTACGAACGGGTTGGTCGCGTCGATGGTCGTCAGCCACGCCTCATTTGTCTGCGTCGCCGTGTTAATGTACCAGCGGATGTTGCCGGACAGCGAGGACAGGTTGTAGGCCAGGTGGCTGGTATTCGGATTCAGAAGGCTCGTGTAGTACGTATCCGTGTAGTTCCACAAAAAGCTCAGAACCGATACCGTCAGGATGGAGCCCGACATACTTGGAAGCACGATCGTAAAGAAGGTGCGCAGAAAGCCCGCTCCGTCCACGAACGCCGCTTCCTCGACCGAGATCGGAAGACCTCTGACCGCCTGCCGCAGGAAGTAAATATACAGGCCGCTCTTAAGACCCATACCGGTTCCGGCCAGCACATACTGGGATACCGGATTGCCGATCAGATTAATGCCCGAACCGGTTCCATTCACCATACCGATAATTCCGAAGATATCGAAATTACGGAATGCGGCATACTGCGCCAGCATGATCGCGTCGCTTGGCACAACGATCGTCAGGACTACAAAGAAGAACAGGATATTGCTGCCCTTAAACTTCAGTCTCGCGAACGCGTAAGCCGCAAGTCCCGCAGAAACGACCTGCAGGATCGTAAGCGCCGCCGTTACCGGAAGCGTATACGCCAGGCTTTTCCAGTAATTCATCAGGCTCTTTGACATGGACATTTCCATAAAGATTCCCGATACCTGCTGCGGAATCCAGAGGATCGACTTGTCGCCCAGCATTGCCGGCGCCGTGATCGCGTCCTTCAGAAGGGACCATAACGGCTTAATGACGATAAAGCCCAGGCAGATCAGGATCACATACCGGAACAGCGACATGATAAAATTCCGGATAATCTTCTGGATATAATATTTGCTGAGACGGCCTTTCTTTAAGTCTACCCAGAAGCTGATGCCGGCCGTCGTCTCCGCTTTCGCGCGCCGTTCCTGTCGGGTCATTCCCTTTTTAGTCATAGTAGAACACCCCCTTCGACACGATGCCGCAGATGATGCCGATCGCCGCCAGCGTTCCTGCGAAGTAGATGAAGCTCATGGCCGCACCGTATCCGTAGTAGGCCGCGTTGCCGTTGAATGTAATGCTGCGGATATAGCTGGAAAACTCGATCGTCGAGTCGCCGTATGCCACCTGCGCGTTCGCGAAGGACTCCGCGATGCTGTAAACCAGACATACCAGGATGGTCGGGGAGACCATCGGCAGCGTAATCTTACAGAAGGTCTCAAACTGCGTACAGCCTTCCATCTTCGCCACCTCATAGAGGGACGGAGAAATCGCCTGCAGTCCGGCCAGGAACAGAAGAACCTGCACGCCGCATTTCGTCACCACATCGAAGATGTTCTCCACATAACCGACCAGAAGCGTGGTCAGCTGCTGCGGAATACCGGAATTAATGACCAGCTCCTCCAGCCATTTCATATTCATGACCGCGTCAGCCGTCTCCGCCGTAAACTGCGCCTCAGCCGAAGACAAGGTCGGAGAGGCCACGCCGGTAGCCAGAATGATCGGAATCACGAAGATCGCGCGGAAGAACCCTCTCCCCTTATATTCGCCGTTCAGCAGGATCGCTATGAACAGCCCCAGGAAAATCTGGAAAGGCACTTCCTTGACCATGTTGGTGAACGCATTCACGAACATCCGGTTAAAGTTGGTATCTACTCCAAGAACCCACTTGTAATTTTCAAGTCCGATAAAGGTTCCCACGAATTTACCGTTATCCATCTGCATGCTGCACAGCGAATACCGCAGAGTGTTGACCATGGGCCGTAAGAAAAAGAAGATCAGGCCAAACAGCCACGGAAGCAGGAAAATAATACCCCACATCGCGGTTTTCTTGGAGAAATCCATTTTCTTATACCAGGAGAGAGCCGACGTCTTACCGGATTTTTTCTTTTCTTTACTCATCTTAACTCCTCCTTTACTGTACCAGATATGAGAACGCGGGCACTGTGACGCCGTCAAGCGTTTCATCGAGATCGCTGTAATTGAAGTATGCCTTCACTCCGTTGGAATAGGTCACCACACGGAGCTTGTCGTTTCGGTCTACGATCTCGTGATCCACGATCTTCGCGTCCTTCGTCTTATCATAGAAGTTCCGGTATTCGTTATAGTAGAATCCGATCTGATCCTTCCAGTAGGAATAATCAACCGCGAAGTAGTGCTCCTGCTCCGTGCCGGTCAGCAGGGAGCTGTTCTCGTACATCAGAGTGAACTTCGGCTGCGCGTTGCTCTCGATCGCGTGCATGATGTTCAGGAAAACATCGGTGCTTTCCCGGTTGGAGCTTTCCGCCGAATACTGGAGATGTCCGTCCAGTACCATACCCATGAATGGAACGGAAGCGTCAAGTACACGCATGCCGCTGTGTTCCACAGGAACATCCATGATATAGTCGGAATACTCGTAAGCGTCGACGATCGGGTTGCTGAGCATCAGGGACATGCCGTCCGCAAACTGCGACACGGCTTCCTTCAGCTTATCCGCGCCCGTAGACGGGGATACCTGGCCTTCGCCGTAATTCGTGCCGATGAAGGTATACAGATCCTCCGAAGCTATATTGTTCAGACCAAGCTGGCTTGTATAGGAAGCCTTCGCTTTCAGCAGATAAGAGGCCAGCGCGTTCGGATTAATGATATAAAGCGGGAACTCATTGTCCTCGTCGATCTGATGCTTGATATGGTCAAACTTATAGATCTGCGCCTTCTCATTAATAATGTTCCAGGCTACCAGCTCGTTGGAAAGCTTCGCCTTCGTGTTCGCCGTCTGCAGAAGCAGGTTCGGATAAATCATCGTACCGATGGAATCCGCGTAGGTCTTTAATGCGTTGAAATCACTGCTTCCGCCTAAGCCCGGAGCAAACTTCACCTTATTCGCAAGCGATCTCTGGTTAATGCCTCCGTTGACAATGCCGCTGTAGATCAGCTTCACATTCTTAACGCCCTGAGAGGTTACATCCTCAAGGATCTGCTTCGCCTGCTTAAAGGTCGTCAGCGCCTGCGTGCCGTCATAAGGGATTCCCAGCAGATACTGGGTCTTATCCGTCGTACCCAGAAATTCCACGAAGAACGGCGGATCTTCCTCTTTCGCCTTTTCGGTCAGCACGCCTTTCTCCTCGAGATAATCCGCATAGCACTGCGCCATCTGCACATAGCCGGTATCACGTCCCAGCCAGAAATAGCGGAGGGTGATATTCTCGTCGTAAACGTCGTCCGTAGCCTTATACAGATTGAAGGCGCCGCTGGCGTTGGACGCGCCTGACGACAATATCTGCTGCGCCTGGATCTCAAAGCTCAGCCCCATCTTGCAGAAGGGTTCGGAATTGTCCGTTCCGCTGATATACGCGTCAAGGGTTGCTATCTCCGCCCCGTTTTCGATGACGCCGAAAATCGTATGTTCAGAGGTCTTCATGCCGAATACCGGAAGCTGCAGCTTGTTGTCAACGCTTGAATAGGTCTTCGCGTTGGTCAGCTTGTCGCCGCCGTAATAGGTTCCCCGGTAATGGTATTCCTTGGTCTTGGTGCTGTCCAGATAGATCAGCGCGCCGCTGCCGTCAGGAATGAACATATATCCATCTTCCGCTTCCTTCGTCGCACTGGAATTCAGGAAATAAGGAAGCATCTGGATGCTGTTGATCGGATTGTCCTTTTCAGTCTCGATCATCGTGGTATCTACATTCACGACCAGTTCATCCCCGTCCAGGTAATACTCGACCGGAACATACAGTTTTAAGTTGCTGGGATAATCCTCCGGCTTGGCCTCCCAGGTCTGGAGGTCCTCCTGAAGGAGCTCATCCGTATACTTGCCAATCACATAGAAGATATTGTAGATTTCCTCCATGGCCATGGTTCCCAGCCTGTTCTGGGCCCCGTTCTCGCCGCCGCCGAAGCCCCTGATCCAGTCTCCGCTGGAAAGCTGGGTGTAACGGCTCTTAAGGATCTCCTGCTGGGAAACGTCCAGGTACTGCATTACATATTCCTGCATCCTCTCATCCGAGATCCTGGGCGGGAAATTCTTGTAGGTCGTGCTGTCGTCGCCAAGAAGATAGACGATCCGCACGCCGTTGTCCAGCTTCTGGTAATACAGCTGGCCGCGGCTGGCCGCCATGCTGTAGGAATCATACTGGCTGGTATTCCAGTAAAGCTTATTGGCGTTCTTGGAGCCGGAGAAATACCGGACGATCACATCGGACTGCTCCGCGTTCGTTTTCGAAGCGAGGCCTTCGTCGTTCGCCATATTGGTATCCTGGTAGATACCTGTCGCGGTATCCAGCCAGCGGATCGTGCCTGTAGAGGGATTCAGAAGGAGCTGCATCTTATCACTGCGCCCCACCTCTACGAATTCGCTGCCGGTCAGACTCGTATCGTATGTCTGATTCTCCCAGTAGTTCGGCGTCTCTGCTGTATCCGCAGCTGCCGTATCATCGGCGGCTGCCGCATCCTTAAGGCCAAAGCTGCACAGAAGGGTAAGGCCAAGAACGGTTATCAAGCTTAAAGATAAAACTCTTAATTTTCTCATTCTCCGCGCCTCCTTTCTATAGCATCCTGAACTCTCTGACAATCTGTACCCAGTCATTGACAAACTGTCCGAGAAGTGTCGCAAACAGCATTGCAACAAAGCAGATGATCAGCAAAGCGACTACCGACAGAAGAAGCGTTCCCACGTTCTTCGTGAATGTATACTGATTCACCATCAGGGTGCCCACGAACAGGTAGAAGAAGAACAGCACGTAGGCCAGGATGAACAAAGCGCTTACCAGAGCCGCCTCATTCAGGCTTACAAAGTTCGAGAGCAGCGTCCCCAAAAGGTTCAGCCACAGCGACGGGTAAAGGGCATATCCGACTACCTTTGTGATATGAACGGCTTTGCCCTTGCCGGACATGAGCACGCCCACCGCCCAGTTGCCCGCGATAAAGGCCACATAGGGAAGGATCGCGCTGCCCACGATCATCGGTACATTCACATGCTCGATATCCACGAAGCTTACCAGAAAGCCCGTGTAGCGGTATTTAACCAGCATGACCCATCCGTAAAGGATAATGACCACGATGGAAAACGCCAGGGAACCGTCGTCGTAATACTTCACATCATCAAATGCCTTAAACGGGCTGGACAGCACGTAGCCGGGCCATTCAAACACCGTAAATTTAAACTTCTTCCACGCTCTCCTGAATTTCGTATCCTTCGGCTCGCCCTTATGGAATTTTTTGTAAAGCATCCAGGCAACAAGCAGAACAATGACAGCCACAATGATGCCGACGATAATGCCGAAATGCTCATCCATCCACACGCCGCTTACCTGCTCGTAAGCGCTGGAATAATAGGACTGGTCGGCGCCCTTGTAGAAGTTATCGAGAGCCTTTTCATACTCTCCCGTACGCATCTGGTACTTGCCAAGCCCCAGGTTCGCGTAGTAGAAGTTGTTGTTGATATCCAGCACCTGCTCCCAGTAACCGGCGGCCGTCTCGTAATCATATTTGGACTGGGCCTCCAGCGCGGAATTGATCAGCGCGCCGTAAGTTGTCGGCGCGAAGACCTCCAGGGTCTGGTACACGATATCGACGACCACGATCTTATTATCCATGAAGCAGAATGTGGACGGAGAGCTCAAAAGTCCCTGTCTGCTTCCGCTCCCGGCCAGCTCATACAGAAGATATCCGTCTGCGCTGTAAACAAAGAGCCTGGAATAATTGGAATCGAGAACCGCGAACCGTCCGTCGTCCGCCACCGCAATGCTGACCAGGTTGGAAAGAGACTTCTCCCCTTCATAGTCGCCGATCGGAGGATTGACGAAATCATGTTCCGGCATAACATCCTTACCGGAGGAATTCAGCTTCTTAATGGGCTTCTCCGTTGTGGAATCCGCCACGCTCGCGTAGATAAAGCCGTCCTGGTCGATCGCCAGGTCGCTGTAGGAGGTAGGCAGCCACAGTTCGCTTCTGGCCAGCTGCTCCTCTGTGGAAAACTGTCTCCAGAACAGATCGAGCGCGGAATATGTAACTTCCGTAGCGCCGACATAGCGGTTGAAATTCCCTTCCGGGTCCAGCTCCGCGAAACCTTCGTAGCAGTTCTCTACCAGCACATAGATACGACCCACATTATCCACCACGAGCTTTTTGGGCCGATAGGATGTCGTCAGACCGATGCAGTGTGGATCGCCGATGGCGCGCACGAATTTGCCGTTCTCGTCAAATTCAATGATCTCCCCCTTATCCTTCTCACAGATATAGATGTGCTCATCCTCCGTGACAAAAATACCGGTAGGGGCCGCGATCGTACTGACCGTACCATCGTCTCTTGTGTATTCTGTAATGTAAGTTGGTGCTTCTTCAAAATTCTTATCGGATATAACGATCATCCCGCCAAGCGCAAGATAAAGCTTGTCATTCCGATAGAATACGGCAGAAGCCGAAGCCATGGAACTTACGCCAAGGTCGCTGCCATAGATCGTCTGTTCCAATTCGTACGCAACCGGAGCCTCGACTACATTGCCCCAGATGTCATAGGAATAAGTATCTGCCGCATAGGACACCGTGCCAAATCCAAGGATGGCACATAATACGAGAGCCAGTGCGCCTGCGCACTTTCTCCGAATCTTAACAGATCTCTTCATACGCCACCTCTTATTCTTTCATGCCGGATGTTGCCATCGTAGATACTACGTTGTTCTGCATAATCAGGAACACGATAAGCGGTACGGCAAACATGATGACCGAGGACGCGGATGCGATGCCCTTGTAGGAAGCGCCTACGCCGGCGACGTTGCCGCTGGCCAGCTGGCCTACTACATAAGCGAAGCCTTTCTCAGCTTCCGCATAGATGAAGCTGGCGCCCGTGTTGGTCCAGAAGCTCTGGAACACCATGATAAATGCCGTAACCAGCGCCGGTTTCACCACCGGCATAACGATCGTAAAGTGGATGCGGAAATATCCCGCTCCGTCGATCTGCGCCGCTTCCGTTAAGCTGTCCGGAATCTGCTCCATGAAGTTCTTCATCAGGTACAGACCCAGCGTGGACGCGAAGCCCGGGATGATGATCGCCCACTGCGTATCCAGAAAGCCCAGACGGGCGATGGTTAAGAAGTTAGGGATCATCGTAACCGCTCCGTTAAACATCAGCGAATACACGATCAGCTGATTGAAAAACTTGGAACCCGGGAAACGGAACTTGGCCAGCGGGAACGCGCACAGCGACGCGATGATGATATGTCCCACCGATCCAACGACAACCACGAACAGGGAGTTGTAAAGGGACCTGGTCACCGGAACGACCGTATTCGCCAGGATGTTTACAAAGTCGCGGTAATTATCCATCGTCGGGTTATGAACCAGAATCTCCGGCGGGAAGATGAACATCTCGTTCATCGGCTTCAGAGACTGGCTGACCATGAAAATGACCGGGAAGAAGAACGCGAAGCCCATCGCTAAAAGGAACAGGCCAAGGATCACGTTCCCCCAGAAGCTTCTCTCCGACTTTTTCACTGACGGGGCAAAATCAAGCTTGGATTTCTTCTTTTTCAGATAATTCGCTCTGAGCTTAGTAATTATATCCATAGTCTTCTCCTTTCACCCATCAGGTTCCAACCTTGCGAAGCAGCTTCTGAATCAGCATGTTCGCGGCGATCATCAGCAGGAACAGGATAAAAGCGATCGCGGACGCGTAGCCCATCTCCATACGGATGGAACCATAGTCCATCAGGTGGTTATAAATGGTATGCGTCGCGTAGTTGGGGCTCGGGAAACCGACAAGGCCGTCGCCGACGCTTCCTACGGAAAGGGAGCTGGTGATCGCCATGACGGCGCCGAACATCAGCTGGGGCTTCATGTTGGGAAGCGTGATGAACCACAGCTCCTGCCAGCGGTTCTTGATCCCATCGATGGCGCCCGCCTCGTACTGGGCGTCGTCAACGCCCTTGATGCCGGCGACGAAGGACAAAAAGCCTACGCCCATGCTGGTCCACAGGGAGGCCAGCACTACAACGATCATGACATAGTCGGAATCGGAAAGCCACAGGATCGGCTCGCTGATGATCCCCAAATTCTGCAGAAACGCGTTCAGATAGCCGTTGCTGTCGTTGGAGAAGATCTGCTGGAACACGGAAAGCACCGCGCTGCCGGCCATACTCGGCGCGTAGAAGATCACGGTCAGAACCACGCCCAGCTTATGGGGAAGCTCATTGATCATCCAAGCCAGCAGGAAGGACATAATGTATCCGCCGGGGCCTACGATCACCGCGATGATCAGCGTATTCTTGATGGCAGTGATGAAGATGCTGTCGTCCAGGAACAGTTTCTTGTAGTTATTCAGTCCGATAAAATTCGCTTTCTCCAAGACGTTGAAGTCCGTAAAGCTGTACCAGATCGCGGTAAGGACCGGATATACTACGAATACAAAAAACAGGATCATAAAGGGGGCAATCATGATATAAAGCGGAACACTGCGCTTCATATCCCTGAGGGTCAGTTGCGCCCTTCTCTTCATAGAAATCTTATTCGCAGCCATGACTCCCCTCCTACTCTGCTGTGTTCAGACCGAACTCGGTACGCTTGCTGGTAATCTCCGCGTTGATCTCGTCAAGCTGGATGTAAAGCGTATCGACCGGATCCACGTTATCGGTTACAACTGTGGTAAACGCGTTGCGGAGCACACGGCCTGTGATATATCCGCCGGGAACCTGAGGCTCTGCGCGGAGATCATCGATCAGGGAAAGAACAACCTGCTTGAACTCCTCGTTCAGGCTTCCGTTGGCGATCGCCTCGACATTGGCCACCGGGAACTCGGAAGCTTCGCCGTTCTCAGCCTTCAGTTCGGTAGAATAATTTGCCTGCGTCTCTGCGTCTGTCCACCATTTCAGGAAATCCCACGCCTCGTCCTTCATACCGTCCTTCGCCACCGTCGTGGAGACGATGAAGCAGGTGCTGATCATGCTGGCCGCGGTGTGATCCACGGTGCCGTCCGCCTTCACGGTGCCCGGTATCTTGGCGATCGACCACTTGCCGGCGATCTCAGGCGCGGACACGTTCAGCTGGTTCACATAGCTGTTGTAATCCACAACCGCCAGCGGAACCTCGCCGGTACGGAACCTGGTCACAAAGTTGATCGCGTAATTCAGGCCCTGCTTCGTATAATACTCGGTCCAGTACTTGAAGACCTCCATCAACTCCACCTGATCCAGATTCGTGGCGGTGAAATCCTTATTATAAAGCTCATAGCCGTTCTGATACAGCATGGAAAGGAAGATGCTGTTCACAGGCACCGTCGTGGAACTGGTGCCGCCGCCCAGCGTCGTATATTCGTTGCTGCCCAGATAAACAGTCATGTTATCGGCTTCCAGATACGGAATAATGGAGATCAGATCCTCCCATGTCTCTGGAACCTCCAGCCCCTTGGCTTCCAGGATATCCTTCCGGTAGATCGTTACCGGGAAGGTAACCTGGTCCGGAAGTCCGTAGACGCCGCCTTCATACTGAAGGAAGGCCCTGGTATCCGCCGGGAACCGCTTGAAAACATCCTCAAAATCAGCAAACTGCGTCAGATCCAGCGCCGCGTTGCGGTACGCGAAGTTGACAGGCGTACTGTAGCTGGACTGGAGCACCACGTCGGGACCGGAGCCCGCGACCGTCGCCGGAAGAACCGTATCGCCGCCGACCATGCTGATATTCACGTTGTAGGGAGAATCGGCAAAGCTGGCAGTCACCATCTTCTGGATGATATCATACTGCGCCCTTGCGTCTACCGCGACCCATACGGTCAGAGTCTTCTTATCCTTAGACTCTCCCTCGGAATGGACCTGGAAATCATTGGTAAAGGAGCCCAGAAACGCCCTGAAGTTATGCACAACGCCGGCGAAGAAACCGCCCTCCGCGGCCGGAAGCTTATAACCGTCGCCGGTCACCATCAGATAATCCAGCTCCAGCGGAAGGTTATTCACGCTGGTCAGCCATTCCGCCAGCGCGGACAGAGCGTCGTTATAATCGCCCAGGTACTTGGCCACGTCGTCCGGCTTCTTGATCAGCTTGATCATCGCGTTCATCATATCAACGACAGGAGACGTCTTGTTGGCGGAATCCATGCTCTCGCCGAACGCCTCCACCACAGCGTTTAGGCGGGTGTATTCTTTCTCCAGCACCTCCGCCATGCCGGGAACATAGGCCGTGATCTGATAATCGCGGTACTCGTCCGGGTCCGTTCCGGTGACGGCCGTCAGTTCGCGGTAGAGAACGTTCAGATTATCCACGCTCTGCCTCGCCATATCGACCGCGCCCGCCAGATCGCCGAGAGTAGCCGTCATAGCGATGGTATTCGCGCCCTCATTCAGATAGAAATAGTAATCCCCCACGTCGCCGCCCAGATAGCCGATCTGCCAGTCGGGGCCGTAATAGAAATCGATCTGCGCCGCTTCTTCAAACGGAAGTTCTCCGTTCACGGTCAGATAACGTGCGGAATAGAAACCGCGGTTCAGATACTGTTTAAAGCGGACGCCGATCTTGTAAAGTCCCGCTTTGGGAGCGTTTACCGTCCAGCTGATCCGCTGTCCCGCGCTTGCCCAGCTGTCGCCGCCTATTGTATTGTAAATGATATAGGAGGGATGGTAAGGCTGTGTCGCTACGGAAGTACGGTCATTATTGGCCGAAAGAGAGGAACTGGACTTCAGAGACGCGTCCTCCGCCTGAACGATAAACGCGCCGTCCGGGATCTCGCTGCTTGCCACCTGGGAAGCGCTGCCCTGATAGGACGCGATATAATCGCTGTAGGACGGAACCGCCAAAGCCGGCACCAGAGCGATCTCGGAAAGTCCCAGGGGAGCCTGCTTGGAAGTGAGCGTCAGCGTATTACTTCCCTGATTAAGATAGAACATATAACTTCCAATGGTATCGCAGTCGTCCGACTCGATATAGGCAACGCCCGGTCCCGCGCTCTGCACCTGCGTCGGCGCGGCCTGATTGCCCGAGGTATTCATAAGCCAGTTCTTGTTGTCATCTACCCAGAGCCGGGAGATGCTCACATCTTCACAATCATCAAATGGAATCTCGCCATTCACATACACATCGCGAAGTATGGTCTGTGTTCCGGTCGTATCCGGATAATAGGTAAGACGGATATGATACAGTCCGGCTTCCGGCACATCAAACGCATATGTAACGGAACCTTCGTCCTGTGTCCACAGAACGCCGTCCGTCTCCGTCAGGCCTTCCATGTCCGCCTCGAAATAATCAGAAGCGTTTACCGTGATCGCCTCAGCCGTCCCGGACGGATATAAGCCCTGATGGGAAGAGAGATAATCGTCATAGGTCAGCGCATCTGAATCCTCATAGCTTAAATTCTTCGCCAGCACATCCTCCCGGGTCTGTGCGTATTCGTCGCCGGACGCCAGCTTAAAGGCAGCCACAGCGACCACGATCAATGCGACCAGGATGCATATGTTTCGAATGCGAGCACGCTGTTTTTTCTTTTTCACGCCATTAACCCTTTCTTTTCAAATAACATGCGGCCACGGCCCTACTGCCGTAGACTCCGTGGCCACATATTGAGATTAAGATTAAAGATGCATTACTGCGTGTCTCTTCAGAGATTTATTTGAATCCCTGATCCTTCATCGCCTGCTCGCCGGCAGCCTTAAATGATTCGCCGCTGCTTCGCGCGTCATCGCCGTTTCCGATTACATACGCGGCGTTCCGGTTCACACGTACAAGGCTGTTGCTCTGCATGGAGTTACCCCATTCAATAGCGACCCTGGAGCACATCCAGTTCCTGATGTCACGATCGGTCGTGGTGCTGTATGCGCCGGCGGCATCCGGATTGTAACCCAGGTTCACATAGCTCTCGCCATTCTTCTCGGCTTCCCACATCTTATGTCTCGCCGCTGCGCCGGTCGGAGCCTTCAGGTCGATATAATCCATCGCGATCTTCTGCAGCACGATGTCCGGGATATCCTTCGCGCCTGCGCCGCGGTATTCAGCCTTCGGAGCCGCAACAACGCCCCATCTGGACTGCGCCACTTTGTAGTTGTCGCTCAGGGTCGTATAGTCGCCCTCACAGGTCACAAAATTCGGATCCCACGGATACGGGATAACGCCCCAGTCGCCGATGCTGCTCTGCAGGCCTTCCATCTGCCATGCCTCTGCGTTGGTGATCACGTACTGTCCGGGAGCGCCCACACGGGCCAGACCGTCGCCGGTTCCGTAAGGAGCGTCAATGCCAATTCCGCCGGTCTCCTGATCGATCTCCGTTACAGTGATCGGAGCCGCAAGACCTAACTGAAGCAGCTGCTTGTAGAATTCCAGGGCGGAAGCATAACCTTCCTCAGCAAGATTGATATTCCCATCGCTGTCAACGGAAACATAGCCGTTTGCCGCGCAGGCCATGCTGGCCCAGTGAGAAGGATAAACAGCAATCGGATATGTGCCGTCCGGCAGCTTGCTCTTAAGCTCTGTAAAATATTCGATCACATCGTCGTAGCTCCACTTGCCTTCCACGAACAGGTCGGTCGGAGTCTTGTCCATGCCGATGGAATTCAGATAATCACGGCTGTAGACCAGAGCGTAACCTTCACCGATGTTATCATAAACCCAGCCATATGTATGGCCTGCCCATGTAGCGGGATCCGTGTAGGTCGAGCCGATCTGCAGTTCATCCAAAGAATCGGTGATATCTGCAAGATAATCGCGCAGTCCCAGGAAAATAGCATCATCCGGGTAGAAAAGATCCGCGAAGCACTCGCCATTGGTGATACTGGCCAGAATAAGGTCCGCGGTGTTGTATCCGTCATCGCCGTCAAGCTTGACATACTCAAACTTAACATTGTACTTGTCCTGAACCTGTGTCGCGGCATCCCACGCCGTGATATAGCTGGCATTGCCTTCGTTCTCAGGATTCAGGTCGCCGAAATGTCCGCCGTTAACTCTGATAACCGCCCCCCCGAAATCGTATTCGGATGCGGGAGCCGTTGTTTCTTCAGCTGCCGCCGCAGTCGTTTCTTCACCGGCTGCTGCCGCAGTTGTCTCCGCTGCCTTGGTTTCAGCCGGAGCTGCGGTTGTAGATGTGCTGCTGCCGCCTCCGCCGCAGGCGACCAGGCTTCCGGCCATTGCCGCTGTAAGTGCTACAGCGCAAAGCTTCTTCACTGACTTTCTCATTAATAGTCCTCCTTTTTTGTGTTGTTGCGTGCATTTATAGCGTCGGCCGTGCCCACTTCCCAAGCCCGTCCGCAACTATCGTCAAAACGCAATAAGCCGCTATGTCTAGAATAAACGGAATTGAGCAATTTGTCAATGTCTTTTTTAGATACAATTCCAAAAGTTGGATACTATTTCCAATGCTGCCGTTAAAATTGTGTCAATTCAATGAGTTCCAGCCGCGCTCCTTGCTCCAGTTTTCCTCCGGTAAGCGGCTCCTTCGGCAAGCCATCGGGATTCTTCTCCAGATCCGCCAGGTACCGCGGCTCCCCGGTCCGCAGGGATAATTCCGCGATCTCATTGACCGCCGCCATAAACGGGAAACGGATCCCCGGCTGTCCGTTCAGCGCTGTACCGTTATTCCCTTCAGGCCTTCTGACCGCCGCTGTATAGGAAAAACGGCTACAGTCCGCCTCAATCCTGATTTCGATCTCCTCTCCTTCGTGCCAGCGTTCCGCTCCGAGATCAAGCTCACATACGGTGCGGTGGCGGATCCGCCCGCCGCCGCGAAGCAGAATACGAACCGCGGTCTGGTGCTTTGCATTGCAAAGCTCAATCTGCAGAGACTTACCGCCGGCAAGGGACAGGATGCGCAGACGCAGCGCGATGCGGATCCTTTTTGCCGGTTCGAATACCCGCACCAGACGGGCATAGTCATAAGGCTCCCGGTCCTCCACAAGAAGACGGCCCGACGGCTGACAGTCTATACGGCACCAGGAAGGCTGGTAAAGATTCCATCGGGCAAGAATAATATCATTAAAGGAACCCTCCCTGATTTCTCTGCCGGCTGAAAGCTCCGCTTTATCTAAAGCATTTTCACAGATATCTGCTCCGCTTCCATTGATTTCATTGATACTGACTGGGGACTGTATCGCGGCACAGTCGCTCTGCATCTTTTTTACAGCGGCAGCCTGCGCTGTTCCTTCCACCGGCACCGGTATCTTGGCAAACCAGATGTCTTCTTTATTCACCGAATACGTCACGCACAGCTCCCCGCCGGGTTTGGGATTCCCTTCGCTGATCCCACGCATGTACTGGGGGCCCAGATCCTTGCAAAAGCCTTCGTAGCGGATCGGCGGCACCTCGCCGTGCACCAGCAGCATATTGTCAAAATGCAGTCCGTCGTCCGAAGTCACGATACACATCGGGAAACGGTGCTGGGTCTCCAGCGTCGGATCATAGACCAGCGCGTATCGCCCGTCCGGCGTCT
Source organism: uncultured Lachnospiraceae bacterium (assembly GCA_947588005.1). GTDB lineage: Bacteria > Bacillota > Clostridia > Lachnospirales > Lachnospiraceae > UBA3402. The sequence goes on along the minus strand of CANPYE010000041.1, from coordinate 5,128 downwards.
TTTCTCCCCAGATCTTCTGGCCGCTCATGACGATGCTGGGCGATTTCACCGGCGTCTCCCAGCTTTCCCCGCCGTCGTGGCTCTCCGACACGAAAGAATGCTTCCAGAGCCCAACCACATCCTTTTCCGTACGGTGATACCAGCAGAAAGCCTGGTAAGTTCCCTCATCCGGGTGTTTGATACGGATCATCGGATCTTTATCTCCGTTTTCCTCCGCCCACTGCTGGACCGCCAGCGGATCATGCAGAAGCTCCCGGCACGCGGCCTTAAACTGCTCATCGCCGCTCTCCTCATAAAGCGGATAAAGCAGCTGCTCACGCTTCCAGCCTGCCTGCCAGTTCACGCGGATGAAACAGATCTTCCCCAGGCGCCCGTCCGGATAAAGCCTTCGGACCACACGGCCGATTCCATAATTATCCCAGTTGGTCATCCACAGCTCCGGCGACCACCCGTAAAAGCCCAGCACAAGCATCACGCCGTTTTTCGCCTGATAGAACGCCATCCGCTGGTGCATGAAAGCCGGCCTAGTCCCGTCAAACACATGATGAAGCCCCTTGTAGTCCGTCACCTCGCACGCCGGGATCCGGTATTCCGGAAATGAGATCTGATAATCGCCCCACTTCCGGCCGTCCGCGGAGGATGTAAGAACCGACATCCCGGCCCCGCCGTGTTCGTCCTTCGGATTTGTCAGATACTGGATATAGTAGCGTCCGCCGTACCAGCACAGATCCGGCGCGTGCTTATAGGTGTGTCCGGTTCCGTCGTCCAGTTCCGGCTCCTCGCGGTTTGCCCGCGATACCTGATACAGATGAACCCCCAACGCGCAGGGGATCTGTCCGTGAAAATAGTCGCAGTTGGGATGTATTTTCCCGATGTATTCCGGTCCCATGAATATCGTCTCCTTAAAAAACCGCTGCGGGCCGGCTTTTTAAGCCGCGCAGGCAGCGGAAAGAAACCTGTTTTTGCAACAGTTCATAGCTTATTCTCATGCTTCAGCGCTTCATAAATCTTATCCCCGTTATAGTCCGGGGCAAAGTTCCCGGCGATTCTGCAGATTGCCTCAACCAGAGACAGCTTTTCGCCAAGCAGATCCGCTATTTCTGCCGGCCCGGCTCCCCGGCTGAGAGCGCGGCACACGTGTTTTATCAGGCTCTTATCTCGTCCTTCTTCTCGTCCTTCTTCTCGTCCTTCTTCTCGTCCTTCTTCTCGTCCTTCTTCTCGTCCTTCTTCTCGCCCTTCTTCATAACTCAACTGTTTTTCACTCTGCATATGACGTTCCAGATCAAATTCCTCTAAAATCATTTTCGTCACCTCCGCCCTGTGCCTTGAAAGAAACTCCTCTAAAACACCTTCCCGAATGCATTCTTTTACTGCCTCATCCGATGCGGCCCCGAGCGTCATTCCTTCCTTCAGTCTTCTTCTGACCGCATTGACAAAATAGGAATACTCATACAATTTCCGGCAATGCTTCATCAGCTCCTTATTACATCCGAAATTAATATTGATCACCTGCACCGTACATTCCAATGCCGGCTGCCGGTTTCCGCTTCGTACTTCTCCGTTTCCCGTGTCCCGATAAATTATCTCCGAATCCTTACCTGAATCCGGTCCAAAAGCATCGGATAATCTCAGTTCCAATGATTCAGGCTCATCGTTTGTTCCATTATAAAATACCACATATCGGGGAACCGGAAGCTTCAGCTGTACACTGGAATAAATATTTAATTTCCGGCTCTCAACATATCCCCGATACATCTCAGCGAAATAGAACAGCCCCCTGAGCGGCATATTGGGATTCCATGTGGCCTGGTGTTCGTATAAATTCATCTCGCCGCCGACAAGGAACGCCACGTCATTCTTCATTCCCATATAGATCACAGTATCGATTGTTGTAAATTCCAGACTGTCCGGATCGTCATACTCCGTACCGTTTATGGAATTGTAAAGGCTGAGCGCAGCCTCCCTGTCCGAGAAAATCCAGGCGAACAAACTGGATTTATACTCTCTGTTTACATAGTTTTCTGCCATTCCATTACCCCCTTATTGTACCTCATAATTATATTGTTTGTAAACAACCTGTAATAAAATAGTTGGAATCCGCCGGGATCTGCCGAACGAAAAACCAGATTACAGAATATAAATGAACATATTCAATATAGCATATTTCGGACAATACGACAACTATATTTTAATAACAACGAAATTCCTGACAATGAAATTCTGCAATCGCTTCTGCAATTATTAACAGCGGAACGTTTATGACGGTTTATGATCGAATGATCCATTTCTAGAAACCATATTTACAGATCTCGATCCCAATGGTATACTCTTTCAGAAAGAACCGGCAGCAGATAAACTTCATATAACCGTTGACGCTGTCAATGCACGCTGCCGCATCACACACGTTGCAAATATACGCTGCCGCACCATACAATGAAAGCGAGGACATCATGAACAACGAACTTCGAATCCCGATCCCGGCCGTTCCCTTTGCGCCGCCGGTCTACGCCTGCCGCTATAACCCGAAACCGTTCACATTGGACGGCGATCTCAGCAAGGATTTCTGGAAGGACATTCCGTTCACGGAGCTATTCACGGACATCGAGGGCGATATCCGCCCGAAGCCGCGCTTTGAGACCCGCGCCAAGATGGCCTGGGATGATGAGAATCTCTACATCGGCGCTGTCCTGGAAGGCGATGAGATCTGGGCAAATGTGACCGCTCACGACGACGTGATCTTCCGGGACAATGATTTCGAGATCTTTATCGACACGGACTCCGACACGCAGATCTACATCGAATATGAGATGAACGCGATGAATACCAACTGGGACCTGCTGCTGACAAAAGCCTACCGCGACATGGGGAAGCCGGTCAACAGCCTGGAAATCCGCGGCCTTCAGAGCACCGTTAAGATCGACGGAACGTTAAATGCTCCAGGCCCGCAGAACCTCTGCTGGTCCGTAGAGGTCGTGATCCCCTTCTACACGCTGGCTGAATGCAATATGACGAGCCAAAAGCCCGCGCGCGGCGATTATTACCGGATCAATTTTTCCCGGGTACAGTGGAAGGTGGATGTAAAGGACGGCGCATTCCATAAGCGGCTCCGACCGGGAAGCGATACTCCCCTTCCCGAAGACAACTGGGTCTGGGCGCCCACCGGCGTGGTCAATATCCATTATCCGGAGCTGTGGAGTTTCGTCTTCTTTGCCGGCAAGGATGAGCGGGCGGAAGATTTTTCCATTCCGGAAAACGAGATCCGCAAATGGGAGCTGCGGAAGCTCTACTATGCCCAGCAGGCCTATCTGGACGAGCAGGGCCGCTATACGGACGATCTGGCGGCGCTGACTGCGATTCTTTCGGAGAACAGCCCCTGCGAAGCCAATCGTTCTGTTCGGGATCTGCCTTATTCCCTGTCTGTCACGCCCCATTCCTTCGAGATCACCTGTCCCGCGGCGGACGGCCGGGGCGTGATCGCCGTCTTTTCTGACGGGCGGACGGAGATATTCGGATAGCCGTCATATGCAGGCCGTGCGTTTCCGGCCTGCCGGTACCGCCAGGAAATACGAACAGAATGTCACTGGCGTTCTGTTCGCGCAAAAACATAGCGAGAGTGTCACCGGCGTTCTGCCGCATGAAAATACGGCCAGAATGTCACCGATGTTCTGCCCTAATGGAAATACGGCCAGAACGTCACCGGTGTCCTGTACTCTATAAAATGGGACCGTCCGTATCAGGCAGCATGCCTTCCCGGACCGTCCCATTTTTCATTGATATAAAATTTTCTTGATCGTATTCTCTGCCAGGCCGAACTGCCTCGCCAGCTCCTTCGTGGAGACGTTCTCCCTGTAAGCTTCGCGGATCTGACGGTTGCGCCGTTCATAATATTCCCTGGCGCCGTTAACGCTGCCCCACTTCGTCTTCTCATCCGTTCCAGGTATGTAGAGCAGTCCTCCCTGAAAATATCCCTGAAGGGTCTTTAACAGTTCCTTCGGCAATACCTCTGCTGCGTTCTGATATTTCATTCTGTCCTCCTTAATGATAGAAATGGTATGATCATTAAGTGCAGAAGCAGCAGTGCATATAGAACTTTCAACCCACGCAAAATCCTATATGCATGCTACTCTGCGTGGATAAGCATCTGGTCGATTCTGTAATAATATTTCAGGTAACTCACTTTACTCCCTCCTTCTGCCATCCGGCCCATAGTGGATGTACACACTCATTTTATTATAAAGTTTCACGGGGCAAATGACAAGCAGATAGTTTATTTTAAAAAGAATGCTCTCCCGGAATTCTAGTATATTTTCACACTTTTTAAATATACCTCTCCCCTGGCCGCCGTCACCCGGACGAGAAGCCGGTCGATCTTATCCGCGCTGTCGTCCAGAAGGCGGTTCTGCTCCGCGAACGGATCGACAAGGCTGCAGATCTTCCTGTGGCCGATGGTCGTTCCCTGAAACAGCGGGAATTTGCCGCTGGCATTCATGGACTCAACGCGGAAATTCTCCACCCTCTGGCCCTTCGAAATATCTTCCTCCAGAACCACATGCTTCACGCGGGACACCGGACGCGCCAATGTGATCAGGTACTCCGGCTGGGTCGGCCGTCCGTTCTCCAGCTTCTCCACCTTCGCCTCGATGGGCGTTCCGAACTCCTGCTGCAGCAGACCGCCGAATTCCTTTAAGCGCTTTACATCCCGCTCGTCCATCCGGCCTCGCCGGTCCGGCGGAATATTCAGGTTCAGGCAGGCATTTCCGCCAACGGAAGCCTTATAGATCCGAAACAGCTCCGGAAGAGACTTGGGATCTTCGTTCTCGTGCCAGAACCATCCCTTCCGTATGGAGGTGTCCACCTCCGCGGGAACGTAAGCCAATCCCTGGGAATACAGGATCCCCGGCATTCCGCCAAGGTACTGGTCGGTATTATACAGATAGCTGAGGTCGCCTTCGTCAGCCATCGGGCCCGGGCCGGTCTGCCGCTCCGCCAGCGTGCAGAGTTCTCCCGGTACGACGGACCACTCGGAAAGACGGCCTTTGCCGGCCTCGTTGCCGCACCAGCGGACGTCCGGTCCTTTGTCGAAGAAAATCACCGCCCCCGGCTGATACCGGCGGATCAGTTCCACATA
>CANPYE010000040.1 GCA_947588005.1 uncultured Lachnospiraceae bacterium | reverse complement strand
AAGACGGCCAACAGCCTGATCGCGAACCTGGGCTTCATCCCGCCGGACAGCCGGTTTACGACGGCTGAGGTGAAGGACCTTAAGAAGCTGCACGGATTAAAGAGGGAGAATCCCTATCTGGAGGGATGCCGGATCATCAGCAACTCGGACGCCCATTACCTGGAGCATATCAATGAGCCGGATCTGCAGCTCTCGGTGGAGGAAAAGAGCGTCCGGGGCGTTCTTAAGGCGCTTTTGGGGAATGCGGGGGTCTGATGATTAGGAAGACGAAACCGTTATGCGGTGATGCGGGCGCCTGAGGATCCGGCAGACGAAGCCGCCGCGCGGAGAATACGGATGCCTGAGGAACCGGAGAAACTGCCGCACCGGGAACAGTCGGAAAACAGAGTTTCCGGGCGGTACAGCGGCGCCGGTTAAACGTTACAAAAATGGGGCCGCGCGGTTTTACGGCGGTAAAAATAGGCATATTTCATAAAAACTTGATTTTTTTTTACAAATGTTATTGACAAAGATACCAGTTTGGTGGCAAAATAGAAGGCAGTGAAAGTTTGACGTTAAACATACGATCGTCTGACCCGGTGTTATCGTAGCTATCCGCTGATAAGCGGCGGCGAATATACAGCCCTTGGAGAGGGGCTCTAATAACTACTACATCAATATAAGGAGTGGAGTATTATGAGAAAACTTTGGAAACGCAGCGCAGCCCTTGTGCTGGCCGGCCTGATGGCAGTAAGCCTGGCAGCGTGCGGCGGCAGCTCGGGAGGCTCCGGCAGTTCCAGCGGCTCCGGCAGTTCCGGCGGCGCGGCAGCAAGCAACACGGGGGGGTCGTCTGACAGCGGTGAAATTGTGAAGCTGGTAGTCTGGGCCCTTAACAACGCAGAGACAGAAGATGCCGCCGAGGTTGCCGAGGCGGTCAGCGCGATTACCCGTGAGAAGATCGGCGCTGAGATTCAGCTGGTGAACGCACAGGATGCCGAGCAGATTCAGCTGGCCCTTACCTCCGGCGAGCCGATCGACCTGCTGAACTACAACAACCTGAACGGACAGCTTACCGCGATCCTGCGCAACAACTACGCGTACCCGCTGGACGGCGAGGACGACCTGATCCATAACTACGGCCAGGGCGCCCTGAGCGTGATCGCTCCCGCCGACCTGGAAGCCTGCCGTTACAACGGCACGCTGTACGCGCTGCCGAACCAGAAGGATACTTCCCGTTCCGCCGGTTTCGCGATGCGCAAGGACATCGTGGACGAGCTGGGAATCGAAGTTCCCGAGTACGGCACATTTGATGACATGCATGACATCCTGGTGAAGGTCCATGAGGCGCATCCGGAGATGTATCCGGTGGTTTCCACCTGGGCCGGCGGCGGTTTCCAGCAGCCGTGGCCGATGGATCCGTTAGGCGACAACCTGGGCGTACTGCCGGACGTATTCACCGACAGCACCACGGTTGAGAACTGGTACGCGACCGATACATACCGTGAGTTCTGCGAGATGATGTATCAGTGGAACCAGGAAGGACTGATCATGCCGGATATCACGACCAGCACAGAGAATGGTCTGTTTGGCGGCAACGGCTTCTCGATGTTCGAGAACTGGAAGCCAGGCAAGGAGTATGAGGTTTACAAGAGCCAGGGTAAGGAGTGCGTCTTCATGAAGGTCGTGCAGCCGCACAAGTACACCAGCCTTCCGAACGGCAACTCCTGGGTCATTCCGTACTGCTCCCCGCATCCGGACAAGGCGATGCAGTTCTGGGATCTGATGTATACCGACGCCGATATCGCGAACCTTCTTGTCAACGGTATCGAGGGCAAGCACTGGGTATGGGCAGACGACGCGCACACCTGCATCACGACTCCCGAGGGCGTGGATTCGAATACCAGCGGTTATCCGTCTGTTGACTGGAGCTGGCCGAACCAGCAGCTTACTCCTGTATGGGAGGGCGTAGATCCTGATCTGTGGGATAAGCTGAACGAGTTCAACGAGAGCGGCCATGTAAGCCCGGCTCACGGCTTCTTCTGGAACAGCGACGAAGTTATGAACCAGGTTACCAACTGCAACAACGTAGTTTCCCAGTACAACAACTCCCTGATCTGGGGCACTGTGGATCCGGATGCGACGATCCCGCAGTTCCTGGCGGATCTGGAAGCTGCCGGCATTAACGACATCATTGCCGCGAAGCAGAAGCAGCTGGATGAGTTCCTGGCGAACAAGACAGAGTAGAACACCGTAGACATCAACCTATATCGTAGCATAATCATACAGCAGAAAGCGGGCGGGTATGGGTACGGCCTGTACCCGCCTTTCCATTTTCCGGCGGCGCTTCTGCCGCTTCTGCTGATTTCTGTATGGAGGTAAGCATATGAAACGAGTCACAAGAACGCTGAAGCGTTTCTGGCCGCTTTATCTGATGTTTTTACCGGGTGTCGTCTACCTGTTCATCAACTGCTATATCCCCATGTTTGGAATTCAGATCGCCTTCAGGCGCTATAACGCAAAGGACGGCGTTTACGGCAGCCCGTGGGTCGGTTTTGAGAACTTCAAGTTCCTGTTCCAGACGGACGACGCCTTTATCATGGTCCGCAACACCCTGCTTTACAATCTGGTCTTTATCGCTCTGGGTACGGTGCTGGCTATCTCGGTAGCCATCATCCTGAACGAGATCCGCAACCAGTTCGCCAAGCAGCTGTATCAGACGCTGATCCTGATCCCGTACCTGATCTCCATGGTTATCGTTTCTTACCTGGCGTTCGCTTTCTTAAGCACCGGCAACGGCTATATCAACAACACCCTGCTGAAGGTGCTGGGGATACCGGCGATCGACTGGTACAATACGCCGAAATACTGGCCGTTCATCCTGGTGATCATTAATATCTGGAAGGGGCTCGGCTACAACATGATCCTCTACTACGCCACCATCTGCGGCATCGACCATACGCTGTATGAGGCGGCCGTCGTGGACGGCGCCAACCGCTGGCAGCAGATCACGAACGTGACGCTTCCCTGCTTAAAGTCCACGATCATCATTCTGACCCTGATGTCCCTGGGCGGAATCTTCCGGTCCGACTTCGGTCTGTTCTATCAGGTACCGCAGAACTCCGGTCCGTTGATCAATGTGACGCAGACGATCGATACGTATGTGTACCGCGGCTTAATGCAGTCCAATAACATCGGCATGTCCTCGGCGGCCGGCCTGTATCAGTCGGTAGTCGGATTTATCCTTGTCGTAACCGCTAACCTGGTTGTCCGTAAAGTGGACGCCGAGAGTTCACTGTTCTAGGAAGGAGGCGCTTACTATGATGGTTGATAACAAAAAGGGATTCCAGATCTTTGCGAATGTCTTGATGACGTTTCTGGCGATTTGTGCGCTTGCGCCTTTTATCCTGCTGATCATGTCCTCGATTACAGATGAACAGGCGCTGATCATGAACGGTTACAGCTTCTGGCCGTCCAAGTTCAGTCTCTATTCGTACAGATACCTGCTTACGAAGTCCAGCGCGGTGGCACGCGGCTACGTGATTTCGGCGGTCGTGACCGTGATCGGAACGGTCTGCCACCTGCTTTTGACCACGCTGTACGCGTATCCGCTTTCCCGGCATGAGCTTCCGGGACGGAACGTATTCGCGTTCTATCTGTTCTTCACGATGCTGTTCTCCGGCGGTCTGGTACCTGCCTACCTGATGTGGACGCAGACGTTCCATATCCGCAACACAATCTTCGCCCTGCTGATTCCGGGCCTGATGATGAATGGATTCAACGTTATTATGATGCGTACCTACTTCACGTCCAATATTCCGGACGCCATCGTAGAGGCAGCCCGCGTGGACGGCGCCAATGAGTTTACGATCCTGTTCGGGATCGTAATGCCCATGGCGATGCCCATCGTCGCGACGATCAGCCTTCTGGTCGGCCTGGCTTACTGGAACGACTGGATGAACGGTCTGTACTATCTGAATGACAACTCGATGTACAGCATTCAGGTGCTGCTGATGAAGATTCAGAGGAACCTGGATCAGCTGCGGCAGCAGGCGCAGTCCGGCGGCAACGTGCAGATTGCGGATATGCCTTCTACTTCGATCCGCATGGCGCTGACCGTTATGGGCATCCTGCCGATCATGATAATTTATCCGTTCCTGCAGAAATACTTTGTCAAAGGTATTGCCATCGGTGCTGTGAAGGGGTAATGAGAGACTGAAATGCGCGGTGTGAGTTTCCTATGTTTACCTGCGTAAGAAAGTATAGAATGAGATAAAGGAACCGCCGTCCGGCGAGGGATTCGCAGGACGGCGGTTCTTTTATCTCCATGCAGGCAGGGCGCCAGTGACGCGTTTCTTGTATTTTCAGTGTGGGCAGAGCGCCGGTATCCGCCGCTCAGACGGTCTTAAGCGGGAACACGGAGCTGCGCTCCACAAATTCGCAGGGGATCATGATCTCTTTCCCTGCCTCTTTAAGAAAGGCTGCGTCTCCCTCGATCTGCTTTAAAAGCAGCTGTGCGGAAATGAGGCCAAGCTCATGCAGCGGCAGCGCCATCGTGGTGAGGCCGGGCGTCAGATATTCCGCGATATCCTGGTTGTCAAATCCCACCACGGCCAGATCTCTGCCGGGCCGCTGGCCATGCTCATCCAGATAGAGATAGAGGCCGCCGGCAGTCCGGTCGCAGCAGCAGAAAACCGCGGTGACGCCGGTCTTAAGCAGAGGTTCCGCCTCATTGTAACCGGATCCTCTCTCCCAGTCGCCGTAGCGCACCCATGCCGGGTTGAATGGGATTCCCGCTTCGTACAGCGCTTTCTGATAGCCGGCCAGCCTTCGCTGGGTATGGATATTGTCCATACGGCCGCCGATCATGCCAATCTTACGGTGGCCCTGTCCGATCACATAGTTGATAAGCTGATAAGCGGACAGTTCATCGTCGATCACTACGGAAGGAACCTGGCTGTTCCGGCTGTACGCGTAGGCCATCACCGAGGGAATCCGGAAACCATCCGGAAAGCAGTCGATGATCCTGGCGTGACCGGCGATATAGATAATGCCGTCTGCCATCGTAGAATCTAACTCCGTCAGGATCGGATCCAGAACGGAATGGTAGGCTTCCTCGTCGTTAAACCAGGCGTCATTCCATCTGGAATACAGACGCAGGTTCTTCACGATGGTGCGGTAGCCTTTCTCCTCGAAATAGCTCATAACGCTTTCCACGATCGGCGGCGTGGAGAACTGTGAAATATCCTCGGCAATAATGCTGATGATCCGGGTCTTCTGCATGCGAAGGCCCTGCGCGATGGAGTTGGGGTGATAGCCCCTTTTATGGACCACGTCGAGGATCCGCTGGCGTTTCTCATCTCCTACGTTAGCTTTTCCGTTCAGCACGTTGGATACCGTCGTAGCGGAAACCCCGCATTCCCGGGCAATCTCTTTAATCGTTATCATACTGCGGCTCCCTGTCTTCCGCGGCGGTTCACCGGTTCGTGACGCCGCAGAAAGTGTTTCCATGTGAGGAGAGCGCCAGTGACGCTCTCCCCGTATTTCCATGCAAGCAAGGCGCCGGTGACGCCTTGCTTGTATTTCCCTTGCGTGATGTGACATTGCTGTATTGCCTGTGATTTTATTATAATGGCAGGCGCATGATAAGTCAATCACGAGATGCCCGCCAGGCCGTAAAATACCGTATGCTGCCGGGCCGTAAAAAGCCGTATGCAGGCTTGACTTCAAGCACGCGGTTCAATATAATGATGTTGGGGCCAAGATACCTTTTGACCTCTATGATGCACGGATTGCTCAGCGCTTTGCGTTCCCGCAAAGCCAAAGTCATGCTTTTCGTGAAAGCACGAAACGCATGATCTTGTGACTCTGGCCTCATATAATGGAACCGGCACAATTTTAGGAAAGCAGCGAGGAGGGTACAAAAGATGAAATACGACTTCACATCCATCATGGACCGCCACGGCATGGACGCCATCGCAGTGGACGGTCTGGGAACAGGTTTTGCGCCGGCGAAGCCGCGGGAAGGCTTCGATGTGATCCCCATGTGGGTGGCGGATATGAATTTCCCAACCTGTCCGACGATTCAGGAGGCGATCATCGAGAGGGCGAAGCATCCGGCGTTCGGGTATTTCGAGCTGACGGACGAGTACTACGATTCCATCATCCGCTGGCAGGAGAGCCGCCACGGTGTGACGGGACTTACGAAGGAGTGTATCGGTTATGAGAACGGCGTTCTGGGCGGCGTGGTTTCGGCGCTGACCGCCTTTGCCGCGCCGGGCGATCCGGTGCTTCTGCACAGTCCGACCTATATCGGCTTTACCGGATGTATGAATAATAACGGCTTCCGCATTGTTCATTCGCCGCTTAAGAAGGATGAAAACGGCGTCTGGCGCATGGATTATGAGGATATGGACGCGAAGCTGAAGAAGGAGAAGATCCATGCGGCGGTCTTCTGCAGTCCACACAATCCCTGCGGACGCGTCTGGGAGCGGTGGGAGATCGAGAAGGCCATGGAGGTGTATAAGGCCAACGACTGCGTGGTGATCTCGGATGAGATCTGGTCGGATATCATTTTGACCGGGCATGCGCATGTGCCGACGCAGATGGTCAGTGAAGACGCAAAGAACCGCACGGTTGCCCTGTACGCGCCGAGCAAGACCTTTAATCTGGCGGGACTGGTCGGCAGCTACCATATCATTTACAATTCCTGCCTGCGGGACCGGGTAGTGGCCAAGAGCGAGAAGCCTCATTACAATTCCCTGAATGTTCTTTCCATGCACGCGCTGATCGGCGCGTATAAGCCGGAGGGATACGAATGGACGGACGAGCTGTGCCGGGTGATCACCGGCAATATCGATTACGCCTGTGATTATATTGCGGAGCATTTCGAGGGGGTCGAAGCAGCGAAGCCGGAGGGGACCTATATGCTGTTTCTGGACTGCACGAAGTGGTGCGAGGCACACGGAAGGGACATCGAATGGCTGGAGAAGGCCGGATGGGACGTGGGCGTGGCCTGGCAGGACGGGCGGATGTTTAACGGACCCTGCCATATCCGCATGAATCTGGCGCTGCCGCTTTCTCGGGTGCAGGAAGCATTTAAACGGCTGGACCGGTATGTATTTAATGCGGAATGAGCGGCCGGAGGGAGAAATTATAAGTTTACATCGAACGGAAAAAGGCTTATAATGTCGGAGGGAGGGATTCTAATGAGAAAATGGTGGACAGCCGCTGTACTTGCAGCGGCTCTGGCATGTGCGGCAGCCGGAAGCGCATACGCAGGCGGCTGGGTATCAGAGAACGGAGGCTGGCGCTACAGGAGCGGGGACGATGGTTCGCAGTGGCTGAGCAGCGGCTGGTACTGGCTGGACGGGGACAGCAACGGCGTGTCGGAGTGTTATTATTTCAATGCGGAAGGGTATATGCTGGCGGATACGGTGACGCCGGATCATTACCGGGTGAACGCGGATGGCGCATGGATCGACGATGCAGGCAATGTGCAGATCCGGACGGAAGGTCCCCTGGGCCATGACCAGACGTCTCAGACCGGGCCGGCGGCAGGCGGCGTGCAGCAGCCGCAGAACGGATCGTCGTCCGGTACGGGGCCGTTGGGAACAGATACGTTCTCGGCCGGCAGTTCCGGTCCTTTGGGGCCGCTGGGAACAGATGCGTCCTCGGCCAGCACTTCTGGTCCTTTGGGGCCGCTGGGACCACTTGGTTCCGGGGCGGATACATCCGGGACGCAGAGCGAAACAGAGGCCGTGGAGGAGCAGCCCGCAGCGACGGGAAGGGTTATCGATCCCAGCCGTCCGATGGTGGCGCTGACCTATGACGATGGTCCGCAGACCGGGGCGGGAAACCGGATAATGGGTACGCTGGCGCAGTATGGAGCCAAGGCTACGTTCTTTCTGGTGGGCGACCGGTGCGCGTCCCGCGCCTCCGAGGTTCAGCGCATGGTGGCGGAGGGCCACGAGGTAGGGAACCATACGTACCAGCATAAATATCTGCAGAAGCTGAGCGCGGATCAGATCCGCTACCAGATCAGCCAGGGCAGCGCGGCGATCACTGCTGCCGGAGGGGCGGAGCCGGCGCTTGTGCGGCTTCCGGGCGGCCTTAATAACTCGACGGTTCTGGCGAATGTGAATTATCCCATGATCCAGTGGAGCATCGATACCAGGGACTGGGATCACAGAAACGCGCAGAAGACCATCGATGAAGTGCTGAGCAAGGTCCGCGACGGCGATATCGTTCTGATGCATGAGCTGTATGACGCGACGGCGACGGCGACGGAAACCATTGTACCGGAGCTGGTCGCCAGAGGATATCAGCTGGTCACGGTCAGTGAGATGGCCCAGGCCAAGGGCGTGCAGCTTCAGCCGGGACAGTTATATTATAATTTCAGGTAATATGGAAAGCGTGTCACGGCCGCATTTTCCACATACTGTCGTGATGAACAGCCGGTGTCGGGGAAGACCTGACGCCGGCTGTTTTTTTGCCCTGCGGAGCCGCATTATGGGTTCTGCGGCGGAGGCGCCTTGTGGGCTCGGCAGTGGAGCTGCTTTGTGGACTTTGCAGCGGAGCCGCATTATGGGTTCTGCAGCGGAGCCGCATTATGGGTTCTGCAGCGGAGCCGCCTTGTGGGCTTTGCGGCGGAGCCGCCTTATGGGTTCTGCAGCGGAGGCGCTTTATTAGCTTCGCCGAGGAGACGTCTTATGAGTCTTGCCGCGGGGATGGACAGGCTGCGGCGCGCTTTTTGAGCTTTGCCGCAGGAATGGACAGGCTGCGGGTGTGCTTTGTGAGACAGGCCGCGGACGCGGGTTCAGCCCCTTCGCTTATTCAGAAATCCCGCCAGCAGATGGCAGAGGAATCCGCCTGCGCAGAGGCAGAGCACATAGACGCAGATGCCGGCTCCGGTCCCGAACCGCAGGGAGATTTGGTAGAATACCACCTGCGTGACCGGATAGTACGGGGAAATGTAGAACATATCCGCCGCGCCGCCGGTAGCGACGTTGATTACGGTTGCGATGACGCAGAAGACAGCCAGCATCGGCAGCGTCAGCAGAAAACCGGCCGCGGTTCGATCCGGGATCCGTGAAAATGCCAGCAGCAGGCCGATAAAGACCAGAAGGATGTGCCAGATGAGACCATGCAGGGTCAGCGTCCAGTAAGGGTGCAGAAGTCCCGACGGCTCCGCCAGGGCCATGATGCCGCCCAGCAGGCCGAAATCCTGCAGAAAGGTGCAGACGGTGCGGAAAATGCGCTCATTTCTGCTTAAAAGGGGCAGCAGCAGGCAGAGATACATGGGGATGCTGCAGAGCTGAAACGGGAAATACCACCAGTTGTAGCTTCCGAAGATTACGTAGTACAGGAAAAGCTGCTTATAAAGCTCGCCGGCCGCCAAAAGGAGGCCGCAGATGAACAGACTCCGGCAGATTTTCCTGGAATCCGATGCAGCGGAATCTGCGGCAGAGAAATCCGCGGCGGCTGCGTTGCCCGCTGCGCGGGGCTGAGCCGTCTTTGCGCCGTTCGTTGCGTGAGGCTGAGCCGTTTCTGCGCCGTTCGCTGCGCGGGGCTGAGCCGTCTTTGCGCCGTTTGCCGCGCGGGGCTGAGCCGTTTCTGCGCCGTTTGCTGCGCGGGGCTGAGCCGTCTCCGCGTCGTTCGCTGTGTGGGGATGAGCCGTCTCAGCTGTGGAGCGGCTCAGCCGCAGGGCGAAAAGGGCGGCAGCAGCGACCCCGATGACAGACACGGATATATGGAAAAATGAATACGGTGCGGGTGTGTTCATATGCCAGTCGGTCATCCGCAGCCAGGACAGGATATGGTTCATGAAGGTCTGCTTCCTTTTGATCTTGATGCGGAAAGGGCGTCGGGGCGCGCTTTCCGAGGGTTTTTCTTCTTATAAACTACAGTATAGCGCGAAAACGACAGACAGCCAAGCATTAAATAATGAATTTTTATGCATTATTTTGCTTGATTAATTCAAATAAATCTGTATAATGGATACCATAGTTTGTACAGAAACTATTGACATCATGCAAATGCCGGGCGCTTAGGGCGGAATATTTCCGGCGGACACAGAAACAGGAGGAGAATAATTATGAAAAAGAAACTGATTGCAATCGCGCTTACGGCGTGTATGGCGCTGTCACTGGCCGCGTGCGGCGGCTCCGGATCCGCGGATACGCAGACGACTGCGGCCGCTGCCGATAATGGCGCGGCGGGGGACGCCGCGGCAGTTGAGACGGTCAAGGAGGGCGTTCTGACCGTGGCGACCAGCCCGGATTTCGCACCCTATGAGTTTTACGCGCTGGATGAGAACGGCAACCCGACCCTGGCGGGCTTCGATATGGCGCTGGCCAAGTACATTGCGGATTATATGGGGCTGGAGCTTGAGGTCGTTACCGTCGATTTCGACGGCGTTCTGATGGAGCTGCAGACGAAGTCGGTCGATCTGGGCATGGCCGGCCTTTCCCCGGACCCGTCCCGCGAGAACGCGATGGACTTTTCGGACATCTACTACCGCGGCGGTCAGTCCTTTGTAACGGTGCAGGAACACGCGGACGATTACAAGACGCTGGAGGATGCCAATAAGGCGGGCATCTCTGTCGGCGCGCAGACCGGTTCCATTCAGCTGGATCTGGCGAACCAGTATTCCGCGGATACGGATATCGTTTCCCTGCCGAAGGTGACGGACATTATTTCCGAGCTCCTGGCGGGTAAGCTGGATGCGGCATACATTGAGACAGACGTAGCGATCAGCTATCAGAGAAATTATCCGGAGCTGGCGATTGTTCTGGATGTGCCGTATGAGGTAGAGGGATCGGCGATTGGCGTCAGCAAGGGCAACGAGGGCCTGCTGAAAGCGGTGAACGCGGCGATCGCGGCGGCCCTGGAGGACGGCTCGTTAGAGAACTTCGTGGCAGAGGCCAATGAGCTGGCTTCCGGCGAGAAGTACGAGGGCCTGCTTGACGAAGAAGGCAAGGTTCAGGAGTAATATGCAGCAGGGGCCTCTGCGGATGGAGTATCCGGGGAGGCCCGCGCTTTTTCACGCAGACAGAGTTCCGGTGACGTTTTATTCGTATTTATACAGAAAAAGTTCCGGCGGCATGCTTTCTGCATTGCGTTACGTCAGTATGCAAGAAGGGCGCCAGCGACGCGCCCGCTTGTATTTCCATGCGGGCAGAGTACCAACGACGCGCTGCTCGTATTTTATACAGAAGGGAGTACATCAGTGGACAGTTTCGTTAAAATGGAAAATTTCGCGACGGTGGCGAAATATTCGTCCCTGTTCGCGCAGGGCCTTTTAGTCACCGTCCTTTTGTCCATATTCACGGTGATGATCGGCTTCTGCATCGCGCTCGTGATGGCGCTCATGCGGCTTTCCGATATCCGGCCGTTCCGTTTCCTGGGGATCGGCCCGGACGGGTACCAGCGGGAGAGCGGCGCGCTGGCCGTGATCAGCCGGTTTAATCCGGTCAGCTTCATCGCGACGGCTTACGTGGAGGTGCTGCGGTCCACGCCCGTGATCGTTCAGCTGTTTATTATTTATTACGGGGTGTTCGGGATCTTTGACCTTCCGAATTTCACAATGTTCGGCTTTATCAAGTTCCCCAGGTTCTTCCCCGGCGTGGTGGCTCTGGGCATGAACTCCGGCGCGTATCTGTGCGAGATCATCCGCTCCGGTATCCAGTCCATCGACGGCGGGCAGACGGAAGCGGCCAGGTCGCTGGGCATGTCCAAGGTACAGAACCTGCGCTACATTGTCCTGCCGCAGGCGCTTAAGAATATCCTGCCGGCGATCGCCAATGAGTTCGTCGTGATCATCAAGGAATCGGCGATCACATACACCATCGGCGTGCAGGACATCATGTCGGCGGTCAACGCGGTCAGAGGCGCGGCCTTCGTGATCACGGAGCCGCTTCTGGTGGCGACGGGCATCTATTTCTGCCTGTGCTTCCCCACGTCCAAGCTGATCGCGTATTTCGAGAGGAGGATGAGCCATGGCGACAAGCGGTAGTCTGATCTGCGTCAAAGATCTGAAAAAGCACTATAAGGGCGGCGCCATCAAGGCGCTGGACGGCGTGACCGTGGATATTAACAAGGGCGACGTGATGGTGGTCATCGGCCCCTCCGGCTCCGGCAAATCCACATTTCTGCGCAGCTTAAACCTGCTGGAAGAGCCCACCGGCGGCTCCATCCTGTTCGACGGCGAGGACATTACGAAGAAGCGGTACAAGAACGCCGACGGGAAGACCGTGAAGCTGGATGTGGACGCGCTGCGCCAGAAGATGGGCATGGTGTTCCAGCATTTTAACCTGTTCCCCCATATGACGATCCTGGAAAATATGACCCTGGCCCCCATCAAGGTGAAGAAAATGCCGAAGGCGGAGGCGGAGAAGAAGGCGCTTGCCCTGTTGGACCGCGTGGGCTTAAAGGACCGTGCCGACGCGTATCCGATTCAGCTGTCCGGCGGACAGAAGCAGCGTGTTGCGATCGTCCGTGCGCTGGCCATGGAGCCGGAGGTGATGCTGTTCGACGAGCCTACGTCAGCCTTGGATCCGGAGATGGTCGGCGAGGTTTTAGACGTCATGAAGGAGCTTGCGAAGGAAGGCATGACCATGGTCTGCGTGACCCACGAGATGGGCTTTGCCCGCGAGGTGGGCAACCGGGTGCTGTTCATGGCGGACGGACAGCTTGTGGAGGAAGGCACGCCGGAGCAGATATTCGGAAATCCGCAGAGCCCGAGACTGAAGGATTTCCTGGCGAAGGTGCTGTAGGACGGCCCCAGATTATAATGAATCTATCAGCAAAAACAGGGGGAGGCTCTATGAAACTGATTCATCTGTCCGATCTGCATCTGGGAAAGCGCGTCAATGAATATTCGATGCTGGAGGACCAGGAGTACATACTGAAGAAGATCCTTGCCGTCATTGATGAGGAGCAGCCGGACGGCGTGATCATCGCGGGCGACGTCTATGACAAATCCGTTCCGCCGGCGGAGGCGGTGCAGCTTTTTGATGAATTTCTTGTAAGTCTGGCCAAAAGGAAGCTTGAGGTGTTTGTGATCAGCGGGAACCATGATTCGCCGGAGCGGATCGCCTTTGGCTCGCGGATCATGGACGCGGGCGGAATCCATATGTCGCCGGTCTATCATGGGCATGTCGGCCCCATTTCCCTGGAAGACGGGTATGGACTCGTGGATGTCTACATGCTGCCGTTTATAAAACCGGCCCATGTGCGGAGATTTTTTGAAGATCAGGAGATCGTCTCCTATACGGACGCTGTCGCCTGCGCTATAGCGGATATGCATCCGGACCCGGCCCGGCGCAATGTGCTCGTTACCCACCAGTTCGTCACCGGGGCCGCCCGCTCTGAGTCGGAGGAGATCTCGGTGGGAGGTTCTGACAATGTGGACGCGGATGTATTTAAGGACTTTGATTATGTCGCTCTGGGACACATCCATTCGCCGCAGAACTGCGGCTCGGAGCGGATCCGTTACTGTGGGACGCCGCTTAAATACTCGTTTTCTGAGGCCGGCGACCATAAATCGGTGACGGTCGTGGAGCTGGCGGAGAAAGGCAGTCTTAAGATCCGCACTGTGGAGCTTGTGCCGAAGCGGGATCTGGTGGAGCTTAAAGGGACCTACGAGCAGCTGACGCTTCGGTCATTTTATGAAAATACGTCCTGGCAGGAGGATTACGTCCATATCACGCTTACGGACGAGGAGGACGTGCCGGACGCCATCGGCAAGCTGCGGATCATTTACCATAACCTTATGAAACTGGATTATGATAATAAGAGAACAAGAACCGGGGTACAGGTTACAGGCGCGGAGGATGTAGAGAGCCGGACGCCTCTGCAGCTGTTCGCGGAATTTTATGAGCTGCAGAATAACCAGCCCATGAGCGGAGAGCAGACGGAGTTCATACAGCGGCTGATCGTAAAGACGTGGGAGGAGGAGCTATGAGACCGATTACATTGACCATGTCCGCCTTCGGACCGTATGCCGGGAAAATGGTGCTGCCTCTGGATCGGCTGGGGGAGAGCGGGCTCTATCTGATCACGGGGGATACGGGAGCGGGAAAAACGACGATCTTTGACGCGATCACATTTGCCCTCTATGGGGAAGCCAGCGGGGATAATCGGGAGCCGGGGATGTTCCGCTCCAAATACGCGGCGCCGGAGACGCCGACGGAGGTGGAGCTTGTATTTTCCTATGCAGGCAAGACGTATAAAGTGAGGCGGAACCCGGAGTACGAGCGGCCGAAGGCCAGAGGCGAGGGCTTTACGCTGCAGAAGGCGGACGCGGAGCTTACGTATCCGGACGGGCGCGTCGCTGCGAAGCAGAGAGAGGTGGATGCGGCCATCCGGGAGATCATGGGGATTGACCGGAACCAGTTTCTGCAGATTGCAATGATCGCCCAGGGGGATTTCTTAAAGCTTCTGCTGGCGCCGACGGAGGAGCGGAAGAAGATCTTCCGGCAGATCTTTAAGACGAGGCTGTTCTCGGATCTGCAGGAGAAGCTTAAGAAGGAGTCCGGCGTAATGAACGACGCGTGCGCCGATGCCAGGAGGAGCCTCAGGCAGTATGTCGGCGGGATCATGTGCGGGGAGGACGACGTGCTGTCCATCGATGTGCGGAAAGCGAAGAACGACGAGCTGCCGGCGGCGGAGGTGACGGCGCTGATCGGGCGGCTTCTTGAAAAGGACGAGGAGCAAAGCGGTCTTATTTCACAGGAGATCGAAGGGCTGGATAAGCAGCTGGAGCAGGTGAACGCCAATCTGGGCAGGCTGGAAATGCAGGAGAAAGCGCGGCTTAATCTGGAGCGGACGACGGCGGCTCTGACAGAGGAAAAAGCGCGCTGCGACAGCTTTAAGGCCGCATGGGAGGCGGAGAAGGCGCGAAGCGCGGAAGGGGACGCGCTGGCCGCGCGGAAAGCGGAGATCGAGGCGGAGCTGCCGCGCTATGACGAGCTGGCGGCTCTGGAGAAGGAGGGCGTGCGCCTGGCGGCCGGTATCCGCGAGCAGGAAGCCGCTTTGGAGCAGAAGCGGCAGGCCGCGCAGCAGGAAGAACGGCAGCTGGGAGAAATGAAGCAGGAGCTGGCGCTGCTGGCCGGAGCGGGAGAGAAGCGGGAAAGGCTGGCAGCCCGAAAGGTGCGTGCGGCGGAGCGGCAGAAGGGGCTTAACGATCTGCAGGATGGTTTCCGGGATCTGGCCTTGCGGCGGAACGCGCTTTCGGAACGGCAGCAGGAGTACCGGAGGGCGATGGCCTCGGAGAAGGCGGCCGCGGACGATTACGAGGCGAAGAACCGGGCGTTTCTGGATGAACAGGCCGGGATCCTGGCAGAGCGTCTGACCGAGGGACAGCCGTGTCCGGTCTGCGGTTCCGTAAGTCATCCGCATCCGGCGGGCAAGTCGGAAAAGGCTCCGTCCGAGGCGCAGCTTAAGAAGGCTCAGGAAGCCGCGGAGAGCGCGCGGGAGACGGCACGGACCGCGAGCGAGCGGTGCGCGGGAATGCGTTCGGCGATCGAGGCGAAGGAAGAAATCCTGGACAGGCAGATCGGGGAACTGCTGGGAGAGCTGCTGTCGGGAGCGGGGAACGCGGCCGCGGCAGGTAAGGAAAGCGCCGGACTGCAGGACATGTCCGCGAAGGAGAAGAAAACAGACAGTGATACCGGGTGTAAGGCAGAGGAATGGAAAGCTGAAAGCGCGAAAAGCGCGAATACGGAGGCGTGGACTGCCGGTGTGAAGAGAGAAGATGTACGGGCGCGCATCGATGGCGCCGGGAGTGCGGCAGCAGTGCAGGATATCGCCGCGCGCCGGGCTGCCGCCGAGAAGCAGATCGAAAGCGAACTGCTGGCCGCAGCCGCGCAGCTTCGCGAACTGGAGAAAGAGATTGCCGCGGAACAGAGGAACGTCCGGCGGAAGGAAGCATTGGAACAGACGATCCCGGAGAAAGAGGCTGCGCTGGCGGCGCTTAAGCAGCAGGCGGCCGGGCTTGAGACCGGACTGGCGTCCGATACGGCTACCTGGCGCTCCTGCGGGGAGCAAATCGCGGAGCGCAGAAAGAACCTGCGCTTTGACAGCAGAAGAACCGCTGAGACGAAGGCGAAGGAGCTGGGCGATCAGCTTGTGCGGATGAAAAGGGCTCTGGCGGACGCAGAGCAGAAATATCATAATTCAGCTCAGAAAATTGCCGGATATCAGGCCGGGACGGAGCAGCTAAAAAAGCAGCTGGAGGGGGATACCGGCCTTGACCGAACGGCGGAGACAGAGAAAAAGCAGGCGCTTGCCGGCCGGCGGAGCAGCCGGATCGAGGCTTCCCGCCGGATTGCTGTGCGGCTGGAAGCCAATCGGGAAGCCCTTAATAACATCCGGGAAAAGTCCGGGGATCTGGAAGCGCTTGAGAAGCGCTACGCCTGGATCCGCGCCCTTTCCAACACGGCCAACGGCAATATTGCCGGCAAGGAGAAGATCATGCTGGAGACCTACATCCAGATGACCTATTTCGACCGTATCATTGCGAGGGCCAACCGGCGCTTTCTGGTGATGTCCGGCGGACAGTATGAATTGAAGCGCCGCCGGGAGGCGGAGAACAATAAGAGCCAGAGCGGTCTGGAGCTGGATGTGATCGACCATTACAACGGTACGGAGCGCAGCGTGAAGACGCTGTCCGGCGGCGAATCCTTTAAGGCCTCCCTGTCCCTGGCGCTTGGCCTTTCCGACGAGATCCAGTCGTCGGCCGGCGGCGTGAAGCTTGACACCATGTTCGTAGACGAAGGCTTCGGCTCGCTGGACGAGGAGTCCCTGGCTCAGGCCATGAACGCTCTGGCGGGGCTCACGGAAGGGAACCGCCTGGTGGGAATCATTTCCCATGTGGCGGAGCTGCGGGAGAAGATCGATAAGCAGATCGTCGTGACAAAGGAAAAGAGCGGCGGCAGCCGGGCGGAGATTGTGTGCTGAGGCGTCGCGGCCTGTCCTTCATGACCCGCTGGACGTATAGTGCCGCACCCCGAATTTCCACAGCGCCAGCGCCGGGATCAGGAACCAGAAGGCGGCCAGCGGCAGCAGGATATAAAACGGAGCCATGCGCCGTCCGAGAATGAACAGCAGCGGATAATACTGGATCAGCGCGTAAGGCACGAAAAATGTCGCAAACAGAAGCATTTTCTCACCATAGACACCGACGGGGTACTTGCCGAATTCGCGGGCCCCGTCGGTGAAAATGTTCATGAACTCCAGACCGTCCAGCGTGAAGAAGCAGAGGGCGGCGTAGATGATGAACAGGCCGGAGAAGACGACGGTGCCGCCGACCAGCATGAAGATCACGGTCAGAATTTTCGGAAATGTCCAGGCGACGCCGCTTTTGGCAATGCCGTAGAGGAACATGACGACAGCCTGCAGCATACGGCCGATGCGGGTCAGCTCGAATTTGCTGCCGAGGACCTGCAGGATCTCATTGCGGGGGCGTACCAGCACGCGGTCGAATTCGCCGGTGCGTACCATGCCGGAAAAGGTATCGAAGCCGCGGACGAACATCTCGGCCAGGGAGAATTCCAGCAGGACGATGGAGTAGCAGAGGAGAACTTCGCTGTAGGAGAAGCCGTCTACCGCGGAGAACCGCTTAAACATAAAGAAGATGCCCAGAAATACATGGAAGGACACCAGAAACTGTCCCATGGCGGAGAAGAAGAACGATGTCTTGTACTGCATCATGGAGCGGATGTTGATCGAGATATAGTGTTTGTAGAGTTTAACTGCGCTTGAAAGGTTACGCATGAGGTTATATTCCTTTCTATTGGCCGTATTACGATCTATTTATGATTGCAAATTTGCACCGGATATTTTTTCAGAGCGCGGATTGGAACACTATAGGTTACAGTCACCCGCCCTGCACCACTACGCGCCTCACTGCCATCCGGCAGAGCATTTTTCCGGCCGCCGTGACGGCGGCAAGCCAGAACAGCTGCAGCGTCACGGCCTTAAGCATTTCCGGACGGCTCATACTTCCGCTGTAGATCCGCAGGGCCACGTTCTGCATGGCCGCGAAGGGCAGAAGCTCCAGGAACTTTCGGATATTGTCCGGGAAGAAGGGCAGCGGGATCACGCCTCCTGTAAGGAATTCCAGCGCCGAGGTGAACAGGATCCGCAGCCCCTGGGGCGATATGGTGAAGAAGGTCATTATGTAGATCAGCATACAGAAGGAAACGGTCACCGCAAAGCCCAGTACCAGCGTAATCAGGAACAAAAGGAAATGTCCCGCGCCGGCCGGAGCAGCAAGCCCGTAAGGTTCCGGCAGAAAGGCCGCCACCAGAAGGATCGGCAGACACCGCAGCACGGCCCGCGCCAGACGGTTAGCCGCGTTCCGGCAGAACCACATATTGTAGATATCGATGGGGCGGCACAGTTCATAGGCGATGCCGCCGTTTATGATGGAATCAAAGATCTCATTGTCCATCATCCACGCGGCAAAAAGAGCCAGAAGTGCCTGCTGCAGCCAGATGTAGGACGAGGTGGCCGAAAGGCTCATCGGAAATGCATCCGCGTCCGCCCGGTAAAACGCGGTGAAGATCATGATCTCCATGAAGCCCCAGACGAACTGGGTGGCGATCCCGGCCAGGGCCGCGACGCGGTACTGCAGGCCGAGGAGGAAACGCAGGCGGAAGAAGGAGAGGTATTTTTTCATTTGAGGGAATCCCTTCATTCTATGATGATAGTATCACATTCTCGAAAATCCTGAAGCATATTGAATCTTACGCAGCCTCTTTGAAATTCGGCATCGTAAGACAGCCGGAGCAAATGACAGCTTCCTTTAATTTGCGATATCGTAGCTTCTATACAGTTCCGCCACCGTCTCGTCGATGTTCTCCCCGCCGCGCCGGATATCCTCCAGGGTTCCGTCCATCAGAATCCTGCCTTTGCCGATCAGAATAATGCGGCTGGCCAGCGCCTCGATGTCCTGCATATCATGGGTGGTCAGGATCACGGTGGTTCCATGCAGCTGATTCTGCCGCCTGATAAATTCCCGGACCGCCAGTTTCGACACGGCGTCCAGCCCGATGGTCGGCTCGTCCAGGAACAGGATCCGGGGTTCATGCAGCAGGGACGCGGCGATCTCACAGCGCATCCGCTGGCCCAGGGACAGCTGCCGCGTCGGAGAGCGCAGAAGCTCGCCCAGGTTCAGAAGCCCGGTCAGTTCTTCCAGATTCTTCTTATAAATGTTGTCGGGAATCGTATAGATGTCCTTCAGAAGTTCGAAGGAGTCGATGACGGGCACGTCCCACCACAGCTGGGAGCGCTGCCCGAAGACGACGCCGATCTCCTTCACATGAGCGATCCGGTCGCGGTGCGGCACCCGGCCGTCCACCAGGACCGTCCCGCTGTTGGGGGTCAGGATACCGCTTAAGATCTTGATCGTAGAGCTTTTGCCGGCGCCGTTGGGGCCGATATAGCCCACCATCTCGCCGTCGCGGATCGTGAAGCTTACGTCCTTAAGCGCCTGGATCTCTTCCGTTTCGCGGCGGAAGAGGGATCTGCAGGCTTCGCGAAAGCCTGCGTTTCTTTTTGCAATCCGGTACGATTTGCACACATGTTCCATCGTAATCATCGTTTTGCTTCCTCCTGGTAGTTATAGAACGTTACAGTTCAGACGGCGGGAAGACAGGCATGAAAGCAGGCGTTAAGCTTGCTTATAAGCCTGCTTTCATGTCTGTCTTCGCATCGGATGGACATCCGATGCTTCTTGTGCGGCCAAAGGCCGCGCAAGAAGACAGCCGTATGAAGCTGCTTGAATGTTATATCTTGCCAAGTCGGTCCGGCGTACTCCGCACAGAGCAAGCCGGATTATTATATTTCCATGCAGAAAGTGTGCCACATGGATTCTGTATTATGTCTATATGCAGAAAGGCTGCCAGCGGCATGGATTCTGTATTATGTCTATATGCAGAAAGTGTGCCAGCAACATGGATTCTGTATTATGTCTATATGCAGGAAAGGCTGCCAGTGGCATGCATCCAGCGTTAGGCGAAAGGACCTTAAGCATATCACGGATGGGCGAAAAGTGCAAGCTTTTTCCGACGAAGTTCATTCCGACGAAGTTCATTCCGAAGATTTTCTCATCCTAAACAACGACGGGGCGCCTGCCGAATTCGCGCACCCCGTCGGTGAATGTGTTCCTGAGTTCCAGACCGTCATGCATTCCGGCTGTGCAGGTCTCAGAAATTCTTAGTGATCCTCAAAATATTCTGCCCGTCCCTGTATTCATATTCAATATCGTCCATACTCTTTTTAACAATATAGATGCCCAGCCCGCCAATCTTGCGTTCCTCGGCGGAAAGGGTGACATCCGGATCCCTATTCTTAAGCGGGTCGAAAGGGACGCCCCGGTCGATGAAGGTGATCACTACCGCCGGCGGTTCCACGCAGAATTCCACCCGCACGGTGGCCGATCCGGCGGAGGGGGCGTACGCATAGAGGGCGATATTGCTGAAAAGTTCGTCAACGGCAACGTCAATCTGGGCTTCGATCTTCATGGAACAGCCGGCTTCCTCCAGCAGTTCGTTCACAAAGTCGATGACCGCAGGCGTGTTCTCGACCGATGCGTCGATCGTGAGTTCCTTCATGGCCGCACCTCCGCTTTTGCCTTATATTCGAGGCACAGCATCGTAATGTCGTCGAACTGCGGCGCGCTTCCTACGAATGCGTCGATGTCGGCCTTGACCGCGGGCAGCAGGGCCGTGGGCGCCAGGTCCTTGTTATCGCTGAGGATTTTCTCAAGACGTTCCATACCGTAGAGCTGGTTGTTCGCGTCGGTCGCCTCCGTGACGCCGTCGGT
>CANPYE010000039.1 GCA_947588005.1 uncultured Lachnospiraceae bacterium | reverse complement strand
ACGGGCTCGCCTTTTATCTCGACCTGCGTACGCCGTTTTCTTTCCTCTACTTCATGAGTTTCGTCACATAGCGGACAGTTCATATGAATTTTCTTAATCAATACGCCGTCTTTCATTCTTCTCTCCTTTTCATCCCTTCCATACCGATGGTTATGCATAAGGAAATACCATCTTCTCTTTCGCATAATGAAAAGATACACAAATTATCTTTCTCGAATCCGTATCTTTTATCTTCAGTTTTATATATATCTGCCTGCCGCTAATATCCTTTCCAAAAACAAACAGCAGCGGCGGCTGCAAATCATCTTTATCGATCAGTGTTTCAGAATATTCCTCCACCGTCAGTTCCATGATACTATGAATGACATCTGCGCGGAAACTGTCGCTTGTCAAAACCGAATGTAAGCTTTGCAGAAAATCCTCCACTTCTTTTTTTGATGCTTTTACCCCAAGCTTTATTACAAGCACCTCCCCTCTGCTGCGCTATCAATTGATAGTATATCAATCATTTGATCGTTTGTCAAGACATTCTCCGCATTTCCTCGATCAGATCGGCAGGATCCTATGCCTGATTTGATCTGCTTTGATATCATATCGCACGATTTTCTGATCTATTTATCGTCTCCTTCAGACTTTCGTCCGGTTTCCACCGGACAGTCTTCGACGGGGCAATACGGATCTCTCTGCCGTCCGCAGGAAGACGCACCGTCCGCTCTGTCCGTTCCGTCACATAGAAAATAC
The DNA here is from genome assembly GCA_947588005.1 of uncultured Lachnospiraceae bacterium. Taxonomy (GTDB): domain Bacteria; phylum Bacillota; class Clostridia; order Lachnospirales; family Lachnospiraceae; genus UBA3402. Next base: position 20,136 of record CANPYE010000039.1, on the reverse strand, counting down.
CCAGCCCGGGCAGGCGCACGCTCCCGCCGCGCTGCAATTCCTCCGCAATAATCTCCTTCAGGACGTAAAGCACCGCTTCCGCGTCTTTTCTTCCGAGCTGCGCCCTTGCAGCTATGATGCCTGTTAATTCTTCTTCCCTCATCTTTTCACCTGCGCTGTACCGCCTCTTTCTATACTGATATGATGCAGAAAAAGACTGCCAGAGACAGCCTTTCTGCACCTGATGTTACAATATCAATTTACTCCCACCGTGTCAATACATTCCTGGGGTTCACCAGTATAAAACGTAAATTCATCCAGCGTTCCCCAGTCATCCGCATTACCCTGGATCCTCACACCGATACGGACTGTATCGCCTTCTTCCAGACTGGCAGTCGCAAGCGGATGCTGCCACACATTCCAACCGTCATTCGTAAAAACATAACTGGCCAGATCGCTGCCCGTCTGATCTGCAATATACAGTGTCATCCGAAGGTCCGATTCTTCTATCCCCTGGGACCAGACCTGCAAATGATACTCTCCGCTCTCATTCACCTTCACTGTCTGGCAAAGATCAATATCAAATGCGTCCGCGCACCAGAATTGATAGCTCCAGTCGCCGGAATGAGGATAGCTGTCTTTATCATTGCATATTTTTCCGGCGGATTTTGAATCGGTCTCCTTCCATCCGATTTCTCCGTCTTCGAAGTCTAAATTCACAAGAACCGAACTATCAGCCAAATCCGCACCCATGGAAACTGTCTGGCCAAGTACGGTTCCTTTATAGCTGACCCGTGTTTCCGTGATCTGTTTTCGAGAATCCGGATCCCATGTAACCGGCTCCTCGCGGATGCTGCCGTCCATATAAAGAACTTTCGCTGTCTTCGGAAGTTCCGCTGCGGCATCGGCGCCGGTTAGCTCCTTCCCTACCGTCATATTGTCAAATGGATAAATGAGCAGCATCTGATCGTTATCCAGCGTCCCAGGTTCGAAAGAAAACAGGGAGACAGACTCAAGTGCCCTTCCATCTGCACCGAACAGCGTCTGATTATCCCACTCATTCCCATCTCCGGCCGCCACGCCGACCCCATCCGTCGGAATCCACGCCGGCTCCCAGTAAAAGATTCCCAGACCGCCTTCACACTCCGCTACCGTATTCATGATCAGCTGAAGCACCAGCTTCTGATTCTCCACGTTCGCTTCAAATCCAACCAGTTTGGCATCTGCGTCTTTTACCATGTTATCTTTTTCGTCACCGTTTTTCATTGTGTACGGATAAGCTGTTTCCGCCACGATCACCTGCTTGCCGAAACGGCTGTAAATATTTTCCACGTTCGCTTTTAGATCCGCGAACGTCCCGTGCCAGTACGGATAATAGGACAATCCGACGATATCATAATCTGTCGTTTTGTTCTCCTCAAGCATGGAGAAGAATTCCTCCGCAGCTCCCACTGAGCCGCCGTCCTGAATATGAATCATGATCTGTGTTTTCTGTCCGTCCGGGGTGCTGTCCCGAACCGCCGATATTCCGCTGTTGATCAGAGCCGCCAGCATATCCGGACGTTTCAAAGAACCATAATCCCACAGCATACCATTGCCGATCTCATTGCCGATCTGCACCATGTCCGGATATGCGTCTGCCTCTCCAAGAGCCGTCAGCGTTTCGCTTGTAAAGTCATACACCGCCCGGATCAGCTGGTCGTCGCTTAAGCCCTTCCACGCAGCCGGAACCGCCTGATTCTCCGGATCCGCCCACCAGTCAGAATAATGAAAATCCAGCAGATACTTACCGCCGGCGGCCTTGATCCGCTTCGCCATTTCAATTGTATGCTCGGGGTTACAGTAATCTCCCGCGTCAAAGGATTTCGTAGGATGATTCCAGAGACGGAGACGAAAATAATTACAGCCGTTTTCCATCAAATACCGGATCACATCAACTTCCTGTCCATCCAGATCATAGAATTTCGCTCCGTTGTCTTCCTCCGCTTCCAGCGAAGAAATATCAGCGCCCTTGATAAAGTATCTGCCGGATTCCGCAGCTGTATCCGCCGCAGCTTCTTCCTGGATTTCCGTATCCGTCTGCAAGGCTTCCGTCTCCGCCTGCAAGGCTTCCGTCTCTGTTTTCACGGCCTCTGTCTCTGTCTGCATCGCTTCCGCCTCTATCTGCGCCGCGTTCGACCCAGCAGCAGATTCCGTTTTATCTCCTGCGTTTCCGCAGCCTGATACTGTGCCCACTGCCAAAAGCACCATAGCAGCTATAAACGCTGCTGATTTTCTTCTCATATCATCTGTCCTCTCTTTTCGTTCCCTGACTATGAGCAGGGCGTCGCTGGCGCCCCTCTCGCATGGAAATACAGAACGCGTGTCACTGGCACGCGTTCTGTATGCAGACGCAGATTCTTACTGGAGCGTCAAAGTGATATCGTCCAGAGTCCCCCAATCATCCGGCTGTCCGTTGATCGTCACTCCAACCGTCACGTTTGCGCCTGCCTCCAGATCAATGGTGATCTCCGGGTTCTGCCATACCGCCCATCCCGCGTTGGCGAAATCCACACTGTCAAGCACGGTCCCGGACTCATCCGCAATATAAAGCGTCATGCCGGATCCCGTGGTATCGTCGCCCTGGGAATACAGCGTCAGTACATAGGTACCCGCATCCGCTACCGTTACGCTCTGCTTCAGATCAATTGTGAATGCATCCGCATTCCAGTAATGGAAGCTGTATGCGCCGGAATTCGGATAACTGTCGGAATCGTTCTTTGAAGCGCCGGCTTCCGTGTTCTCACGGGTTATTTCCCATCCGTCCAGATCAAGCTCAAAGCTGGAGTTTGTAAGGATATTGCCCGGGAATTCAATATCCACTTTCGTGGTCTCGCCGGTATTAATGTCAGACACAGCGGTTTCAATCGCCGAACGATACGTATCCATCGCCGTCTGCGGCGTCATATCCCCGTTCTCGATCGCGGTCATCATAGAGTTCACCGCATTGTTCAGGGTCGAGAATCCATTGATCCAGTTAATTCTGGAAATACCGTTTTGATAAATGTAAGAGACATTCTCCATCGTCTCAATGTCATCGCACCAGTTCTCCAGCTGGTCTTCCAGAAGATCATAAAATTCAGCCTCGTCCTCTGCCACGTCCGTGATCAGATCATACATGAGCGCTACTTCTTCCGGCTTATCGACGCCGTTTAAAATGATCCTGCAGCCGTTTTCCTTCCCGTAGCAGGAATAATCCTCCGCGGCATTCCCCTTGGGGAACGGCACCCAGCCCCAGTCATCGCTCATCTCATTCAGATACATATAAGAGATCCAGAATTCCTCCAGACACATCATGGACGTACCGTTCTGGAAGGACAGAATCAGGGAATCCCATTCATCTACGGACCAGTCAATGGGACGATAATCCACAGTAGACGTGAAATCGCTGTACGCGGTCAGGGCATCGATAATCCTTGGATCGTCCATATCCAGCGTCATGCCGGTATCTGTTTTCTCTGCTATATACGCTTCATTGGAATACAGATAGCACCAGGCCAGGTCGGCTCTTGCATTGAACCCGTAGATATCAATAACACCGTCGTTATCTTTATCCACGTTAGCCTGGGCAGCCACATCTTTGAATTTAGCCCAGTCCCACTCACCGTTCTCATACAGCTCATAAAGATCCGGAAGTCCGTACTCGTTAAAAAGCGTCTTGTTCCAGAAGATACCGTAACGGATCTCCGGATCGGCCAGAAGCATGGTATAATTCTTTCCCTTGTAAGAACCAGCCTCTACAACATCCTGCCGCCACTTATAAGAATCAAAATCGATCACGCCAAGATCACTGATCGGATAGGCGATTCCGCCTTCAATCAAGGTTGGAAGCACAGTCGTGGTAATCGCATAGCCTACGTCGCATACGGGATCGCCTGCCAGAACACTGGTGGTATAATCATCCACATAATCTTCTCCCAGATCAACAAACTCAATCGTACAGTTATAATGATCCTCTACGTATGCAATTCTCTCTGAAAGAGCCGCGTTCACCGCATTCGACTGGGGATCCGGCGTCATATCATAATACGAGCCGATGCGGAACACTCTCCCGCCAAAATCGTAAGCCGCATCTTCCGCCGCAGCAATTTCTTCTTCCGCCGCGGAAGTATTCGCAGTATCATTTGCAGCCGCGGCGGTCGTCGTTTCCGCAGCTGCCTGTGTGGTTGTTTCCGTATTCCCGGATGAACCGCCGCAGCCGGCCAGAGACAGCGCCATGGACGCAGCAAGGCCTGCTGCCAGAAGCCTTCTCATTACCTTCTCGTTTTTCTTCATTATAAATCCTCCTCTTTCTTGTTTTCTCTATAACACCTGCCGCAGAATGCGGCAGCTGCAATATTCATTATCCTACGATACCCGAACGCTCGATCCCTTCCACAAACGACTTCTGGCAGAAGATATACAGAATGATCAACGGAATGATGGTCAGCACTGTACCCGTGTTGTTAATCATGGACACAAACCCGGGACTGATAAAGGACATCGTTCCTCCAAACCCTTCGTACTGGCTGTATACATTGACCGCCAGAGAACTCAGCGCCGTAGACATGACCTTCGTCTTATTCAAATACAAAGATGTATAGAAGGAGTCTGTCCACTGCCACACAAACCCGAACAGGAACACCGTTACCATCATAGAGGTCGCGCTTGGCACCATGATCTGGGCAAACGTTCTCAGTTTCCCGCAGCCGTCCACATAAGCCGCTTCTTCCAATTCCTTTGGCATTCCTTTAAAGAACTGACGCAGCATATAGATATACAAACCATTGCGGATCCCCATGGTAGTAAATGCCTGGATAAAGAACGGCCAGTATGTGTCCAGCAGATTAACTGTACTGCCGGTAGAGGCTTCGATGATCCCGAACACATCGAAAAACCGATACCGCATGAACAGCGGAAGCATGATCACCTGCGGCGGCACCACCAGCGTAAAAATCACGCACGCGAACAGAAGCTTCTTGAACGGGAACCGAAACCGCGCAAATCCGTATGCCGTCAGAAGGCACGATACCAGCTGAACAAACGACACCGCGGCCGCAAGGAGCATCGTCCGGATCAAAGTAGTAAAGTATTCCATTCCGGATAATGCAAGCTTGAAATTATTCAGCGTAAAATTTTTAGGAACATATTTTACGCTGGCGTCATATAAATCACGCTCTCCCATAAAGGAAACGCAGAATTTCATAATAAGCGGCTGCAGGATCGTGAAGCATATGCCCACAACGATGACTCCGCGGACAATACTCCAGAGCCACCGCCCGACGCGGGCTCCTGTTATCTTCCTTTTTCTGGGAACCACTTTTTCTTTCATATCCTTTCCACCTCGCTTCCCGCTCTCAGCGCTCGTCATAATAGAATACATATCTGGAAACAATGCCTCCCACAAGAATCAGGAGCAGGGCGATACAGACGAAATAAATCCACGCCATCGCGGAACCGTACCCGTACTCGATTTCCGTAAAGATGGTTGTCTTAATTTCCTGCATCATCTCGTTATTCTCATTGGTAAACAAATCGATCACCGTATATACACTGTTGACCAGAATAAGCGGGCTTACCATCGGAAGCGTGATCTTCCAGAAACTCTCCCACTGCGTCGCTCCTTCCATGCTGGACGCCTCATAGAGCGATGGGGAGATTGACTGCAGTCCCGCCAGGAAGATCAATATCTGCACGCCGGAAGCGATGACGATGTCATAAAGCCCGTTTACCGCGGAAGATAGCGCACCTACCACAGAAGCAGGCAGAGATGTATACTCCGTAAGAAAGCCGGCAACATTGAGGAAGGACGCCAGCTCACCGCCGCTTAGGTCTGACGTGGTATTCATGGTCGCCACCAGCAGATCCGAGCTCTCCAGCGCCACGATTACGCCGGAAGATACGATTACCGGTAAGAACAGTATGCTCCTCGCCGCCGTTCTCCCATGAAAGTTCTGGTTCAGAAGATTTGCCGCAAAAAAGCTGAAAATCAGCACTAACGGCACCTGGGCGACCATCTGTACCAGATTTGTCAGAAGCATAAGATTAAAATCCGGATCAATAGCAACAGCGCGGATATAATTTCCCAGTCCGTTATCCGATGTGCGGGTCAGCGTGTAACCGCCTGCGGATACTTCCATATCGCTGAAGCTGTACCGAAGCGACTCGGCGATCAGCGGCAGAAAGATGAAGAAAAAACCGATCAGGAACGGCATCACAAACAGAATACCCGCCACACTTTCTTTGCCAGCCATTGTCAGGCTCCACTTCCTGTTTCTTTTCTTGAAGTAATACACCTTAAGCCGCCTCCTTCACAACCAGATAATCCCTGGACGGAACCGTCACACCGTCTACTGCCGCATCTTCCTCTGAATAGTTCACATACACACAGGTTCCGTTTTCGTAAACGACCTTCACCACATCCTCTGCCAGTTTCTCATGAGAACGAATCTCCACGGACACCAGTTCGCCCAGATCGTCATTTAACCGCCTGTAGCTTTCTACTGCACGGTCAAACCATGTCTCGCAGCTGACGGAATACAGGCCGTCAAATTCTGTATCCTTCAGAATGGAATTCGACTCGCTGATCCATTTAAAGTTCAGCCCGGCTCCGCACTCGGCACTCTTAAGAAACATCGTTTCATAATCATCGGACATGTTCACGGCCTCTCCGGCATACTCTAGGCATCCGTGGATCACCATCTCATAAAACGGTATCTCCTCATCAATGATCCGATAATTGTTGGAATCCATCGGAACATTGAATATCTCGTCCGCGCATCCCCATACATAAGCGTTGGCATTATCTCCCAGAAGAACTTTGTCGTCTTTCTCAAGCAGCGCCATCGCCGCTGTGTTATGAGCCTTCGCCATCTGCCGGTCAGTATAACTGCTTCGGCTCAGATCCGAATAAAGCTCCCAGGAAAGTGTCCCTAAGTTTACTCCAGGCAGGTTCTTTTTCGTAAACGCATCCGACATTTTCCCGGCAATCGTCTCTGCATAAACAGGGCTGATCAGGGAAGCCAGCGTACCCTCATTTACGCGGCTGGCCAGACCATATTGATTCACCTTAATATTCGTGTTGTCAAAATACCTCGGCGCGTACCTCATTCCGCTGTAACCGTCCAGAAGCTTGTCTTTATATACATACTGCAGATCAAGCGTCATATAGAGATCATTGCCTGCCTCCCGCATATTCTTTTCAAATTCTTCCAGCGTCATTTTATCCTCCAGGCGGGACACCACCTTAAGCCGGGTATTCGCTGTGCTGTGAAGTCCGCCGTTCATCCATCCGGAATATACAACGTTCAGATTGCTGATTCCCTGATCTTCCAGACGGCTTGTGATCTCCTCTGCCTGCGCAAATGTCGTCATAGGTTGGACCGCATTATATTTGATCCCCAAAAACGTTTCCGGGCGGTCAATAGCGCCTATATATTCTGCGTAAAACGGCAGAGCATCCACATCTGTTTTCTCCTTAAGCACGCCCTTTTCCTTCAGATACTTCCGGTAGCTTTTTGCCATTCCGGAATAGTCTGCGTCCTCTCCGCTCAGGAAGAAATATCTCAGTCTATAGGTTCCTTCAAACTCCGCCGGCGAATACATATAATAACTATTCGCCCCCACCATGTCGTCTAAAGATGTTTCTCCATACTGAAGATAGGTAAACGCCGCATATGCGTAATTATATCCGGTCGTCTTTCCGGCGATTTCAGCATTTACTGTCGCATAGGCATCTCCGTCTTCCAGAACCGCAAGCATTGCTTTCCCACCGTCACGGATTCCGAATACAGGCATCTTTACCGTGGAAGCGGCATCGATCTGGCTTTCATCCCAACTGGTATACAGAAAAGTCCGATCCTGACCGTAGACTGCAGCGCTGTAAGAGTTTTCCGCAATTTTCCCATTGTTAAAATGAATCAGCGCTCCACTGCCATCCGGCACGAACAAATCTCCGTCTTCCTGAAGAGAAGCGCCGAAATACCGCAGAATATCCAAGCTTACCAGATAGAAGCCTTCGTCATTGTAGGCAATCTGTTCCGGATCTACTGTCACTACCAGATTCGGTCCATCCAGCTGATAGGTGATTGGAATCTGAAACCACTCATGGGCATCTTCACCCTCATCCGATTCTCCGCTGTCCATAGCATAATCTTCTTCTGTGTAGCCTGCATCCGCAAAATACCCGGCCAGCTCCTCACGCAGATAATCCTTAACACCGCTTCTCAAAACATAGTAGCCGTCTTCTTCGTTGTAATTGCGTACCACCCTGCGGCTCTGGCTGTCGTCCATTTTTCCTACAAACTGATCCATTCGTTCCATGCTGATCCGTTCCGGCAGTATGATAAATGCAGCACTGTCGCCGATCCTATAGGTAATTTTCACGCCCTGATCGGCTGGTTCAATCTCAAACTGTCCGTCGCTTATGGAATTCGAATAATTATCCATGACGCTGACCTGCGTATTTTCATTCATGTAGGTCAGTCCAATCTGGGATTTTAACCGGCTCTGATACAAACGATTCGAAACCTCGTCCTGATCCACATCCACCGGGTTGGAAAACCATATCTGTCCGGAGGTCTTGTCAACAACAGCGATATCTGTCTCCTCCTCATCCAGATAGAGTTCCAGATAATCGTTCTGCGCTATCTGCTTCATGGAAGCCAGTTCCTTCTGAGCCGTTTCCTGCCATGCACTCGCAGATGCGTCTTCCGTCGTTCCGGTATCCGCAAACGCTGCCACAGATCCGGTCGCCGCCAGGATTGTTCCCAGCATCAGCGCTGTGATCCATTTTTTTCTCATACGTCCTTCCTCCTACCGAAACCGGATTTCTTTGTAAACCGTAGATACAAATGTAATGATCTCAGAGATCACATTGAAAAACAGCAGCCCGATAAACAGGATAATTCCCATGGCTATCACCGTGATAGCGCAGGTAAATACTGTTTTGCTCAATGTATACTCATGCGTCATCATCGTAGCCGTAAACACCAGCGCCAACGCCCAGGCATAAGAAATAAAACCAAGCATATAGTAAAAAGCGCCTTCGTCCAGTATGATCACATGACTTAAAAGAACCATGGGAAGCCGGATCAGCACAATCGGGAACAGAGCATAGCCCACAGCGATCAGAATATCCTTCATCTTCCCTTTTCCGTCCATTAATGACGTTGTGCACCAGTTAGCCACACACCACAGCACGTAAACAAGAATGACTGTGATCACATCCACCATTACGTTGATCTCTGACAGCCGGTTAGGATTAAACAGAAACGCAGTTCCCATCTTCTCTACCGCAAGAGTCAGGATTGTCAGTGCCACAAATAAAAGCGCCGCGCCCAGACTGCCCCGCTTCTCCCGCTTCAAATCCCAAAAGCCGTCTATGGGATGAAGGATTACATGAAACACATATTTATACGGATCTAACGATTTTCCATGTAACATCGGATCTCACCTACCCATCTTCTGCCCCGGAGGCCTTTTTTCACCAGCCAGACCGCCAGGAAAACCACGGCCGCTGTAATCACAAACTTCGTAAGATATCGTTCCATCAGCTCCTTACGGTAGTAGGAAAATGCCTTGGAATAATATTTTCGGTTGTTCCCAAGTTCAAAATATTCCATTGCCTCTTTGTACTTTCCTTCCGTCAGGTTCGTCTTTCCGAGACCAATATAAGCCATTTCACTGTTAGAATTGTATTTCAGCACTTCCTGCCATTCTCTTGTGGAACCTTCCGCGTCGCCCAGATTGTTCTTTCTGATCGCCCCCAGCAGATGGGAACCATAGTCGGTGATATCAAAGACCAGAATACTGTTCAGCGTATTGTCCAGCACAAAAATGGTTTTTTCTTCATCCGCAACTGCCAATGAGACCGGTTTCTGGAAGTTTCCTTCCCTCACGCCGTTACGCCCGAAAACAAACAGGGAATTTCCGTCATTGTCGTAAGCAAAGATCTTTCCGTCCTCATCATCTAAAATGAAATAGCATCCGTAATCGGTCGCCGCAATATCCACAAAGGAAGACCAGTCGTATCCGTAGGTGGTGCTGGCCAGGTCTCCGATGATCGGGTAAGCGGCCAGACGCCGCAGCACATCGACGCCGGTCGGATTTAAGCGGCGTACCACATCCGCTCCTCCCGCCAGATCCTCATCCGACAGATTATTGATCGTCGCATAGATGAAATCTTCATTATCCGCAAAAATATTGCTGTACTCGGTCGGGATGATGGTTTCCATTCTCTGCTTCTGGGCCTCTGTAGAGAAATAGTTTTTCCAGATATATTCAAACATACTGACGCTGACCCTGGCCGCTCCCATGAAGCCCTGAAAATCACCGGACGCGCTGAATTCCACCAGTCCCATGTTGATGCCATACGCTATAGCGTAGATGCGCCCGGCGCCGTCCACTACTACCCTGGTAGGCGAATATACCTGCGAATCCGCGATCAATGTAGTGACAGGCCGGCCGATGCTTCGAATAAATCCGCCATTCTCATCATACTCAACGATCCGTCCATTGCCGGTATCCGCCACATAAATATGTCCTTCCTTTGTCACAAAGACCCCCTGCGGTTCTTTTAACCGATCTGCTTCTCCATCCGCATAAGTGATCTCGCTTAAAAGATTTCCGCTAAAGTCCGTGATCAGAATACGGCTGTTGCCGGTATCCGCAATATACAGCCTGTCATCTCTGAGAAAAAGGTCTGAAGGATAATTCAGGCTGCTTCCCAGCTCCTTCGACGATATGGTTCTGGAATAGAGGTAGGAATGCGGCTCCTGTACTTCCTCGCCCCAATAATTGTAGGAATACGTATCATACGGCATTTCTGCCCTGACTTCGGCCGCTTCTGTGAGAACGCCTCCGACCAGGACACCGGCCGCCAGAGCAGCTGCCAGACTTCGGCAAAGTAATTTCTGATATCCCATCACACACCTCCTCAGTCCTTAATTCCTGAAGACGCCATCGTCTCCACGATATTACTCTGGCAGGCGACAAACAGAATGATCGGCACCAGCATCATAATAACTGTAACCGCTGCGGTCACTCCGCTTCTGGAAATGCCTGCCGCTGAGATCTGCCCCAACGCGTAAGGAAGCGTCTTCAGTTCCTCACTGTAAATGTAGGTCGCGCCCTGCATATTCCACAGATCCTGAAAGCAGAATATAATCAGGGTCAAAAGAGCCGGGACTACCTGCGGGATCGCAATCTTATAAAACACCTGAAATTCCGTGGCCCCGTCGATCCGTGCCGCTTCCAGAAGGGCATCCGGGATCTGCTCCATAAACTGCTTCATCAGAAACAGTCCCAAGGGCTTTGCCATAGCCGGCACCACCAAAGCCAGATAAGTATCCAGCCAGCCCAGCCCTGACATGATCAGATAATTCGGAATCGCCGTCACCTGCACGGAAAACATCAGCGCCGCAAGGATGATCCCAAAAATCAGTTTTGCTCCCGGAAATTTCTTTTTTGCCAACGCAAACGCACACATGCTGGCGACCATTACGTGTCCGAAGGTCCCCACTACCGTCACAAACACGGTATTAAACATATAACGGGTAAACGGTACCCAGGATTCGCTCATCAGGTTGAACAGATCTCTGAAATTATCAAAGGTCGGATTTCTCACCAGGAATTTAGGCGGAAAAACGAACAGTTCCTCCAGCGGCTTCAATGAATTGGACACGGACAGCACAATCGGAAGCGCCATAAAAATACCAAGAACTGTCAAAAACAGAAAGCTGACTGTGTTTCCCGCCGCAGAGCGGCTGGCCTGCTTTCTTTTGTGATGCCTAAGAAACGGTATCGCCATTTTACCTCCCCACCTTTCCCAGAACATTCTGAATCAGCTTATTACATCCCAGCATGACAATAAACAGAAGCGTGGCGATCGCCGACGCGTAGCCCATTTCGAATCGAACCGTACCGTAATCCACCAGATGGGATACCACTGTATGAACACAATATTTCACGCTGGGGAATCCGGCGAGCGCCGCCAGCTGATCATGAATGGCAAAGGAACTGGTAACCGTCATGACGGCGCCAAACATCAGCTGCTCCTTCATCGCCGGAAGCGTGATGTACCAAAGCTCCTGGAAACGATTTTTCACGCCGTCCATATACCCTGCCTCATAGAGCGAACGGTCCACATTCTGAAGGCCTGCTATAAAGGACAGGAAACCGGTCCCCATACTCATCCACAGGATTACGATAATGCTGATCGGCGTACAATACGCAGCATCCTCAAAATACAGGATCGGCTGGCTGATTGCCCCCAGACGCATAAGCCATCCATTCGCGATTCCATAGATATCACTGGAAAATATGAATTTCCAGATGATATAAGCCTGTCCGGAAATAGTCGGCGCATAGAACAAAAGCGTCATAAACGCGCGGAGCTTCTGGTTCTTTATGTCGTTGATCATCCACGCGATGAACAGCGCCATAAAATATCCTACCGGTCCGGTAATCACAGCGAATACAAAGGTATTCTTTACTGCCTTCAAAAAAATGTCATCGGCGAAGAATAAGTCAATATAATTCTGCAGACCTACAAATTTCGGCGGTTCCAGCACATTGAAATTTGTAAATCCCAGACCGATCGAGATGCAGACCGGAATCAGATAAAACATCAAAAACAGGATGCAGTAGGGCGCGATCAGAAGATACGCGGACCGGTTCTTTTTCATCTCCGTCCCCAGTTGTTTAAAGCGCAGCTTCCCATAGCTGATAAGCAGCGGGACCAGTTTTGTCTTCTTATCCATATTCTCACCTACCTTGTACTTAATCCAAATTCCCGTCTCTTGCTGGTGATTTCATCATTCATTGTAATCACCGAATCCTGCAGAACCTCTCTCGGATCCTCTTTGTCATCATACACTGTGTAGAATGCATTCTTAATATTGCGTTCCAGATAGTAGCTTCCGGGAAGCTCCGGAATTGCTTTTACCCACTGGAGCTGCGCGGACAGCTGCCGGTAATCCGCGCTGGACCATGGAAGATTCTCAAGCGCTTCCAGATTCGCCGTAGCGACACGTCCCGCAACGCCCAGGACATTCTCGATCTCATTTCCATAGTCCGTCTGGGTTTCTGCGCTCATCCACCACTTTAAGAATTCCCACCCGGCCTCTTTCTTCTGACTGGTCGCCATAATAATGGATGCCGTTTCCCAGGCCGATACATAATGACTCAAGCTCCCGTCCGCTTCTTCGTATCCGGGAACCACAGTAAATCCCCATAAGCCTTTGATCTCCGGCGCGAAAACGGAAAGGTAGTTGTAATTTGTATAGTCGCCGATAGACAGTGGCATCTCTCCGGTTCGGAAACGGTTAGCGAAATCAAAGCTGATCGGCATATTATAGTTGGAATAATTCCCGCTCCACCGCTTGAATGCCGCTATCGCTTCTTCACTGTCAAGGGCGCAGGCTTCTCCGTCCTTCGTATAATATTCTCCTCCGTACTGATAGAGGAACATCGCAAAAGTCGTATAATCCGGGACGATCCCCACGTTCATGTTGTTTTTCTGGATGACGGCCAGCGCCTCATAAAAATCATCCCATGTCTTCGGGACGCTGATACCCAGCTCCGCCAATATGTCCGCGCGGTAGAACATCACATGGAAGGACATGGTCTGCGGCAGCGCATACACACCGCCGGCATATGTAAACTGCGTAAGGGCATCCGGATAAAACCATTCTGCCACTTCTTCAAAATCATCAAACTGCGTCAGATCCACAGCCGCATTTCGCAGGGCATAGTTAACCGGCTCCTTGCCCGCCACGTTAAGCGCCACATCCGGTCCCTCACCAGCCAGAGTCGCTGACAGAAGCACATCCTTGTTGACCAGCTTTACATTCGCTGTGATCCCGGCCGCGGGAACAAAATAATTGTCCACCAGATCCTTAATAACCGTTGCCTGATCCCGGCCGCTCCCTGACTGACTGTTAATGGTGGTGCTGTCCGCCAGGATCCATACCTCCAAAGAATCGTCTCCTTCATAGACATCGCCGATACTGTCATAATCTTCGACAAAGCTGGCCAGAAACTGCCTAAGTTCATGCCCTATGGATGCGAATATTCCAGCATCCGCCTTTGGAAGCGCCGTCCCCGGCGTCTGCAGAAGCAGATAATCAATCTCAAGCGGCTGCTGCGCCATTGTCAGCTGCCAGGAGCTTAATGCTACAATATTATCTTTGAACGCAGACCACTGCTTCGCGATTCTCTGCGGATTCTCTGTCATAAGCCGAAGCTGATTGACCAGGTTCTGAATCGTTGCCGTCTGACTTCCTTTCGATCCTTTGGCATAATTGTTAACACGTTCTTCCAGCTCCTGCACCACCTGATACTGTGCCGCCAAATCTGCCAGTGTGTCGGGTGCTTTTGATTCCAGCTGATAATCACGCATCGTATCCGGGGATGTACCTATGATCATCAGAAGCTTCCGGTATGCGGCATTCAGCTCCGTCACACATCTGTCAGTCATTCTTAAAATCTCAGCCAGATCATCATCCAGAGCTACTTCCATGGTGAACAGATGGGATCCCGCCGTCAGATAGAACTGGTAATTCTGTGCGTCGTCGCCCAGAACCGCCGTCTGCCACGAGTTATCGTAAAAGAAATGAAGCTGTTCCGCTTCTCTGAACGGCGTCTCTCCATCGATCGTCAGAGAGCGAACCACCGTTACTCCCTGATTCTCATTCTGCCGGTACCTCAACGCAATTTCATAAAGTCCGTCTTCCGGCACATCTATTCGCCATGTAAGCCACTGCCCGTTCTGATTCCAATTCGAACCGCCGATCATGTTCAGTCTGGTTTTCCCGGCCTTCTGCGGCTCTGTGACAGGGGAACTGCGGTCAGGAATCGGATACAGAGTGGAATTGGATTTATATACAGCATCCTCTGCCTGCACCTTCACAGTCTCCACCTGAGCCGCTGCCCGGCCTGCCTGCCGATTGGCCTCCTGATATTCCGCATATGTAACCGGCTTTTTCTCCTGTTCAAAAATCAGTTTGCCAATCACCACCGGCTCCTGCGTCGAAGTGATCGTAACTGTATTTTCGCCCTTCTCAAGATGGAAGTATAGCGGATCCGGATAAAAGCCGTTGCTGTCATAGCAGTAAACGCTCTGCCAGGACGGAGCTTCCGACTGCTTTGGCCGAACATCGTTATCTCTTGAATCGCGGACAATCTCCTCCGCATTCTGCCAGACACGGGTAAACTCCAGATACTGTGCTTCGTCGTAGGGAAGCTCGCCGTTTATGAAAATGGAACGGCCAATATCATTATTTTTACCCTCAATCGGGTAATAGACCAGCCGCAGGTTGTACATACCGCTCTGCGGCGCTTCAACAAGATAGGTAACGCTGCCTTCTTCCGGTGCTGCCAGACTGCTCCCATCCAATCCCATGTAATCGTCCAGCACTTCAAAGCCTGCAGAGGCTTCCTGATATTCCCCGCCCGCAACCTCAATTGCCGTTTCCGGATACACGGATTCATAAGCCGCAAGATAATCCTCATAGGAATTTGCCTCATTTACGATCTCCAGAAGCGCATCGTAATCAATGGATTCGCTTAACATTCCCCCTGTGGTTTCAGCACGAACTGACAATCCGCCCGGACAGGTTCCCGCAATGACGGCGGCAGTCAGAACGCAGGCGGCAGTCCGTCTCCCTATCTTCCATCTCATCGTTCAATCCTTCTTTCTCTGTTTATCTGTATCTGTTTTTGCTTCCCTGCCGATCGCTTCAAATGCTCTTAATCCTGAGAGCGCCCGGCCCCGCTGATCGAACAGCGCCTGATTCTCCCACTCATTTCCAACCCCTTTATAAGCGCCTACACCCTTTATACAGTACCAGACCGGTTCCCAATAGAAGACTCCTGCCCCGTTTGGCTCATTTCTTACAAGCCGGAGAATTTCATCCATTACCTTCCGCTGATTCTCCTCCGACGGTTCAAGCCCTGTCGTCTTCTTCGTCAGTTCTCCTGTAACCACGTTCGGCATATCGTCCGTAGAATTATCTGTATATGGGAAGGCAGTTTCCACAATTACAACCGGCTTTTGAAGCTTCTCCTGAATTCTTTTCATATTCTGAAGAAGATTTGCATATGGTCCGGCCCAATACGGATAATAGCTGAGACCGATCACATCAAAATCCGCCGCTCCGCATGCAGTCATTGTCGTAAAAAATTTTTCTGTCTGCTGCGCGTTTCCGCCGCATTCCACATGCAGCATTACCTGCGGCCGCCTTCCGCCGGATGACATATCCCTGACCGCATGGATCCCTCCGTTAAGAAGCTCCGCCAGCTGATCCGGATGATCATAGCTTCCATAGTCCCACAGTATCCCCCTGCCGATCTCATTCCCAATCTGAACCATATCCGGCGCGGCCTGTGCCTCTCCAAGCGCCTGAAGCACCTGACTGGTATACTGGTAAACCGCCTCGGAAAGCCGCTTTCCCGGTATCTGCCGCCACTGCATCGGAACTTTTTGACATTTCCAATCCGCCCAGGTATCACTGTAATGAAAATCCAGAAGAAGCTTTAACCCGTATCTGCGGACTCTTTTCGCCATCTCCACAGTGTGCTTCAGGTCACAGTAATCGCCCCGGTCAAAAGAAGTCGTCGGCTGATTCCATATCCGCAGACGCCCCCAGTTAAACCCATGCGCCTTCAAAATTTCAATCGCATCTTTTTTTATTCCGTCAAAGTCATAATAGACCGCTCCGCTGTCCTCCATAGCCTGTAAGGAAGATATATCGGCGCCTTTCATAAATTCCATACCGCGTTTACCCGTTCCTCCATAATTCTCACATCCTCAGACGCATCCGCCGCGGCAGTCAGGTTTCCCTGACTGATCAAAATCTTATACCCCAGCAATTCTCGCTTTTTGCTTACTTCTCCGTTCATGAGCCGCGTCAGCATTCCGCCTGCCACCCTGCCTAACTCTCTGATATCAAATTCAACACTGGTAATAGCGGCATTGTATTCCTCCAGAAATCTGCTGTTATAAAGAGACGCCACCTTGATATCACCCGGAACCCGAACGCCGATTCCCCGCAGATAATTCAGCACGGTCCGGCAGATACCATCATCGCTGCAGATAATACATTCAATCTGTTCCCGCAGAATATCGCCGATCGCCTTTTCAAGCACATTGGCGTCATCCGCGTCCTCAATGATCCACCGATTTTCAAAAGGAATATCATTCTCCCGAATCACATCCAAATAGCCGCTTAAGCGAGATTTCATCACCGTCTGCCGAAGATCAGCGCACAGAAACGCAGTCCTGCGGATCCCCATTTTGAACAGCAGACTGACCAGCTCTCTGCAGGCCCCATATTGATCCACATCAGCCTGATAAACATTTTCATCCGGGCAGCTGCCGGTAACAACGAAAGGTACGCCATGCTCTTTCAGATAATCTACTTCCGAGCTATGCTCACCAATCTTCGTAAGGATCACGCCGTCAACCTTATGCCGCCTGATGACATTCTTCAGCGCGGAAATATCATCCAGACTTGTTTTGACAATCATGATATTATAACCGCGCACGTTAAAATAATCGTAAAGGGCCATCAGGATATGAGTAAAAAACGGAAGTTCCGCGTAATTCTCTCCCATCGGCAGCGTTACGCACACGTTCATAGTCTTTTTATCGGAATAACCGGACAGACGTCTATGAGGGACAATGTTCTGATTCGCGATGTAATCCGCAACCTTCGACTTCGTTTCTTCGCTGACGCGGCCTTTCCCGGACAGCGCGCGGGAGACCGTCGTAGGAGATAATTCAAGAACCTGCGCAATTTCCGAAATACTGCCTTTTTTCTTCTCCATTGGTATCCTCCTTTCGCTTTTTTCTTGCGCAAAACAGGATTTATTTCTTTATAAATTATTATATATGGGCAGCACTTTTGATACAATTAGCAATGAATTACAAAGATTTTTTAGACAAAATTACACATCTGACAATAGAACAACGATTTTATCGAGCGCAATGTTTTTATTTGCGCTTACGTCTTGCGCAAAAATGCGGGCTGAGCATCGCTGACGCCCCGCCCGCATGGAAATCATTCTCAATTATTTCTTCATCCTCCACGCCGAGTCGATCACATGGGCCGCGCAGTATTCCGCCTCTTCACGGGTCAGCGTAAACTCTTTATTCGTCCCCTTAAGCGCCGCCAGCGCCCGCTTATAATCGCCGCCGGAGCCGGGCATGAACAGGTCGTTGCCGGCCGCCAGGGTCGGGGCCGGTTTCGCCATGCGGTATCTGCCCTTCGCGCCCATCATGCTGACCACCCAGTCGGTCATGATCAGGCCGCCGTAGCCCCACTCCCCGCGCAGAACCGTCTTCATCAGGTCGCCGCGCTCCGAAGTGTGGGTGCCGTTTAACAGATTGTAGCTGGTCATCAGCGCCGCCGGACTGCTCTTGGCGATACAGATCGCAAAACCGCGCAGGTAAATCTCCCGCAGGGCCCGCTCGCTGACCTGACTGTTGGAGACGTAACGGTTGGTCTCCTGGTTATTGCAGCAGAAATGCTTGACCGTCGTGCCCTTACCCGGATGCTTCTGCACGCCCTTCGTGATCGCCGCGCCCACCAGGCCGCTGATCAGCGGATCCTCCGAACAGTATTCGAAGTTCCGGCCGCAGAGCGGACTTCTCTGGATGTTAAATGCAGGCGCCAGCCACAAATCGATCCCGAACCGCTCCATCTCCTCGCCCACCAGGTCCCCGCAGGCCTCGCAGAGTTCCAGATTCCAGCTCTGCGCCAGGGCCGTGCCGATGGGGATCGCGGTACAGAACTGATCCTGCACCTCGCCCTTAGGCGGCCGGCTCATCAGCTTCATGACGGTCTTAAGCGCAGAGCTCATGAATTCCTCCATTCCCGCCGGCATCGCGTTTCCAATAGCGTGAGCGCCCTTCTTATCCCGGACGTAGTGCTTCGCCAGACGCAGTCCGGCCGGGCCGTCGGCCATGATCAAATTCGGCACGCCGTCCACCTTGTCCGTCGTCTCGCCCGCCGCGCCGGCTACGCTTGCGGACGCGCTGCCGATGACGCCGGCGATCCCCTGCAGCCCCTCGCCGAAGC
The DNA here is from genome assembly GCA_947588005.1 of uncultured Lachnospiraceae bacterium. Lineage (GTDB taxonomy): Bacteria > Bacillota > Clostridia > Lachnospirales > Lachnospiraceae > UBA3402. Next base: position 1,057 of record CANPYE010000039.1, on the reverse strand, counting down.
TGCCCATGCACAGGCTGATCAGCTGCTCGTCGGTGAGGGAGGCAGCTTTCCTGCGGGCCTCCTCCGATGCCTCATAGGGTTCCGGCCAGGTCAGGGAGGAAAATGCAGACGCGGCCAGAGGCAGGTGCGACATGTTCGGTTTCGCCGTTTCCGAAACTACGGCGCATGCCGGTTCCCCCACCGGCCCTTCCGGCTTCCAGTCCTCAAAATCCGGCTTTCCGCCCACATTGCTTAGCTGCCGCACCGTCACCGTCTCATTCAGCCGCACCACGGCACAGGCCACAGTATTCCGACTGCTCGTCCCAACACGTACGATATAGTCTCCGGCTTCGAGAATATATCTTGCCGTCTCCGTATCATACCCGGCCAGATCTTCCATCCAAAAGCGTACCGTCACCGTCTCGCTCTCTCCCGGTGCTAACAGCCCGGTCTTCGCAAACCCGGCCAGCGTCTGATACGGCTGGTCCAGCTTCCCCCACGGAACGGAGACGTAGACCTGCACGACCTCCTTGCCCTGATAACCGCCCGTATTCTTCACCGGCACAGACACGGTAACCTCTGTACCCTCGATCGTCGCAGCCGCATTTTCAAGTTCAAAATCCGTGTAAGTCACGCCGTAACCGAACGGAAACATGGGCTTTTTCCCCACACTGTCGAAATACCGGTAACCTACATAGATGCCTTCCTTATATCTTGTCTCGTCCGGACCTCCGAACTCGCCGACAGCCGCGTAGTCCTCCCACGCGCTCCAGGTGGCGGCCAGCTTCCCGGACGGGACACTCTTTCCCAGCAGGATATCCGCCAGAACCCGCCCCGTCACCGCGCCCAGCTGGGACAGGATCAGGATATTCTCCACTTCCGCTACCGGACTCAGATCCACCACGCCGCCCGCGTTCAGCACCAGCATGAAACGCTCATACTTCCTGCTGCATGCCAGGATATCCCGGATCTCCGTCTCCGTCAGCCGGATGTCGCCGGCTTCCGGCCTGCGGTCATTGCCCTCGCCGGAATTGCGGGCCAGCACATAAACGGCTGTGTCCCCCGCGGCGTCGATGGG
>CANPYE010000038.1 GCA_947588005.1 uncultured Lachnospiraceae bacterium | reverse complement strand
ACTGACCGTCTCCCCGTCCTTATCCACGCCGATGGGATCATAGAGGGATACCTCCCTGGAATACTTTTTATTTGACCGCAAAAGCATCAGGATCTCATTTTCCACGCAGCGTGCCGCGTAGGTTGCCAGCCGGCCGCGCTCGGCGTTAAAGGTGCCGACCGCCTTGATCAGCCCGATGGTTCCCACCGAAAGCAGATCCTCCGTATCGTAGCCGGAACCCTGATATTTTTTCACTACATGGGCTACCAGGCGCATATTATGTTCTATCAGCTTATCCCTGGCCTTAAGGTCGCCTTCCCCCAGGCGCTTTAAGCACTCCCGTTCCTCGCGGGCAGACAACGGTTTCTTATAAGTCTTCAAAATAAAAAAGCCACCCGAAAGCAAAACTTAATGTAGTTTATGCTTCGGGGGCTTTTCAAGTGCTTTTACACCCTCCGGCGCGGCTTATACTATTTTAACGCCGGCATACGGTAAACAGCAGGCCGAGACGTAACGCCGGCATGTTCACGATCCGATACAGGCTCCGGCAGCCGTTGGCTTTGGGTTCGCAATCTAATTCTTTCTGTCTCTTACTGCAAAAATCCGCGGATGATCATTTCCTCGGCTTCCTTCTCCGAAAGACCCATGGTCATCAGCTTCATGAGCTGCTCTCCCGCGATCTTGCCGATGGCGGCTTCATGGATCAGGGAAGCGTCCACATTGGTCGCTTTCAGCTGGGGCGTCGCCACGATGACGCCCTTGTCCATGATAATGGAATCGCACGCCGCGTGGCCGCTGCAGGCCGCGTTTCCGTCGATCTTAATCACGACCTCCTGGAAGCTGGATTCCTTCGCCACACCGCGGCTGATCATATCGCAGGTGGAACCGTCCCCATTCATCTCCACGGAAAGCTCCGCCCTTGCCCTTTGATCGCCTTCCGTCAGGATCTTGTCATGGATAATAATGGACGCCCCGGCAGCCAGCTTCGCGCTGGTCGCCCGCAGCGTATCGTCGATCCCGCCGATCTGGGATGTCTCCAGTTCCATCGTCGAATCCTCGGAAAGCTCGATCACCGTCGTCGGGTTCATCAGGCGCTTGCCGCGGCCGGTCCCCTCGCCGTAATGCTTCTCCACGTATTTTACGCGGCTGCGCCTGCCCACATAGAAGCTGTGGACGCCGTCGTGCCGGGAATCCTCGCCGCCGCAGTTGGAAATGCCGCAGCCGGCGATGATCGTCACATCGCAGTCCTCGCCGATGAAGAAGTCGTTGTAGACCAGCTCCTTTAAACCGCTCTGACTGATGATCACGGGAATATGCACGCTCTGATTCTTCGTGCCGGGCTTTATGATGATATCGATGCCCTGCTTATCCGTCTTTGTCACAATGTCGATGGACGCCGTCGTATTCCTCGCGGCGCTCTGCCCGTTGCTTCGGATGTTGTACGCTCCTACAGGCAGCGCGTCCAGCTCAGCTACTTCTTTCAGTAAATTTTTCTGGATCGCATCCATCCCTCTCACCTCTTTTCCGCGCAGGACGCGGCCGCCTGCTGCGTGTTTAAAAGAACCGAACAGGCAGCCGGACGGATATCCGAATCCAGATGCTCCATCACCCGCACGCCCTCGCCGTATTCCAGCACCTCGCCGTCCTTCAGATAAATGATCTTGTCCGCGATATTTAAGATCCGCTCCTGATGGCTGATGATCATGATCGTTCCGGACGTCTCCTGGTAGAGCTTTTCAAAAACCTGAATCAGGCTCTGAAAGCTCCAGAGATCGATCCCCGCCTCCGGCTCGTCGAAAAGCGTCATCTTCGTTCCCCGGGCCGCCGCCATCGCGATCTCGATCCGCTTCATCTCGCCGCCTGACAGCGTGTCGTCCAGTTCACGGTCGATATAATCCTTGGCGCATAAGCCCACCTCGCTCAAGACCTCGCAGGCGTGGGCGAATCGCTCGCCGCCCTTCTTGTCTTTGCCTCCGGCAAGCTCCAGAAGGTCCCGGACCCGAAGGCCCTTAAAACGAACCGGCTGCTGGAACGCGAAGCTGATCCCGCGGTTCGCCCGATCCGTCACGGACATCTCCGTGATATCCTCGCCGTCCAGCCAGATCCGGCCGGACGTGGGCGCGATAAGCCCCATAATGATCTTAAGAAGCGTAGACTTTCCGCTCCCGTTGGGACCGGTGATCGCCACGAAGCGGTCGTCGACCGTGAGATTGATCTGCTTTAAGATCTCCCTGCCGTCGGCCTCAAATGATATATTTTCCAGTTTCAGCATGATGTCACCTGATTTCCTTTCGATTAATAACGGATCCGGCGCTGCCTGATATACCTATGCGCGGGTATACGGCAGGCAGTATACGCTTCCGCGCTCTCCGCTTACCGGACAGTTTCCGCACTCTCCGCCTGGCAGATAACTTCCGCTCTCACCGCTCTCCTGACACATACCGGTGCAGCGTCCCGCGCACCGCGCCCGGACCCGCCAGAAGCTCCTTAAACATTGTCCCGATCTTCGGGGCCAGCCCCGCCTTCACCAGATCCGTCCCGAACAGCACCGGGTTAGACAGAACCGGCTCCAGCTTCCCCTCCGCGCTCTCCGGCGCGCCGAACGTGATCCCGGCCAGCTGCCCCTGCAGCTTCTCAAGCATCGGATCGCTGCTCAGCTCCATCGGCTGTCCGTTATCATCCACCGCCAGCAGATACCTCAGCCACCCGGCGATCACCAGCGGGATCGCCGTCAGACTGCGCACATCGCGCAGCCCGGCTTCCGTCCCGCCTGCAGTGCCGTCCGCCTTCACATCCGGAGTCTCGCGCACAGAACTGTCCGTCTCCACACCCGGATCCTCGCCTGCAGAATCGTCCCGCTTCACGCTCAGAGTCTCGCCCGCAGAAATGTCCGTGTCCGCCGCCCGTCGAACCGCCGCCCTGTCGCCAGCAGCGCCGCTTCCGGAACTTCCGGCCAGGTACGCCTTGATCGTTTCCCCGAAACGCACCGGAATCTTCTGGCTCGTATCCGTAGCGATCCGCTGCGGCATATCGGGAATAAACGGATTGGGCAGCCGCTCGTCGATAACCTCATGAATAAACCTCATGGGATCAATGATTCCGGGATGGGTTACAACCGGCATCCCCTCCTCATATCCCACGATCTCCACCAGACGCTTCAGATCCGGATCCTTCATCTCCGCGAAGATCCGGTCATATCCCAGCAGGCAGCCGTAGACGGCAAGCGACGTATGCAGCGGATTTAAGCAGGTCGTCACCTTCATCCGTTCGGTGCGGTTCACGGTCTCCCGGTCCGTCATATAGACCCCGGCTTTTTCCAGAGCCGGACGCCCGTTGGGGAAGCGGTCCTCCACCACCAGATACTGGGGAACCTCCGCGTTGACAAACGGCGCGATGTATGTATTCCGCCCGGTGACGATGGGCGTCATGCCCTCGATCCCAGCCGCCGCGAGCGCTTCTTCCACTTCCTTTGCCGGCCGCGGCGTGATCTTGTCGATCATGGTCCACGGGAAGGAAATGATCTCCTCGTCCGTCAGCCATTTCACAAAATCTGCCGTCACATGTCCCCGCTTCTCCCATTCCTCCGCCACCGTCACAATCCCGGCGCGCAGCTTCTCTCCGTTATGGCTGCAGTTATCCATACTGACTACCGCCAGCGGCGCGCGGCAGGTGCGGTACCTCTCCAGCAGAAGGGCCGCCGCCACGCCCATGGCATGGCAGGCCGCGCCGGGGCCGTTTTCCAGGTCTTTTGCTGCCGCCGGCAGGAAATTCCCCTTCAGATCTGTAAGCGCATACCCCTTCTCCGTGATCGTAAAGCTGATCATCTGGAGGGACGGCTGCGCGAAAATATGCTTCAGGTGGCCAAAGGATCTTGCATCCCCCATATCCGCCTTCACGCCTTCCGCGATACCGGCCGCGATCTCCTTCTCCATGGAGCCGTCCGGACGCAGGCTGACTGCCATCGTCAGATTATCATAAGGCGCATAGATCCGGTCTATGATATCAAAATCAAACGTCTCCGCCGCCACGATCCCGCTCTTTTCCAGTCCCTGCTGCAGAAGCCGCTGCTGCAGAACGGCGATAAAGCCCCGGAAGATATTCCCGGCCCCGAAATGCACCCAGACCGGCGCTTCCGCCGTCGCCCTCCGCATCGCTTCGATATCAAAGCCCGGCAGCTTCACCCGCGCTTTCTCCCAGGCAGCCGCGTCGCGGATGCCCTCAAGCGTCATTTTCATATACGCACCTTCCTTTCCGCAGAAGAAATCTCCTGCGGCGTTTCCTTCTTATTTATGAATAATCTCGATCTCCCAGCAATTTTCATACGTCTCGCCGGCGCCAAGCGCGATCAGGCCCGGCTGGGACGCCAGATCCTCCACGATACCGTCCCGCGACGGAAGCGACGACCACGGCTCGATGCAGACGTACGGCGCGTCCGAATGGGGCCTGTGCCAGATCCCCAGATACCGCATCTGCGGATAAGTAACACGCACCGCCTTATGTCCTTTCTTCGCCTGCAGGCACACCTGTCCAGGCACGCCGGTGAGAATGATCGCGTCGTCGTCAAACAGGTCGTGGCGCAGCGGCAGCACGCAGCCCTCTCCCAGCGCGTACGGCTCCGTACCGGTCACGAAGCAGGCCGGCGAGAACAGAACGCGCCGCGTTTCTCCTTCCGATGATTCGCCTTTCGTCCCGGCGAACAAAAGCTCATAATCCTCAAAACGCAGTCCGTCCTCCAGAGGCACATGAAAGCCCGGATGCCCTCCGATCCCGAAATACATGGTCTTCTCATCCTCGTTCACTACGCGGTAGACCACCTCCAGTGAATTTCCTTCCAGCCGGTATTCGATCTCATAGGTAAAATGATACGGATACTGCGCCAGGGTCTTTTCATTGTCCGTAAGCCGCAGAAGGAGGCGGGATTCGCCGCATTCCGCGGCCGTAAGCTCGCTGTCCTTCACAAAACCGTGAATGTCCATATGATATTCCCGGCCATCTAAGGTGTATCTGCCTTCCGTCATTCTGGCGATATAGGGGAACAGATTCGGCGCCTGGTCCTTCCAGTAAGCAGGATCGCCCTGCCACAGATACTCGGTCCCCTCCTGATCCTTAACCGAGCACAGGCTGCCGCCCAGCGTTCGGACCGCAACACAAAGCTGTTCATTCCTGATCGTGTACAGCGCGCCGTCGCTGCCGCAAAGGGCGCGTTCTTCATCAAAACTTCTGTTCTCAATTTCTTTCATCTTATCCACCTCTTACTGCTTATTCCCAGGACAGCTGATTTATTTTATCTCATTCATAAGAAAAAAGCAAGCGCCGCAATCCAAAGCGGCGCTTAAAAGATCGAATAAAGGATCAGTCCGGCCGATACGATCATCGCGATGACCGCGGGACGGAGCCACACAGCCAAAGGCCGCTATAAGAGCCCCTAAAAAGCCCGCCGCCCGGATCCCCACGAAGGCAGCCGAATTGATGGCGATCGGTCCAGGATCCAGTATTTCCGCGCCTTGCCGCCCACCGTTCCTTCTCCTTTCAGCATTTTTCAGTTGTTTAAAGGCCCGGCCGGCAAAGCGCAGAAAGATACGCCGCCGTTTCAGCCCACCAGCTGCATCATGATCTCATTGCTTCTCGTCAAAAACTCCGTCATCCGCTCCGGACTTAAGCTGCCGTGGCTTAAGGAGGCCATGTCGTAGAGCTGCTTGCAGATCTTCTCCGTCAGCTCGCCTTCCTCGTGGGCAAGCACATACTGAACCAGCTTATGGTTGGCGTTGAGGATCAGGGTCTCGCCCATGCCGCCGAACATATCGTTATCCATCCCGTACATATTGTACATACGCATCATGTCCTGCATCCGGCGGTTCTCCTCGGACAGGGTGATCATGGAGGCCAGCTGCTCATCTTTCAGCTTCTCCACCTTGATCTCCAGCTTGTCGCTGCCGATGGCCTTCTTGAAGGCCGCCGTCAGCTTCTCGCTGTCTGCCTTAAACGCATCCGCGTCTTCTTCCTTCACTTCCTCCTTGAAGGTAGAACTGACGTCCGCGTCGATGCGCAAGAACTTGACGCCCTCATGCTTCTGCTCCATCTGCGTGATGAAGGGGCTGTCGATCGTATGCTTTAAGATGACCGCGTCCAGTCCTTCCTTCTTAAACATATTGATGTACTGGCCCTGTTCCTTCTCGTCGGTCACATAGTAGATGATATTCTCATGCTTCTCCTTCGCCGCGTCCAGGCAGTCCTGCAGCGTCAGATACTTGCCGTCGAGGTTCTTGAAAATGATGTAGTCCTTCATCTTCTCCTCAAACTTCTCATCCTTCAGACAGCCGAACTTGATGAAGGGGCTGATATCGTCCCAGTATTTCTCATAATTCTCCCGGTCGGTCTTGCACATGCCGGACAGCTTGTCGGCGACCTTCTTCGTGATGTAATCGGAGATCTTCTTCACGAAGCCGTCGTTCTGCAGGGCGCTTCGGGACACATTCAGCGGCAGGTCCGGGCAGTCGATGACGCCTTTTAAGAGCATCAGGAATTCCGGAATCACTTCTTTAATATTGTCCGCGATAAAGACCTGGCTGTTGTACAGCTTGATCGTGCCCTCCAGGCTGTCGTACTCAGTGTTGATCTTCGGGAAGTACAGGATGCCCTTCAGGTTAAACGGATAGTCCATGTTCAGATGGATCCAGAACAGCGGTTCCTTGTAATCCAAGAACACCTTCCGGTAGAACTCTTTGTACTGGTCCTCCGTGCACTCGTTCGGGTGCTTGTTCCACAGCGGGTTTATGTCGTTTAAGGCCACCGGACGCTTTAAAATCTTATACTTCTCCTTCGCCGGAGAGACCTCCACGACCTCCTTCTCGCCGTTCTCATTCTCCTTCTCCTCGGTCTTCGCCTCCTCGACGATGGTCTCGATGATGGTATCCTTCTCCGTCAGCTCGTCCTTCTCGATGGTCTCATACTGAGGCTCCGCCGTGGCATTGTCAAGGAAAATGGGCACCGGCATGAAGCCGCAGTACTTCTCGATGACCTCACGGGCCCGGTACTCATTGGCGAACTCCGTGCTGTCGTCGTTCAGATACAGGGTCACCGTGGTGCCGTGGCTCTCCCGGCTGCCCTCGCCCATCTCAAACTCGGTGCCGCCGTCCGACTCCCAGTGAACCGGCGCCGCGTCCTTCTGATAGGACAGCGAATCGATCGTCACCTTGTCCGCCACCATGAACGCGGAATAAAAGCCCAGTCCGAAATGACCGATGATCTGGTCCTCATTGGCCTTGTCCTTGTATTTCTCCAGGAAATCCTGTGCGCCGGAGAAGGCGATCTGATTAATGTACTCGTCTACTTCTTCGGCCGTCATACCGAGACCGTTGTCGGAGACCGCGATGGTCTTGTCCGTGGGGTTCACCGTGACCTGGATCTTGTACTCCATATCCTCCGGCTTCTCGTACTCGCCCATCAGCTCCAGTTTTTTAAGCTTCGTGATCGCGTCGCAGCCGTTAGAGATCAGCTCACGGTAGAAAATATCGTGATCCGAATACAGCCACTTCTTGATCACTGGGAAAATATTCTCGCTGCTTATGGATAAGCTTCCTTTTTTCGTTGCCATGTTGCATCGCTCCTTTTTCTCTTTATTTTTTACCCCGCCGCGGGCGGAGAATCCGATCTTTCAGAACCCTTCCGCTTTACGGGGCGGATATCTTTTCCTCTTCGCAGACAAGTGTAATACCATTTTTCGGATTTGTCAATAGATTTTTAGCACTCATTTTGAGTGAGTGCTAGCAATCCAATTTGAATCCTTCCTTTTCCACGCGATTCATACAAGCGCATCCAAGCGCATATCCTGTCGATTTATGCAGTCCTATTTACAAACGCGAACTTCCATACTATAATAATTGCGTACGGAATCCTGGATCTTACAAGATTTTTTTACAAGAAAGGTGGGGAATACATATGAATGAACAAGCCGTTCATCCCAAAGACGACAATTCCATGGCGCTGGGTTCCATGGTCGTCGGCATCATCTCCATCGTCACCTCCTGTTGCTGCTGCGGCGGCATCATTCTGGGAAGTCTGGCGGTGGTTCTGGCGTGTCTGTCCAGAGTGGAAACGTATTTTGACAAACGTGCGAAAACCGGTCTGATCTGCGGCGTTATCGGTATGGTCTTAAGTGTTGCCGCAGGCGTCGTGATCCTTGTCTATCTGGCGTCGGCCGGTGCGTCCGGACTTGCCGGATCCGGCTTCTATTACTAAGGAGGTGCGCGATATGGATATCAAACGGTCTGATCTGAAATTATACGCCCGGCGGGCGCTGAAAGGCAGCTGGGGCATTATGATCGGCGCGACGCTGATCAGCATGGGAATCTCCTATCTGTTCATGGTTGCCCTGAACGCGGTTCTGTTCGCGGCCCTGGGAAGCGGGGTCAAGGCTCTGGCCGGACTCTTCTCCTCCGCCGCGGCAGCGTCGAAAGGAAGCGTGTCCATCGGAACGCTGATCGTCATATTGATCATCCTGTATTTTGTATACCTGGTGGCCATGCTCCTTCTGAGCGTCGGCTATCAGAGGCTCTATCTGGACGTGGCGGCCGGTCAGAAGGCGAAGGTTACCACCCTGTTCTGGGCCTTCACCCACAGTCCGTGGAAATTCATTCTGATCTCTGTACTGGTAGCGCTTCTGGAAGGGATCACCATGGCGCCGGTCTACATCATGTCCTTTGTGGCCGCGCTGACAGGCGGAAAAGGGTTCGCGTCCGTCTTCCTGCTCGTATATGAGATCATTCTTCTGGTCGTCTACGCCTACGTGCTGCTGACCTTCAGCCAGTTCTACCTGATCCTGGTGGAAGACCCGGCAAAAGGCATCTTCGAAGCGCTGGCGGAAAGCCAGCGGCTGATGAAGGGCAACCGCTGCAGATATTTCGTACTCTGTCTGAGCTTCTTCGGAATTTCTCTCCTGGCCGCGTTCAGCTTCGGACTGGCCGCGCTGTGGCTCTCGCCGTACGTCGGCTGCACGATGGCAATGTTCTATCTGGAGCTTAAGGGTACGGTCCCGGACGCACTGAAGCACAGCCCGGCAGAGACCGCTGCCGCAAACGCATACGCCGGTCCGGCGTTCTATCAGGAACAGCCGGCGCCGCCGCAGGGAGTATATTTCCAGCAGGCAGCGCCGCAGGGAGGCTTTGGGCAGCCGGCACAGCAGGCAGCAGCGCAGGAGGTCTTCTATCAGCAGGCGGTGCAGCAGCCGCAGACAGACATGTCTCCGGTTCAGCCGCAGCCGGAACAAGCTCCGGGAATGCAGCGCACGGATGCAGCGCAGCCAGCCGTCGGAAGCGCGGTTTCCCAGCAGCCGGAACAAGCTCCGTTTCCGCAGCAGCCCTCAGAAACCGAACCGTTCCCGCAGCCGGGTGGGGCGCAGGTTCCTCAGCAGGATGTGCCTTCCGATAAGGATATCCCTTCGGACGCTCCATTGACATAAGCACTGACATAAAGCATAATAGTACCGCATATATCCGTCATAGGACATAAAAGAAAACGCATAGGATACACCAAGCTCATTAAAAGGTGGTCCTGTGCGTTTTGCGTATCTCCGAACTGAAACAGAAGGAAGTCATTAATGCCGAAGACTGCAGGCGGCTCGGCTTTGTCGGCGATGTGGATTTCGACATGTGCGACGGCTGCATGAAGGCGCTGATCGTCCCCGGCCCCGCCAGCTTCTGCGGTTTTCTGGGCCGTGAAAAAGAATATGTCATCCCCTACTGCGACATCTGCCAGGTAGGGGATGACATCATCTTAGTCAATGTAAAGAAGAAGGATGTAGAGGCTCCGGTGCGGTAAACCGGCGCCGGCGGTTTCCGCTCACGCCTGTTCCGCTTTTGACCGGCGGTTTCCGCTCACGCCTGTGCCGCTTCCGGCCGCCGACTTCTGCTCCGTCGGCGGTCATGCGTGCGCTTACTCTCCCTTCTCCCGCGCCGCCATCATGGCCCTGATCTTCTCCTCCCAGGATTCCACAAGCTCCACGCGGCAGCTGCGCAGCTCCATGCCGCTCTGTCCGAAGAAGAAGGTCACAAAGGATGTGTTCTGGAAGACCGGATTCAGTGTGATCTCCTGCTTCTGCCACTCCTTATCCTCGCCGGTCAGGGAGATCATTTTCACGATCTGCTTATCCTGGGAAATGGTCACCGGCACCTGCGCCAGACTTCCCTGATTCGGCACGCGGCATTCCAGTTCCATCCGGTAACGGCCCCGCTCCTTCGCCGCCAGCTCGAACATAACGCGGCTGCCCTTGTCCGTCGGGATCTCTTCTACCGGAAGCGACGCGCCCGCGGCCGGCAGCGTCACACGGACCAGCGCGGAAACGGCTCCTTCCTCCTGGGCCGCCGCGGCCGCCAGACCCCGGTCAAGCTCCGTTTCAATGCCCTGCATACGCGCAAACGCCGGCGTACGCATCAGGTAGCGGCAGATATTAGCCGCGGCCCGCAAATATTCGCCGCGGGTGACCTTGCCGGCAGCAAGGGCTTTCGCGGAATTGTCCTTCTGGGAATTCTCCTCCGCGTTGTTCACCACCATGAACAGATCGTTCTGTCCGCGGATCATAGCGGCGACATTGTGAACGTCGCCCAGCTCGCCCTCGTCATTGCCGGTGGACCACCAGTCGGTCATGACAATGCCGTCATAGCCCCATTCCTTCCGCAGGATCGTGGTCAGCATGTCGTAATTGCTGGAGGACCAGAATCCGTTGATCGGATTGTAGGATGTCATAATGGAATAGCCGCCGCCCTCTCGCACCGCGATCTCGAAGCACTTCAGATACAGTTCCCGAAGCGCTCTCTCGGAAACCACCGCCTCCACGCGGTGACGGTTGTATTCCTGGCTGTTGCAGGCGAAATGCTTCATGGTTCCGGTGACGCCGTAGCGTCCCATGCCCCGCAGCTGAGCCGCCGCCATCTTGCCGGTGACAAGCGGATCCTCGGAGAAATACTCAAAGTTCCGGCCGTTCAAAGGATTGCGGTGCAGGTTGATGCCCGGTCCCAGAAGCGTGTCGATCTTATTCTTGCGAAGCTCCAGACCCTCCCACTCGTACAGTTCTTCGGAAAGGGCTTCATTAAAGGACGAAGCCAGGCAGGCGCCGTTGGGCATGGCGAACGCGATGCTGCCGCAGTCCATACGGATACCGCTGGGGCCGTCGGAGCAGCAGGCTACCGGGATTCCGAACGCCTTAAGGCGCTCCGTTACGCCGCCGAAGGCTCCGGCCGTTCCAGGCGTTACCTTCGGAGAACACATACCCTCGCCGCGCACCATGCAGAACAGGTCTTCGTTCTCCAGCTGGGCCAGAAAGGTCTCCATGCTCACCCTGCCCGCTTTCACATCCGCCAGTTTCCAGCCCTGATCGCCTGTGCAGGCGGGACTTTCCGGCAGACGCTCTTTTCTGCGCGCAGACGGCTCCGCCGTGCGCAGGGGGGCTTTCTCCCAGGTTAATATGAATTCCGGTTCCGATGCGGCAGCGCCTTTGCCGCCTGCCGCAGACGCGGCTTTTGCAGCTTCATCTGCAGCATCGCCTGTTCCAGCGTCAGCCTTTGCGGCGCCGTTGTCGGCGGCAGCAGTCTCTCGGGACACCGCTCCGCCGATCCGCACCACCGGCTTCATCCGCTCAAACTCCGTCACCGGAGCCATCGCTTCCTCGACCGTCTCAAGAGCCACCGTTCTCTCGATCGAAATGCTTCCGGCCCGTCCGGCGCTCCGGACGTCCGTTCCCACATAGAAACCATACTCTCCGGCTTCCAGTACATAGCTGGACTTATACCCGGCCGCCTCGCTGTCATCGTAGGAAGCCGCTGTACGCCACGGAAATTCTACTGTTACCGTCTGGGACTCTCCGGGAGCCAGAAGGCCGGTCTTGGCGAAACCGCACAGCGCGCGGGCAGGCTTTCCGAGAGCTCCCTGAGGCGCCTGCACGTATACCTGAACAACTTCCTTACCGGCGTATTTCCCGGTATTCGTCACACGGACGCACGCGCGGAGACGTCCGAATACATTGCCCGGCAGGATCTCCCTGATCTCGGCGTTCTCAAGCGCAAAGCTTGTGTAGGACAGGCCGAAACCGAAGGGATACAGCACTTTGTCCTTCGCGAAGGTCTCAAAATAGCGATAGCCCACATAAATATCCTCGGCGTATACATTCCTCGTGCTGTCGCCGTGATTCTTCGTGGAAGGATAATCCTCGATATCCCAGGCGATCGTGTCCGCCAGCTTGCCGGACGGAGTCACTGTGCCGTCAAGTACATCCAGAACGCCGTTCCCGCCTTCCTGGCCGCCCTGCCACACATAGAGGACCGCCGCCGGATCGTAGGCCTTTACCCATTTCATGTCGATGATATTGCCTACGTTCAGAAGCACCACCGTCCGCTCAAACACGCCGCAGACGAGCTTAAGCATCTGCTCCTCGTCATCCGTCAGCAGATAACTTCCGGCTTCCGCCTTATTGTCCTGATCCTCGCCGGCCGTCCTGCCGATGACCACAATCGCCGTATCCGATTCCTTCCTGGCGTCCTTTACAAATTCTTCCGTAAGCGGCATCTCTGCCTGATACCACGGCTCACCGGCCCAGCCCACGCCCTTGTCGTAGGGATGATCCGCAAGCCACGCCTTATAAGCCGCCGTCACGGTTTCATTCAGCACGAAACTGCTGTTTTCCAGCGCTTCCCGGATTCCAACTACATAAGCGGCGTTCACAAGCCCGCCGGAACCGGTTCCGCTCTTATAATAATTAAACTGGCTTCTTCCGAACAGAGCGACCTTCTCGCCCGCCGTAAGCGGCAGCACGCCGCCCTCGTTACGCAGCAAAACGGCGCCCTCTGCCGCCGCTTCCCGCGCCTTCTTCGCATACTGCTTCAAATCGAAAATTTTCTCCGCCATGGCAGCCTCTCCTGTCTGTGTATTTGCTTAAAGATTAACGAACTTCCATCAAGTAAATTATACAATGACAGGGACTTTTTTTCAAGCAAGGATTGCCATATTACATTAAATATGCTAGAATCAGACTATCTGAATTTCTTAACACATTTCGATTCTTCGGGATTGTTCGTTAATTCAGTATTTCTACGACAGATATTTTTTCCACTTACTGAACTTTGGCAATCGAATATGCCTGTCAAGGCAGTCGGGGGACGTGCTCTCATCTCGCTCTGAGTCTTGAGGAAGGAGTGATTATTATGTCGACATATGAAGAAATGCAGATCCTGCTTTCCATTGCTATACTTATTGTCGCAATTCTGACGTATGCGCATAAGAAATAGCCGTCCTGCCCTCGCAAAGTCCAGGAACGGCTACTCTTAGTCGCAAATAGATTTCGCCGGGACGGGTGACTCGCACTCACCCTCCGACTGTCTTGATAAGCATATTATATGCCATCTCGAGCAGAAAAGCAACTCTTTTTTATCAAATCCTGCTTTTTCAGAACAGCGGCACCACCGCGCCCTCGTAGGTATCCTCCATGAATTTCTTCACCTCGTCGCTTTTGAGCGCCTCGATCAGAGCCTGGACGGCCGGATCGTTTTCTTCGCCGTTCCGGACGGCGATCACATTGCCGTAGGTCGCAGCGGCGATGGATTCCGAATCCTCCACAGCCAGGGCGTCAGCCACCTTGAAGCCGGCCTCGATGGCATAGTTGCCGTTGATGACCGCAATGTCGACATCCTCGATCACGCGCGGGATCTGGGCGGCCTCAACCTCATAAAGCTCCAGGTTCTTCGGATTCTCCACGATATCGTTCTTGGTAACGGTCAGGTCGGCGCCTTCCTTCAGCTTGATCAGTCCCTGCGCCTCCAGAAGCAGAAGCGCACGCGCCTCGTTGCTGGTGTCGTTGGGGACCGCCACGACCGCGCCGTCCGCCAGCGCGTCCAGGGAAGCGGTCTTGCCGGCGTAGATGCCGAAAGGTTCATAATGAATCGCCGCGGCGGATACCAGATCCGTACCGTTTTCCTCATTGAAGGACTCCAGATAGGGCAGATGCTGGAAATAATTCGCGTCCAGGTCGCCGGACTCCAGCGCCAGATTGGGCTGGATGTAGTCTACATACTCCATAACCTGTAAATCATAACCTTTCTGCGCCAGAATTTCCTTCGCCGCGTTCAGGATCTCCGCGTGAGGCGCGGGGCTTGCGCCGACAATAAGCTTCGTCAGCTCGCCGCCGGCTGCCGTTGTCTCAGCCGCAGCCGCCCCCGCCGCATCCGTCTGGACCGAACCGGACTGCTGGCCGCCGCAGGCGGTCAGGACCGACGCGGCCAGAACCGCCGCTGTGAATACCGATACTTTCCTAACTGTTTCTTTTCTCATAATGATTCTCCTCCTTATGGACTGCCCGCTGCAGAATGCGCCGCATCCGGCGTCTTTTTCTGCATACAGATGTAATTTATCATAAAGACCCTGCCGGATCTTTATTTCATGTTCAGCGCTGCTTTTTTCTGCCGGATCTTTTATTTCACGTTCAGCATTGTCTCGCAGTAACTATGCCTCCTCACGAGCTATTTTCTCGAATTTCACATTTCACATTTTCCTCTTACCGGATCCGCTTGTCGCTCCTTCTGATTTCACATTTTCCTCTTATCGGATCCGCTTGTCGCTCCTTCTGGAAAGCCGGTTCCCCGCTTCCTGGATGATCTGGACCATCACCACAAGAAGCACCACCGACACCCACATCAGAAACGGCTCATACCGGTAATAACCGTAGTTGATCGCGATGGCTCCCAGACCGCCGCCTCCGGTAAATCCGGCCATGGCCGAATAGCTTAAGATCGTCGTCACCGCAAGCGCCGCGCCCAGAAGAAGGGACGGTTTTGACTCCGGCAGCAGCACCTTCCAGATGATCTGCCAGGTGGACGCTCCCATGGACTGGGCCGCCTCGATGACGCCTGCGTCCAGTTCCCTAAAGGACGACTCCACCACCCGGGCCACATAAGGCGCCGCCGCGATCGTCAGCGGAATAACGATGGCCGGCGAACCGATCCTGGTGCCGATCACGATTTTCGACAGCGGCAGCGCGATAAACAGCAGGATCAAAAATGGCACGCTGCGCAGCAGATTGATCACGACCCCCAGGATCTTCTGCAGCCATGGGATCGGATGGATCCCGCCGTTATCGGTGACCACCAAGATGATTCCCAGCGGCAGACCGATGATATACGCGAACAGGGACGACAGCGCCGTCATATAGAAAGACTCCCAGATGCCCGTCTTCAGCATATTGATCGTTACCGCGTCAAGCTTCATAGCTGTTCACCTCCTCGTAAGGAATCTTAATCGATTCCAGATAATCGATCACTCTCTCCGCGCCGTCCGCATCCTCCGGCAGCTGCACCACCATCTGCCCCATGGCCTTGCCCTGGATATCCCTGGTGGCTGCGTACATGATATTCACCGGTGCGCTGCAGGCCAGGACCATATTGGAAATGATCGGCTCCGTGGATTCTCTCCCGTCAAAAATAATACGGATGTTCCTTGCGCTCCCGTCGCCGCCGGCCGCCTGTTCCCCGGCCTCCCCCATGATCAGTTTCCGGCCTATGGCGGACCGCGGATTTAAAAATAGTTCCGATACCGCCCCGACCTCGGCGATCCGGCTCTGATCGATGATCGCCACCCGGTCGCAGATCGCCTCGATCACCGCCATTTCATGGGTGATCACAATGACGGTCACGCCCAGTTTCTGATTGATCTCCTTAAGAAGCTCCAATATCTGCTTCGTCGTATTGGGATCCAGCGCGCTGGTGGCCTCGTCGCAGAGAAGCACCTTCGGATTAGTCGCCAACGCCCTGGCGATGGCCACTCTCTGCTTCTGGCCGCCGGACAGCTGAGCCGGATACGCCTGCGCCCGATCCTCAAGGCCAACTGTTTTCAGAAGCTCCATGGCGCGCTGCCGCGCCTCCTTCTTCGGTACGCCGGTCAGCTCCAGCGGAAAGCAGACGTTGCGGATCACATTTCTCTGGGCCAGCAGATTGAACTGCTGGAAAATCATTCCCATGGACCGGCGGATCATGCGCCTCTGCGCATCGGTCATCGCTGCCATGCTCTGTCCCTCGAAAAACACGTCGCCTTCCGTGGGCACCTCCAGATAATTGATGCACCGCACCAGAGTGCTCTTGCCCGCGCCGCTCAAGCCGATGATGCCGAAGATCTCACCGGCAGACACCTCCAGATTGATGTCCTGAAGGGCCCGTACCGGGCCGTTTGCGGTTTTGAATTCCTTGCCCAGATCTTTGATCCGGATGATCGGGGTTTCCATGGGGTATACCTCCAGTTTCTGTTATTAAAGAGACTTGCACATATTCGCGGTCCGGACGCGCCGTCATACAAAAGAAAGGCTCCCGTCCGCATAGGACGGGAGCCTTAAACTCTCGTGGTACCACCTAATTTCACCGGACATTCACATATCCGGCCTCAGCAGGTACGGCCTTCCGTTCGCAAACGGTAAGGATGATACCCTGTCGCTGTAACGGGCGCTGCCGTCGTGACCTAAACCATACGTTTCGGCCACGCAACTCCAGGACCATGTTCACAAGCTTCATTCTGCTCCTTCTCAGCCTTCGGAGCTCTCTGTGAGAATATCCCCCTGCTACTCTTCCCTTCCAAGTCTTTGGGTTCTGTATTCGGTTGACTTGCGTTCATATTATGGCATTCTTTTCAATTTGTCAAGCGATTTTTGAAATTTTATATCCGCACCGGCTGCAATACGCAAATATCCGGGCGTCAAAAATAGTCGCCATTCTCTGGTATGCCGCGGCATTATTTCCATCACAGCGCCTGAAACTGCGGAATAAACTGTGTGACCAGGAAATACGCGATCACGATCACGCCCAGCACGATCCGGTAATACCCGAACAGTTTGAAATCATTTCTCCGGATATACGTCATCAGGAAGCGGATCGAATACACGCTCACCAGGAACGCCACGACCATGCCGAACAGCAGGATAAACGCCTCGCCGCCGGTAAAATGAAACCCGAACTTGATCAGCTTTATAAGGCTTGCCCCGAACATGACCGGGATCCCCAGGAAGAAGGAAAATTCCGCCGCCGCGCCGCGGGAACAGCCCAAAAGCATGGCGCCCAATATCGTCGCGCCGGACCGAGAGGTGCCGGGCACCAGCGAAAGCGTCTGAAAGAGACCGATCAGAAGCGCCAGATACAGAGAGATCTGCTCCACCTTCTCCGTCTCCGCCCGCTTGCCGTAATTCCGGTTCTCCACCACGATAAACAGGATACCGTAAAGGATCAGAGCCGCCGCCACTACGTACGGCCCCCGCAGATGCTCCTCCATCCAGTCGTCCAGCGGGATTCCGACGATCGCCGCGGGCAGGCAGGCGATAATGACCTTCACCCACAGCACCAGCGTACTGGCTTTGATTCCCACATGACCATCCTTTCCCGCCGGAATCGCTAACGGAATGATATCCTCACGGACGCCCCGTTTTGTATGGTAGGAATCCGCGGTCATAACGATGGATTTGCTGCTCTTGCCGCCAAGCGGAACAGCCAGGTTTTTCTTTCCCATGCTTTTGCCCTTTATCGTCACGAAGGGAAATAATTTCGAAAAATACAGTACGACCACCGCCAGGATCGCGCCAAGCTGGATCACCACCAGGAACACCTCTTTAAATTCCGGCGTCACGTCCAGCTGGATCAGCTCATCCAGCAGGATCATATGCCCGGTGCTGCTGATCGGCAGCCACTCGGTAAAGCCCTCTACGATTCCAAATACAAGAACCTTCAATATCTCTATGATATTCATCCCGATTCCACTCCCATGTCTGTTTTATTCTGCTATGCACTCATTCTTTCGCTGCAGACCTGCATCCGCCGTTTGCGATCATGATACCGCCCCAGTCCTGCATCCGCCGCCCGCAATTATGATACTGCCGCAGACCTGCTTCTCTCAGATATTCTCGATCTGCCAGTCGATTGGCTCCACGCCGTGGCTCTCCAGGAATTCGTTGCACCGGCTGAAATGACGGCATCCGAAGAATCCCCGATACGCCGACAGCGGACTCGGATGAGGCGCTGTGAGCACCAGATGCTTCGGATTCGTCAGCATCGGTATCTTGCTCTGCGCCGGCCGGCCCCATAACATATATACGATGGGACGGTCTTCCCGATTCACCGCCTCGATGATCGCATCCGTGAACTGCTCCCATCCCCTTCCCTGATGGGAATTGGCCTGATGGGCCCGCACGGTCAGCACCGTATTCAGCAGGAGCACGCCCTCCTTCGCCCATTTGACAAGATAACCGTTATTCGGAATGTAGCAGCCCAGATCGTCATGCAGCTCCTGATAAATATTAACGAGCGACGGCGGGATCTCTCTCTGATCCGGCAGCACCGAGAAGCACAGGCCGTGCGCCTGGTGCTCGTTGTGATACGGGTCCTGCCCCAGGATCAGCACCTTCACTTCCTTAAGCGGCGTCAAATGCAGGGCATTGAAAATGTCGTCCGCCGGCGGATAGATGACCCGCGTACGGTACTCCTGATTGACAAAATTATACAGTTCCTTATAGTAAGGCTTCCGAAACTCGCCGCCGATGGCCTGCAGCCAGTCGTTCTGGATCGCTCCCATGCTTTTTCCTCCCGTAACCTTGTAACCTTTGTAGTTTTGCATTCGTGCCGCCTGATAACTATGTGACCTTATAGCTTCGCTGTCTTGCTGTCATGTAACCTCACAGCCGCACCGGCACGCCTTTTGCGGCCAGATATTCCTTCACCTGCCGGATCTCCAGTTCCTTATAGTGGAACAATGACGCCGCCAGCGCCGCGTCCGCCTTTCCCACCGTCAGCGCTTCATAGAAATGCTCCAGCGTCCCCGCGCCGCCGGATGCGATCACGGGCACCGATACATTTTCAGCGATCCGCGCCGTCAGTTCATTATCATAGCCGGCCTTGGTCCCGTCGCAGTCCATACTGGTCAAAAGGATCTCCCCTGCTCCCAGCCGATCCGCTTCCATCGCCCATTCCACCGCGTCCAGTCCGGTATCGATGCGGCCGCCGTTCTTATACACATTCCAGCCGGAACCGTCCGCACGGCGTCTGGCGTCGATGGCCACCACCACGCACTGCCGACCGAATTTGTCCGCGGCGTCGCTGATCAGCCGCGGCGTATTGACAGCCGAAGAATTGATGGAAATCTTATCCGCCCCTTCCCGCAGAAGCCGGCGGAAGTCTTCCACTGTCCGGATCCCTCCGCCCACCGTGAACGGAATAAATACCGTCTCCGCCACCCGCCGCACCATGTCCACAACCGTGTCCCGTGCATCGGAAGAAGCTGTGATGTCCAAAAATACCAGCTCATCCGCTCCGGCCTTATCATAGGCCGCGCCGATTTCCACCGGATCCCCGGCGTCCCGCAGATTTACAAAATTCACGCCCTTCACCACGCGTCCGTTATGGACGTCGAGGCAGGGAATGATGCGTTTCGTGTGCATGATCGTTCCTCTTTGTCGCTGATACTCGCTCCCGTCACATCGCAAGAAAAATTTTACCCTGCCGCCGATCTTCTGACCCGTCACATCGCAAGAAAAATTACGCCCTGCCGCCGTTCTCTTCCGCTCCGTCACATCGCGAGGAAAATTTCGTCCTGCCGCCGGTTTTCCGCTCCGTCACATATCGAGGAAATTCCGCAGGATCTTAAGTCCCACGTCCCCGCTTTTCTCCGGATGGAACTGGCAGGCGCATACATTGCCGCGCTCCACCGCAGCGTGAATGCGGACGCCGTACTCCGTCGCGGCCGCCACAATATCCGCATCCTCCGCCTTCAGATAATACGAATGGACGAAATAGACGAAGCTCCCCTGCGGGATCCCGGAAAACAGCCTGCTGCCTTCCGATATTTCAAGAGAATTCCATCCCATGTGCGGGATCTTAAGTCCTGTACTGTCAGGGATCCGCAGGATATTTCCTTTAAGCACGCCAAGACCCTCTGCCCCCGGACTCTCCTCGCTGCTCTCGAAAAGGAGCTGCAGCCCCAGGCAGATTCCCAGAAACGGCTTACCGGAGGCGGCCGCTTCCCGGACTACTTCCGTCAGGTCATACTGGCAAAGCTTCTCCATGGCGTCGCCGAAAGCACCCACGCCCGGCAGGATCACCCGGTCCGCTCCCAGGATCCGCTCCCGGTCCTTGGTTACAACAGGCTCCTCTCCCAGCGCCTCGAGCGCCTTCGCCACGCTTCTCAGATTCCCCGCGTCATAATCGATGATCGCCGTCACTATCTTGGATTCCCTTCCGTCAGATTATGTATACCAGCTGATTGTAACAGAAAAGAAGGAAAAAAACAAGTGGTCTCCGCACGGAAACCACCTGCCTTATGTCTAATTGCCGGAACCTATTCTGCCTGCACCTATCCCGCAGCATATACCCATCCTATGGCAAGGGTGGTCCAGGGAAAAATGCGGCTTATACCCGTTCTTCATCCAGCCTGCGGTGAATAGCAGAGCAGCAGAGCGAACCGGCTGCTCCTCTGCAACGTGGAGAACCGGCATTCAGGTCTTCTTCAAATATATAAGCTCGCTGACGAAATCGCCCCACTTCGGCGGGATCAGAAGGCCTGCGTTCATGAGAAGGCGGCCGCTGTAAATTCTTCCTTTCTTCTCATTTGCACCGTCTTCCCGGGCTGCCTTCGCATTTGCTCCGGCTTCTGCTGTCTCACCGGTACTTGCACTTGCTCCTGCCGCTCCCGCTGTTCCGGCTTTCTTACGCGCTTCGCCGGTATACTCCTCCACCGTATAATCCGCGTCCGGATCCAATCCCTTTAAGCGTATCCTCCGGCTGTGCTGATTTGGCTTACCCAGCACCTGCACAAACGTGACCAGCGCCTCCGATCTGTCCTTCGCCACCACCTGCCAGCAGTCCAGCACATGGTTCTCCGCCCAGGACGCGATCCGGTAGTAATCGCCTTCCCGGTT
>CANPYE010000037.1 GCA_947588005.1 uncultured Lachnospiraceae bacterium | reverse complement strand
AGTTATCGACGCCGCCGATTTTGCAGCGCAGAAGGCCCGAAGCACCGCTCTCCCAGTCGCTTCGGATCCCGGCTGCCTCCGTATCGCTTAGATCGGACGCGGCCTGCAGATATACAAGATAATTGCTGAATACGTTGCCGCCGGTCCGGGTAGAAAGAAGCACCCGGCCGTCGCTGTGAATGACAAAGCACCTGGCGTTGCCCGAAAACGCCTCTACGTTCAGGGACCGGGCCAGATCCGCGTTCGTGTAGCTGATGGCGATAGCGTCAAATCCGAATCCATTATAAAAACCATGCTGTACGGGAACCGCGAAAACGGTCACCTCCTGCCCGGAAGCCAGCTTCTCGCCCGCCATGACCGGTTCCCGGTCCTTTATCAGGCTGTCCCAGGAATCTTCCAGCCGCAGACTGCCGCCTGCGCCGTCCAGCGTAACGCTCTCCTTCTCAGCGGACAGAAAATAGAACTCAGAAAATCCCCAATACTCCTTTTCTTCGCGGATCAGCTCCGCCACTTTCGGATTGTCCTCGTCCGGCGTCAGGGAGAAGCTGTCTCCCCAGCCGTTTAAGATTCCCCAGTTCCGGTCGATAAAGGCCCGGAAAGAACGGTTCACCTGTCCGTAAATCTCCTCCAGATGTCCGGTACTGTCCTCGTAGATCCGCCGGGAAATAAATTCAAAATAGACGACACCGATCAAAACGGCAGCTATACCAATGATACCCAGCAGGAATGCCGGCAGCCATTTTTTTAACTTCTTCATCAGAGTCCTCAAGCTCCTTCATTCTCGCAATGATCTTCTGGCTCATGATTTCCTTGTCCCAAGCTATTCTAACATGAAGAAGCGGGGAAATCAATCCTTTTCATGAGGAAGGGGCGCGGCCGGCAGGCCGCGCCCCTGTTTCTACACAGAAGATCGACAGCGATGCTCCGCTCGCATTTCCAGCCGTTTCACACTTCTGTCTTTTCCTGCTTTTCCGCCTCACCCGAGATCCGGCTCGTCCATGAAGGCGATCTCTCCGGACGCCTTTCCTTCCGTCTCAAACACGATCACTTCATTTACGCCTTCCCGCAGAAGCGGCGCCGGTATATAGAGCCGTTTCTGCGGACCGATCTCCCAGAAACGCCCGATGTTGAAACCATTCATAAAAACGCAGCCCTTGCCCCAGCCATTCAGTTCCAGGAAGGTATCGCCCTTTTCCTCCACCGTGAATTCAAACCGGTAAAACGCCGGCTCTCCTTCTATGTAACCTCTGTCAAAATCAAGTTTTTCAAGGTTATCAAGCGGAAGCGGGTACTGCTTCCAGCGGGTATGAATATGGCCGTTGATCTGCACGCATCCATCAATCCCCTTCCGCTGCTCGTTCATGCGGGGACCGAAATTCACCCGGCCCATATTCTCCACGAGGATCCGCAGCATCTGGCCTTCCTCTGCTTCCGCGTCAAGTTCATGCTCCGTCAGAAGTTCCCGGTCGTAAAGGGTCAGAAGGCGCCGGTCATCCAGGAACAGGTTCGCCCGGTCATTGGCCTTCAGAAGCCGGATGCTGGTCAGCTTTCGCTCATTGCGCACCGGAGACGTGTACAGAATGTAACCGTAATTCTGTCCCAGCCGCTCCATGCTCTTTGGACAAATGCTCTCGGACGGCTCCGACAGAAGTTCAAGGGACTCCCACAATCCCACCTTCTCCTTCATCCGCACCGTGCCGTACGCCTTCTTTACAACCGGCGCGGGGAGCTGGAGCTGCACTTCCGACTCAGGCAGCCGTACTTCCGGCGCGGGCAGCTGTACTTCCGATTCAGGCAGCCGTACCCCCGACTCGGGCTGCCGTACCCCCGGCGCAGGCAGTTGTACTCCCGGCGCAGGCAGCGCTGCCTCCGGTGCCGCCGCGTACCGGCCGATGATCTCCCGGTAGCGGTAATATTTGGGCGTAAAATCTCCGGCCTCCGTCAGCACCGCATCATAATCATAAGAAGTCACATCCGGCGTCAGCTCATCGTAGTAATTGGAACCGTTCATGAAACCAAAATTGGTTCCTCCGATAAACATGTAGATATTCACATGCCCCATTTTCAGCATGTCTTCCAGATCTATGGCGCTCCTCTCCAGGTCGCCGGTCATATGGCCGCCGTTGCCCCAGTGGTCAAACCACC
This sequence comes from uncultured Lachnospiraceae bacterium, assembly GCA_947588005.1. Lineage (GTDB taxonomy): Bacteria > Bacillota > Clostridia > Lachnospirales > Lachnospiraceae > UBA3402. Next base: position 19,370 of record CANPYE010000037.1, on the reverse strand, counting down.
CTACCCAGAACTCCGCGCACATCAGAGGACCGCCCTCCGTGAATTTCTTAAGGATCTCAAACCGTTCTTTCGTATGGGAACCGAAATTGCCCGTAGTCAGCGCGCCGTTTACCCGGCCGCCCCTAAGGCTTTCCTCCCGCGGGTCGTCCGATGTGATCAGCGGGACTGTGATCCCTCCTTCCAGAAGCAGATCGCGCATTGCTTCCATATACGCCGTATCATCCGCGAAATGGCCGTACTCATTCTCCACCTGCATCAGGATCACATTGCCGCCCTCGGTGATCTGAAGGGGCTTTAAGATCGGCAGAAGCACCTGATAATACTCCCGCACATGCTTAAGGAACGCTTCCGACGCGCTTCTGACGGAAATATCCTCCTTAAGGAGCCAGGCGGGCAGCCCGCCAAACTCCCACTCCGCACAGATATAGGGGGAGGGACGCAGGATCACATACAGGCCAAGCTCCTGGGCCAGTTTCACGAAACCGGCCACGTCCGCCATGCCGTCGAACACAAACTCGCCCTTTCTCGGCTCATGCACATTCCACGGGATATAGGTCTCCACCGTATTCAGTCCGAGACTTTTCAGCTTCATAAGCCGGTCGCGCCAGTACTCTGGCACGATCCGGAAATAGTGGATGCTCCCCGACAGGATCTGAAATTTCTCTCCGTCCAGATAAAATGTGTCCTTAACCTCAAATCTCATTCCTGATTTTCTCTCCTTCTGAATTGCCATCTCATTCTTTTTCTTCGCGGCGCCGGCTGCCTGCCCTGCCTCCGGTCTCCGGCTATCTGCCCTGCCTCCGGTCTCCAGCTGCCTGCCCTGCCTTCGGTCTCCGGCTGTCTGTTCTGCCTCCGGTCTCCGGCTGCCGTGCAGTCTGGCGCCGCGGGAATCTCTCTTTCGTACATTCCAATTCCACGAAAACTCATTTTCTAAATTCCAACTTCAGAAAAAAATCATTTCCGTACAATCCGACATTTCAAAATCTTATTTCTCCAAAATCACTGTCGTCACCGACCTGGCTGCGATCTTCACCGGCGCGTTCGGATCGTACTCCTCTTCCAGCACGCACGCAAGGTCATTGCCGTCCGAGGTCTCATAACAGGAGATACGGGCGTAATCCCCGCATCCGTCCAGCGTAAATTCCTGATCCACCACATCTTCGTTGATGAATACCATGACAAGTTCTTCCTTCCCCGCATCGTTTACGCCGGTAAACGCCGTGGGAAGCATTTTATCCATCTCCCGGGTCGGCGCCGTGATCTCCACCCGCGTATAACCCGGACGAACATAGCGGCTGAAATTGCCAAAGCTCCAGAGACGCTTGAGGGCCCGGAACTTGTGGCTGCGCTCGTCGATGTAGATCAGACCATCCCGATAACCGCCGGGAGCCACCGCCACCCAGTTCTGCCAGGACACCACGCTCAGGATCCGCATGTCCTTCGCGATCTCCTGCGCCAGATGGAACGCGGAGTCCATGGTCACATCCGAACCGTTGACCATCTCGCACCACTCGCTCATCCGCAGCTTCACGTCCGGATGATAGACCTTCATGTAATTGGCGAAGGACTGCTTCGCCACATCGTCCGACCAGTAGGAGTGATTGTCGATCGCGGTAAAATGCTCTGCCAGCCGCTCGTCGCCCAAAATGGATTCGGTATAATCGATGGTCGCCTGACCGCCCCATTCGCCGCTCTCCGGGCCGGACAGTTCCACGCCCGCAAGCGTCTCCCTGCTCTCCAGTTCGTCAAGGAAGGCCAGATAGACCTCCCTGGTCTGTTCCGGCTCATAATGGGCGCCTTCCTGCCCGCTGGTCCATTCCCACTGGGGCTCGTTGATCGGGGAAATGAACCGCACCGGTATCCCCTCCGCCACGAAATGCTCCGCCACATCCATCACATAGGACGCGAACGCCCCGTAATTTTCGGGGGAAATGTTGCTCTTCGTGCCGGCGGTCAGCTGCGCCATTCCGTTATCGGTCAGACGCTCTAAAGGGCTGTTGCAGAAGAGAACGACCTCCTTCACGCCCAGTTCCACGGCCCGGTTTAAGAACCACACCGCGTTGGCGTCCTTTTCCCAGTCATAGACGCCCGGCTCCGTCTCAAAGCTCTGCGCGCGGCGGTGAATGTCGGAATAAGTACCCTTCCGGCTCTCCGCCGAGCCGGCTCCCAGATTATAGCGGTAGCAGGTCAGTCCGATGCCATTCTCCCTGTCGAAAAGAAGCGAGGCGATCTGCTCTCTCGTACTGATCCCGGTTTCTCCGTAAGGATCGTCGTCAAATCCGCCCACATACTGGCTCCACCAGCAGCCGCTGGTGCCGAAGCTTTCGATCGTCTGATAGACGGTATTCACATCCACCGTCATCTTTGGGTAACTGCTCGTTTCCTGCATTGTAGTCTCCTGTGAGGAATCCGTTTCCTGTGCCGCATCCGCTGCCTGTGAGCCATCCGCCCTGCCGGCCGTTTCCTTCCCGGCTTCCGCGGGGTCCAAAGCTTCGCCCGTTCCGGCAGGGTTTTCCGTTTCCCCGGCCTCATAGGTTTCTCCCACGGCTTCCGCCGTTTCGGAAGAGCCGGTCTCCCCGGGAAGCGCCGATCCGCAGCCGCCAAGCAGACTAACCGTCAGCGCCAGACTTAGCCCGGCTGCAGCTATTCTTTTTTTCATAATAAATCAACTCCCAAACTGTTTTGCGGCCATCCGCTCATCCGGCCCGCTGCCGCATGATCGCCGCATAATAGCCGCATAATAGCCGCAGCTTGCAGGGACAACAGAAAACATCCCGGATCGTCCCTGTCCATGCGCAGTTCTCGCAGACACAAACCGGCGTTCTGTTTTATTTGGACGCACCATCTGTAAGAACTGCGCAGGACTCTGGATGCAGGAATGTTTTCCGCGACAGCCCGGTCTCCGCCCCGCCGCATTATCCGGCCAGGCCGGAATCATTTCTGCCGTATTCCCGCCCTGCCGTATCATCCGACCAGACCGGAATCATTTCTGCCGCACTCCCGTCCGCCGGATTATCCGACCAGACCGGAATCATTTCTGCCGCACTCCCGTCCCGCCGAATTAACCGACCAGACCGGAATTCTCCATATTTTCCACCAGCTTCCGCTGCCCGATCAGATACACGATCAGCAGCGGGATCAAAAAGATCAGCGCGCCCGCCTGCTTCACCGCGTCGAATGCCAGGTCCGTGGCCACCGGCGCGTCGTACCAGGTCCGCAGGGCCTCCAGGATATAATCCTTATTCGCCGAGATAAAGGTGGACGACAGCAGGGTGCTCATATAACTGCCGTTGGGGTTAAAGTAATTGGTATAGTAGGTGTCGCCGTAGTTCCAAACGAAGGAAAGGATTCCCACCGTTGAAATGATCGGGATCGCGTTGGGCAGCATGATCCGAAAGTAGGTGCGGTAAAAGCCGCAGCCGTCGATCAGGGACGCTTCCTCCAGTTCCTTCGGGATGTTCTTGAAGAACTGGCTGAACAGGAAGATGAACAGACTCTGGTTCACGCCAAACCCGAAGACCGCTAAAAGCACCAGCACGATCGGATTATTGATCAGGTTGATCTCGCCCGCCTTCGTGAACAGGTTCATGATCCCCAGCACGTCAAAGTGTACGAAATAAATGTACTGGGCAAGCAGAAGCGACTGCCTGGGCAGCAAAAACACCAGGATCACCATACCGAACACCAGGCGCCGTCCCCAGAAATTCACTCTCGCCAGGGAGTAGCCCACCATGGCGGAGAAGAATACCTGCAGCACCATGATGCCGGCCGCGTAGAGAACGGATTTGCCCATGGTCGCGAGCCCCTGGGGCATGATCATCCGCGCGGCGGTCTTGAAGCTGATCGTGGAGAACTCAAGCGGGATCCAGATCACGTTGGGGTTCCCCAGATCCTCCACCGTAGAGAATACCACCGGCACCAGGCTTAAGATCGGGTAGATAATGGTAAAGCACAGTCCCATGATGAGCACCAGGGAGAAAAACCTCACCAGTCCCTTTTTCGTTTTGTTCTTGAACAAATAGATGGCAAGGCCGGCGTCGACTTTGGACTCCGTTTTCGCTTTTTTATTTTTCATTCTTTTTTACCACCTTTCTCAGAAGCAGCGCCGCAACAGCCAGCACCAGGATCACATTACCTACGTATACGATGGACAGCGCCGAACCTACGCCGATCTTGCCCTGGGTGAAGGCGAACGCGTAGGCCTCCTCCGCGATGGAGGATTTCAGGAACAGGTCCACGATGGTGTAGATCACCACGAAGAACGTGATGTTCATAATGGACGGGATCGTCACCTTCCAGAAGGTCTCGTAAGCGGTGGCGCCCTCCATCTTGGCCACCTCGTAGAGGCTGGGGCTGATGGACTGCAGCGCTGTCAGGTAGACCAGGGTCTGTACGCCGGCCTGGGAGATCAGATCGAAAATATTCTCCACATACGTCATGATCGGGTACAGGATCCGCATGGGCACATTTAACGTCCTCACCAGGAAGATCGTCACATAGCTGCCCGACAGCAGGTTGCTGCCCGTATCCAGTGTGGTGCCTCCGGTGGTGATGGTCAGCATATCCATCACCACGTCAATGCCCAGAATGATGGGCAGGAAGAACAGAAGCCTTACGATCGCCCGCCCCTTAAACTTCTGGTTGGCCAGAAGCGCCATGAACAGGCTGAATATCACGATCAGCGGAAGGCTTAAAAGCATGGTCGAGTTCTCTTCCGTGAAAAGCCTGGCCATCGTGGTATTGGTGGTGGTGACCTCCGACCGGAACAGGTCGATATAGTTCTGGATGCCGACCCATTTGAAGGTCATGCCGCCCTGATCGCCGACGCCCACTTCATTGAAGGAATAATAGATGGTGTTGATGAGCGGCAGCAGGAAAAACGCCACAAAGCCGATCAGGAAGGGGGCTACAAAAATCACTCCGTGGATCTTCCACATGGTCCGGAACGATATCTTTTTCCTCTTTTTCTTCATGTCAGTTCCCCTCCTCGATCAGATATCCTTCCGCCGGCACAACCGTGTCGTCGGGAAGGGTTACATCATACAGGTTATAATTGACCGTCGCCTGTACGCCGGTCGCGTAGGTCGTCCGGCAGACGCCGTCCGCAAGCACCTCGTGCCCGGTAATCTCACTGGTTCCGATCTGATCCCGGATGGACGCGCATTCCTCATAGACCGAGCGGACCGTATCCTCCAGCAGTTCAAACTGGGCGGAGAACAGGTAGTTGTAATCCGTATCCTTCAGAACGTCCACATTCTTGTAGGTCAGAAGGAACTTGGGCATCGCGCCCAGCTCCGCCGCCTGCAGCACGAAGTACGCGGCGTTCTTGCTGGAAAGGTTCACGTTTTCCGTGGTGTAATCCACCAGGCCGTTCATCACCAGCTGCCGGAACGGAATCGTCGTATCAAAGGTGGCGTAATCGCTGCTCTCCCTGGAGATATCCGTGGCGACGCTTCCGTAGCCGATCTTGTCGATATGGGGATTGGCAAGCGCCAGATCCCGGCCGGAAGCCAATTTCGCCAGATTCTCCTCCAGCACCTGATTGCCGGTTTCTCCGTTGATATACTCCTCGTAGCGGTAGTCCGCATAATACATTCCCGCCAGATCCTCTATGGCCAGCGCCGGATAATCGCCCGCTTCCTTAAGGAACGAATCCGTCACTGCGCTTAAATACTTCGGGGACAGCAGGTAATACGCGTCATGGTTCATGCCGTCGCTTAAGGAACGGTTCAGGATCCCCAGCACCGGCTGGTAGCGGGACAGCAGGACTTCCTCGTTGGCGTAATCGCGGATCGCCTGCCGGGACGCGCGGAATCCATTTCCGCCTTCCCACACGCGGCTGAGCGCCGTCTGCAGATACAGCGGGACTCCCTTGCTCTCGGCTAACGTCAGCGTTTCCTGCAGATCCGACTTGCTGCCATTCTGCCCGGCCAGCTTGGCCCCGCGGCCGATCTTTCCGTTCCAGCCGCCGTTAAAGGCCCCGTCATACTGGACCCGGATATTCATACCGTCGAGCGCGTTCATGATCTCCTGAAGCTCTTCATACGAGGTCATGGAATAGGCCCTGCTGTACGGGATCCCCACGAAGCGGGACGCGATATTGACGCCGCCTACGACCTCCAGGTACAGACCGGCGTCCCCCTCGTCATAGGACGGGGAAATTCCCTCGGTCTTCGCCAGGTACGCCTGATAGCCCTTGGCCAGGTCAAAATACGTGGCGTTCCGGTCATACAGATGGTAGGACACGGTCAGATCCATATCCTGCATCCCGGCGTTTATCAGGTAGGTACCGCTGTCGGTGCTGTACTCGCCGTTGATCTTCACGCGCTTGTACTGGGCGATATCAAAGGACGGATACACCTTGTTGTAGTTGGAACTGTCCGCCTTCTCGCTTGCCAGCTTCACATTCAGAAGCGCCGTCCGGGCTCCTTCCTCGATGATGCCCAGGAAGCCCTTTTCCGTCTTGTCCGCCGGCCCGTAGAGGGCGCCGAACACCGGCATCGTAAGCTCCTCGGCGTACTCCGGCATATAGTAGTAATCGCTGAAGAAATCATTGTCATAGACCGGACGCTTATAATCCGTCACGTTGGCGATATAGGAATTGAAATTCACCAGCGCGCCGCTGCCGTCCGGCAGAAGGATCTTCCCCTCCTCATACTGATCCGCCGTGGCCGCGCCGAAATTGGGCAGCAGCGTCAGGTTCTGCGGCGTATAGTAATCGTTGTAGGACACGATGCTGCCGGTGGGGACATGAACCCGAAGGCTTCCTTCCTCATCCAGAGTCAGTTCTACGGACAGATCGAACTGGGCCGGCTCCGTAAAGTCGACAGAGAAGCCGTACTTCTCGCCGTCTTCCATCAGCATCTCTGTCGTATAGCCTACCAGCCTGGTCACTTCGATCAGCTGGGTGGTGGCGCTGGTCGGCGGAGTTCCGTTATAAGTCACCGAATAGCATTCTTCGGTCAGGCTTCTCTTATATACCAGCGATAACGTGTTCAGGTACCGGTTTCCCGTCGCCTCATCCAGGCTTCCTTCCTCCATCAGGCGGTTCAAACCCCCGACGAATACGTTCTCGTAAGTATCGACACCCGTCTTCTTCGGCAGATATTCGTAGAAACGGTTGGACTCGCCTTCATTCAAGTTGATGTCGATCCGCACGCCGTTTTCGATCTGCTGCATGGAGTAGCTGGAAAATGCCACGCTGTTGGCGTACGAATTCCACTCGTACAGGTTATTGTCTTCGCCCAGGTAAGCCAGGGACAGAAGCGCCATCTCCGCGGGACCGCCTCCGGCCGCGTAGCTGCGGAATTTCGTGCCCGCCTCATCTACGACCTCGAAGGTCATATCCTCCGTGTTCACCGTCAGCGTACTGCCGCCGTTTTCGGCCACCTGCACCTTGCCGGAGTCCAGGCTGATCTCGCTTCCCGCCGCGGGCTGTCTGGAGCCGGAAGACGCAAGCGATTCGGCCTTAATGGACCAGACAGGAATACTGACGATCACATAGACCAGAAGGGCCGCCGCAAGGATCGTAAGCGCGATCTTGCCGATCGTATGTCCGTCATAGAATTTCTTCAGAACGCTTTTTAGATTCTGAAGCTTTGCACTGTTCGCCATCTCCTCACTCTCCCTTCTACAGCCTGCGCATGAATTCCCTGCCGACAGAAACGATGAACAGCACCATCTGCTCGATCAGGGTGAAAAACAGGATTCCCAAAAACATGATGATCGCCGCCGCCACAAAGGTCAGGAAAATGGATACCACAGTCTTGCCGAAGCCGTACTCGTGGATCACACACAGGCCCGCGAGCAGCATGAAGATCGTCCATACAAAACCGACGCCGGTGATCACATAAACGATCATGGCCTCCTCGGCGATGATGAAGTTGCTGGCGAAGACCTGGAAGATCAGCGTACAGGTCACGGGCACCAGCGAATAGGAGACCACCGTCAGGATATCCGTCATATTGCCTTTGCCGTTTAACAGGGTCGTCACCGACCAGTTGCTGACGATAAACAGCACAAGTCCCAGCACCCAGGTCAGAAAGATCGAGATGCTGTTCATGCTGGCCAGGTCGTTGGTGTTGATGATAAATCCGGTATACTGGTAGCTGACGCACTGGAGGACGCCGAACACCAGAAGGATCAGCACCGCCAGGCCTGCGCTTCCCTTGCCGCGGAAGCGGATCTCATAAAACGCGTCGAAGGGGTGGCAGATCGCTCTGCCCAGATAGAATAATTTCTCTTTCATGGTCTCTTTCATTCTTCCTCTGCCCTCCCTTGCCTGCTGTTTAAGATCGCGACGGCCGCTTTCGCCTTCACCTTGCTCTGCTTATGGTAGCGGACCTCCGAGCCGATCACCGCGGCCACCAGTATGATAAACAGGATCATGATGATCGCGAAATGGGATTCCAGCCACTCTCCCCGGAAGCCGTTGTAGGCCTTGGAGTAGAATACCCGGTTATTGCCCATCTTGAAATAATACATGGCCGTCTTGTAGTCTTCCTTCATCAGGTAGTTCTTGCCGATGCCGCTGTAGGCCGCCTCGTAGTTGGCGTTCAGATCCAGCGCCTGCTTAAAGGACACCAGGGCAGAATCCCAGTCGCCGAAATAGTAGCTTTCATTGCCTTCCAGAACCGCCCTGCCGAACGCGGTAGGCGTCAGGATGTAGATGTAGTTCAGGATATCGTCGGTGATCACCAGCCGGTCTCCCAGCCACGCGATACTGGTGGGACTCTTAAACTCGCCTTTCAGATTGCCGCGGCTTCCGAACGCGTTCAGCAGCTCGCCGTCGAAATTATAAAGGAAGATCCGGCCTTTGTTGCGGTCTAAAAGGGCGTAGGTGCCGAAATCCGTCACGGCGATGTCCACGAACTGGCTGCCGGCGTCGGTGGAGCTTAAGTTCCAGACGTCTCCGATCACAGGCGTATTGCCTTCCATACGGAGGACATTTTCACCTTTGGAATTCAGACGGAACACCATATCCGCGGCGGAGGAATCGTAGGTCACCGCCATCACAAAGCCCTCGCCGTCCAGCGTGATGTTATTGAACGCCGGGGCGTAGACCTTCGCCATCTGGGCCTTCTGCTCGTCGCTGGCAATGGATTTCCAGAAATAATCCGTCAGGCTGACCATGGGGGTGTTGACGCCGTAGTAACCGGAGAATTCGCCGTCCCTCGTCAGTTCCAGGATCCCCTCGTAGCTGGACTGGACCACCACATAGATGCGGTCCGCCAGGTCCACGGCGATCTTGGACGGCACGAACTGGGTCACGCCCGCCAGCTCCTCCGGCGCGTTGATGATGCGCAGCAGGCCGTAGGTCGCCAGATCCAGGACCACGATCCGCTTGTTGCCGGTATCCGCGATATAGATCTCCTGCTCCTTCTCATGGACGAACACTCCTTCCGGCGCGTTCAGCATGATCTGGTTGCCGTTCTCGTCCAGCGCGATGGCGCCGTCCACGGTACGGACCAGCTTGGTGGTGAACAGGAGGTTCCCGCCCACGTCGAACACGTTCATACGGCTCTCCGTCGTATCGATGGTGAAAATGCGTCCGTCTTTGCTGGTGCACACATCGTCCACGCTGGAAAGAGCCACGCCGTTCATATTCTCCGCGGAGATCGTCCTCTCCAGCTGGAACATGGCCGGGCTTTCCTTCGCGTTTCCATAGAAATCATAGGTATATCCGTCATACACATAGCTGCTTCCGTCCGAGGCCAGCGCCTGCATGGGAAGCAGGACGGCGCACGCCAGGCAGCCGAAGCCGGCTATAAGGGCGCCGAAACGGTTTCTCATTTTCTTCTTCATGCGCGCCTCCTATCCTTTGATGCCGGATGTGGCCATCGTTTCGATCACGTTGCTCTGCGAGAACACGAACACGCCGATGGGCACGATCAGCATCAGCAGGGATACCGCCGAAGCCACGCCGGTCCTGGAGATGCCTCCGCTGACCAGCTGGGAAAGCACGTAGCTTAACGGCTTGAGTTCCTCCGAGTAAATAAACACGCCTCCGGTGGTTCCCCACATCTGCTGGAACGACAGGATCACCAGCGTGATCCAGGCCGGTTTGCACAGGGGCATGACCACCTTCCAGAAGATCCCCCATTCCGAACAGCCGTCGATCTTGGCCGCCTCCAGCATGTCGTCCGGCACCTGCACCATGAAGTTCTTCATCAGGTACAGGCCCAGCGTGCCGCCCACGGCCGGCAGGATCACGGCCCAGTAGGTATCGATGATCCCTAAGGCGCTCATGATCAGGTAGTTGGGGATCGCCGTCACCGAGGTGGAAAACATCAGGGCGTAGACGATGATATTGCTCATCAGCTTCGATCCCGGGAACTCATACTTGGCCAGCGGATAAGCCGCCATGGAGCCAAGGATCACGGTGCCGACCGTTCCGACTCCGGTGATCACCAGGGTGTTGAATACGTACCTGGAGAACGGAACCGTAAAGTCTTCAATGATCGTACCCAGGTCGAAGAAATTGTTCAGGGTCGGATTCTCTACCGTCAGTTTCGGCGGGTACATGAAGATCTCGGAAAACGGCTTAAAGGCGCTGGTCAGTGTATAGAGCAGCGGGAACAGGCTGAAGATCCCGAAGAATCCCAGCACCAGGATCAGCAGCAGGTCGCCGCCGATGCTGCGGTTGCGCCGTTTGAATTTCCTGCGGTAATACCAGTTTTTGATAAAAGCGATCAATTTCATGGCCGTCCCTCCTTAACCCAGCTTGCGCAGCAGCTTCTGCACGATGATGTTGCAGAAGAGCATGATGAAGAACAGGATCACGGCGATGGTACAGGCGTAGCCCAGCTCGTAGCGCACGTTGCCGAAATCATGTAAATGGGTCAGGATCGTATGTCCGGCGTAGCTGACGGACGGGAAGCCCACCAGGTCGATGGACAGCTGGGACACGGACAGGGAACTGGTGATCTGCATCACGGCGCCGAACATCAGCTGCGGCTTCATGGACGGCAGGATGATGTACCAGAGCTCCTGCCAGCGGTTCTTGACGCCTTCCACGCTGCCCGCCTCCAGAAGGGATTTATCCAGGCTCTGGAAGCCGGCGATGAAGGTCAGAAAGCTGACGCCCAGGCTCAGCCAGAGCTGTACGATGATCAGGATCGGCATGATGTATTCCTTGGTCACCAGCCAGGTCACCGCCTCGCGGATCACGCCCAGCTTCAGAAGCCACGCGTTCACCCAGCCGTAGGAGTCGGACGAAAGCAGAAGCTTCCAGACCAGATAGGCGTTTCCGGAAATCGAGGGGGCGTAGAATACCAGCGTCATGATGGCCCTTGGGATCCTGGGCAGGTCGTTGACCATCCAGGCGAACAGAAAACACATCAGATAGCTGACGGGTCCGGTTATGATCGCGAAGAACAGCGTATTCTTGATCGCGGTCAGGAAAATCGGATCGTACACGATCAGCTTAACGTAGTTTTCAAGGCCGACAAACTCCGGTTTCTCAACCATGTTGAAGCTGGTGAAGCTCAGATAGACCGCCACCAGCACCGGCAAAAGGGTAAACACGATGAAGATAGCGCCGAAGGGAGCGATCATCAGGTATTTGTACTTGTGTTTCTTCCAGACCGTCGAAAACGATTCCTTTTTGCCTGCCATCTTAATCCTCCTTTCCGGAAAGCCTGGACAGATGCAGCTCTTCCCGCTTTCTGTCAAGCTCCTCATTAATATCTTTGATATTCAGGTACAGCGTCTCTCTGGGGTTCGCGTGATCCGACACCACGTCGTTGAACGCGTACTGCACCATACGCGTGGTCATGTAATTGCCGGGAACCGCGGGCAGCCCAATCGTATTCTCAAACTGTCCCAGAAGGCTCTGAAGCTCTGCGTTGCTCCAGGGCAGCTGCTTAAGCACTTCCGGATCCGCCGCGGAGTATCTGGCGCTGGTTCCCATCAGGGCTTCCAGGGCGTTGGCGAAGCTCAGCTGCGTATCCGTGCTGGTCCACCATTTCACAAACTCCCAGGAATCGTCCGGATCGTCCGTAGCGGCCATGATCACGGACTGGACCGTATCGACCACGAAACGGTTGTCGATGGTCCCGTCCTCCTTCTCCACGCCCGGAAGGGGATGGAAGCTCCACAGTCCCTTGATCTCCGGCGCGAAGATCTCCAGCGCGTTGAACATGGTATAGTTGATGATTCCCACCGGCACCTCGCCCGTGCGGAAACGGTTGGCGAAATCCAGCTGCACGTCCAGGCCGTAGCTGGTGAAGAAATCGGTGTAGTCCTTGAAGGCTTCCATAGCCTCGTCGGAAGCAAGGCCGCTCTCGATGCCGAAGTCGTTTCCTTCTCCCAGATAGACCTGTCCGCCGTTCTGCATCACCAGGGACTGGTACAGGTGCATATTGTAATCGATGGAGGTTCCGATCAGGGAGTTCTCCGTCTGCTGTACATTGGGTATGTACACGTTATAATTGTTCTTCTGAAGCTCCGGGATCATCTCCAGAAGCTCCGTCCAGGTCTTCGGCGGGGTAAGTCCCAGCTCCGACAGGATATCGTCTCTTGTGAACATCATCATAAAGGAGGTCTGCTCCGGGATGCCGTAAACGCCTCCCTGGAAGCTGGCGGAATCAATGGTGCTGTCATAGAAGCGCTCCGTCGCCTCGCCGAAGCCGTCCAGCCTGGAGAGATCCAGGATCGCGTTACGCATGGCGAAATCCTGCATCGTGCCCTGCCACAGTCCGATCACCACGTCGGGGCCGTTGCCGGCCAGGGCCGCGCGCAGCACCACGTCTACCGGGATCAGCTGCAGGTTCACGGAAATATCCGTCTTCGGCGCGAAATCCTCGTCGATCATGTTCTGGATCATCTGGGCCTGCTCACGGCCGTAGGAAGCCAGCCATACCTTAATGGAATCGTCCCCGCCTTCCACATCCTCCGAGATCTGGCTGTCCTTGACAAAGAAGGTGGAGAAGAACCGCACGGTCCCGTACCACGCGCTCGAAAGGAAGCTCTCCTTCACCCGCGGCAGCTCGCCGCCCTGGGCGGAAAGCACCAGGTAGTCCACTTCCAGCGGCATGTCGGCCACATTTACAAGCCAGGTGCCCAGCGCGGAAATGTTATTCTTCAGCTGGTTCAGCTCCTCTACCACGCCTTCCGGATCCGCCGCAAGCCGCTCGGCCTGCACCGCCATCTTCTCAAGCAGCGTGGTATTCTCTCCTTTCTCGCCGGTGATCGCGACGATCTCGTCCACCAGCCCCGTCAGGTTCGACGCCTGCTCGGCCATATTGTCCGCGAAATCCGGCAGGTTCTTCCGGATCTCATAGTCGATGAATTTGCTGGGGGCTTGGCCGGTCAGCTGGATCACATTTAAGTACGCGCTGTTGAGCACGCTTAAGCTCTCCTCCACCCGCGTGATCACGCTTCCCATGGGGCCCATCACACTCTCCAGCGTGATGGTATTTTCCCCTTCTTTCAAATGGAACAGATAGGGGCTTCCCTCCGCGTCCGTCACGGTATAATGGGTCATATCCGTGCTGTAGCCGAAGCCTACCGCCATCATCTCCTGATAGGGCACCTCGCCGTTCACATACAGGCGCCGGTAGCTGGTGACGCCGCGGTTGGTGTTCTGCCTGCCCTTAAAGGTCAGCTCGTACAGACCTTCCGCTGGCGCCTGCACCTTCCAGGTCACGGATTCGCCGGGCCGCGACCAGTTCTCCGCACCGATGGTATTGTAAACGATATGATACGGATGATAGGGCTCCAGCAGGCTGTCGGAATAATTCTTCTGAATATTGATGGAAGAAGCGCTCTTGATGATATCTTTCGTAGCGCCCTCCCGCCGCTCCGCCTGGCCGATCACGGCGCTGCCGCTGTAAGGTTCGTACTGGCTAAAGAGCTTCGCCGAAACTTCCTCATAGGAAGCCGGCTTTCCCGCGGCCACAAATGTCAGGGAGGTGTACTCCATCGGCTCCTTGATGGCCTCGAAGCTGATGGTATGCTCTCCGGCCTCCAGATAAAACATCAGAGGTTCATTGTTCCGTCTCTGATAGTCCTCCACGAACCAGTTTACTTCCGTGTAGATCTCATCGCTCTCCGGACGGATCTCATTATTGTTCTTGGTCCGGATCTCCTCATCTGACCAGAAGCGGCTGACCGTCACCTGGGAAAGGGCCTCGTAAGGGATCTCCCCGTCGATGTAGATCTTCCTCTGGATATCGGAAGTCGTGCCGGGCAGCGTGATATAACCCAGCTTCAGATTATAGAAGCCGCTTTCCTTCACCTGGAATTTCCAGGTGATCGTACCTGTATCTTCCGTCAGCACGCCCTGCTCGCCCATGTAGGCTTCCAGGTCGTCCGAGGCCTGAAACCCTTCCAGGTCCACTTCCACAGCCGCCCCGGCCAGGGTTCCCTCGTAGCCATGCTCCGTCAGATACTGCTGATAGCTCTCCTCATAGCCGTGTTCCGTCAGATACTGCTGGTAGTTGTCCTCGTAGGCCAGACTGCCGGCATGGGGAACGGCGCCGCCCACTCCCGCGGTATCATCCCTTCCCATGAAAGCGAGCAGCAATATGACCGCGATGACCGCCGCGACACAGGCTGAAATTTTAAGAATTTTGCCAGATTTCATAAGCTACCTCTCTTAACTCTTTCAGAAAAAGGGCAGGGGACTGATGAGCCGCCTGCCCTGTAACTGCTTTCGATCATTCAATTTATCCGATCAAAGGAACTTCCTGCCCGGATTACTCAGAAACAACCTCCACGCTCACAGTGGTCTGAGCCGTGTTGCCGGCGTAGTCGGTTACTGTCAGCGTCACGTCGTATGTGCCCGGAGTGGTCGTATCCAGTGTGGACAGATCCGCCGTTACGCTGCTCTTCACATCCAGCCCGTCGGCGTCGGTCGCGCTGGCCAGGAACGTGGTCCAGTCGATGCCGGAAGTCTCGGTATTCAGAGCTACAGTCGGCAGTTCTTCCGCCGCTTCCACGGTGGGAGCCGCCGTATTGTCCGCGTTGTAAACGATCGCCGTGATCGAGGCTTCCTTCTCATTGCCGGAAGAGTCGGCCACCTTCAGGGTCGCCGCCTTCTCATAAGCGCCCGGCGTCGTCAGATCCAGATCCTCGCTGAGGGTGATGTCGTCAGCCGTAAATGCGATCGGTCCATCCACGGAGTCTTCGGCGGTAAAATACTGGGTCCAATCCACGCCTGCGCCATCCGTGCCTGCCGTCAGAACCGCGTCCTCTGTCGTAACGTTGGGCGCCTGGTTGTCATGAACCTCATCCGTCTTAAGGATCGCCGCGATATTCTCGGTGATATTGGTCAGATCCGTCAAGTGCTGTTTGATCGCTACGTCATAGGAAGCCGCGCCGTCTATGCCGTAATAGGACTTGCCGAGAAGCTCCGTCCATGTCCAGTCGCCATGCTCCCACAGGTTCAGCAGACCGGAATAGTTGGTATTCATATGGCCAAGGATGTATGTAAAGCACTCAACCAGGGAATCGCCGTAGGTCTCATTGAAGATATCTACGCCGTAATCCTGCAGCAGCTTCTGGGCGGAAGCTTCGCGGTACTCTTCGATGGTGCTCACGCCGCCAAGCGTGTAATAATAGGTCTGCCAGTACAGGATATAGGACTTCAGGGCCAGTTCGGTCTTCTCGGGGCTTACACCCTTAAGAACCGCGACGCTATTGCCGCCGTTGGTGCTCTGCATGTAGTCCTCGCTGTCAAACGCCATATCGTCGGGCCTCGGCCACGGAACGATGCCGATGCTCTGTCCGGCGTCTGATCTCTGGGAAGCTTCCCAGCCGATCAGCCAGTTGGCGCAGTCCGTAAATACGGTGCAGCCCAGACCGAAGTCGCCGCTACCTGTGGTCCACTCGGGAGTAAATCCGTCGTCATACAGTCCGCAGTCTACCAGGATCTCGTCATCCATCAGTTCCTTCACAAACTGTACAGCTTCAATACATTCCTCGGAATCCGCCGTCACCGCACCGTCATAGATCGCGCCGCCGTTGGCATGGACAGCCGCCAGGGCCGCGTAGCGGTGATCGGTCTCATACGCCTGCACGAACTCGTACTTGCCGCCGTCGGGAGCAGCTACATTGGCGTAATAAGCCTTCACGGTTTCCAGATACTCTCTGAATTTGCTCCAGGTCCACTCGCCGTTTAAGAACAGATCCATCGGATAGATGGTCTTGCCGTTCTCATCCTTTAAGCCGGGAACCTCCTCCAGCATGGTCAGATTCACGACCAGCGGGAAGTTGGTCACCTGGGGAACCTCATTGTTCAGCAGGTAGTAGCCGCCGAACAGGGAATCCTTTAACATCCAGGAGGTCTCATCGTCCTCAAACAGGGACTTGTAAGGAGTCAGGTCCTGCAGGACATTCTGGGACAGAATGGTGGGCTCCACGCCTCCCCAGAGAAGCGCCAGATCCACGATCGGGTCGCCGGCCAGAACGCTGGTCATCAGATCGGTGGATACGTCGTTGGGGTACTGTAAAAACTGAATATCTACGTTATAGGTCTCCTTTACCGCAGCCAGGGCCGCCAGAGCCGCCTGACGGTTCTCCTCGGCCATGGTGTACTCACCTGTGACTTCATCTGTAAAGTTGGGATCCAGCTCATTGATCCAGTGGGTACCGTAACGGATCACTACCGGCTCCGACGGAACCTCTGCAGCCGTCGTTTCCGCGGCTGCAGTGGTTTCCGCCGCCGCTGCCGTCGTGGCCGCAGTCGTACTCTGCTGGGCAGCCGTCGTCGTGGACGTCTGGCTTCCGCCCCCGCCGCCGCAGGCCGCCAGAGAAAGAACCATTGCCGCACTCAGGGTAAATGCCAATGCTCTCTTTTTCATGTTTTCCTCCTTGTTGATAATGAATTATGCACAAATATTGCCTGTGCATTTGGTGGTTTCAACTTTTGAAACCCATTTCATATACGTTATGATAAGCGTTATACATTAGATTGTCAATAGGCAATTGCTATTTTATTAAAAAAATATAAGCACCGCCCAAAAGAATTGTGCATTGCTTACAAAATAAATTTAACCTTTTAATAATTTCCGAATTTTTATTGTTTTTTCGACAACAAATTTTGTTTCATTTTTGAAATCGGTTTCAGTTTGACCGGCACTACATGATTTCAATCTCCGTTAAAGCGCGTTCCTGCGGGGTTCAGGATTTCGACTGCGGGCTTTCGACGTTTGCTCCGGACAGCGGGGCCTCACCCCTCCGACACCGTGCTCTCCCGAACCATCAGTTTGGGCGTCACAAGCTGTATCCGCGACACTTCCCCGCCTTCCGCCGCCGTGACCGCTGTCTCCACCAGCTTCTGCCCGAAAACATCATACTGATAATCCACGCTGGTCAGCCTGGGGGAAAGCAGCTCCGACAGCTGCGTATTATCGTAACTGGCCACCGCGATATCCTGGGGGATCCGAAGCCCGTGCTCCTGAATGCTGTGCATGATGCCGAGCGCCGCATAGTCGTTGATCGCGATGATCGCCGTCGGCAGTTCCTCACACCGGAACAGCTTCTCCATCGCCTCATAGCCGCCGTAATAGTTGTATCTTCCCTCAACCACATATTCCTCCCGGTAATCGATCCGGTAATTCTTCAGGATCTGCTTATACCGCTGGTACTTCTCATACGTAGAAAGCACGTTCAGCCGCCCGCTGGCCAGGGCGATCCGGCGATGCCCCAGATCGATCAGATGCTCCATCAGAAGATCTACCGCCTTCACGGCGTCGATCTGCACCTGATAACACAGGGTACCGTCCAGCTTGCCGCTGACCACCAGAGGAATATTGCTGGTAAACTGGTTCACGATCTCCACATAATCCGTATCGCTGTTCAGATCATCCACCCGGCCGCCCAGCTGGATCACGGCGCTGACCCGCTGCTCGTAGAACAGCTCCAGGTTCTGCTTCTCCCGGTCCGTATCGCCCAGGGAATTGCACAGAAGCACCGTATAGCCGGCCTTCTCCGCCGCCAGCTCGCAGGCCAGAAATACCTCCGCGTAGAACGGGTTGCGCACGTCGGCGACCATGACTCCGATGACCTTGCTTTTCGTATCGGACAGACCCTTGGCCATGGCGTTGGGCTTGAAGTTGTATTTCTCGATCAGCGCCTGGACCTTCTGCTTCTTCTCCGGCCGGACGTTTGCGTTGTTGGTCAGGACCCTGGAGACCGTCGCGGCCGAAACGCCCGCCTCGCGGGCGATGTCGTAAATCGTGATATTCTTCATCATGGCTCCCTCTTGTTTCTGCTCAAAATCTCATTCAGCGCAGCCTATACGGCCGCGATCTCAAGCGGCCTGGAAAAACGCAGTATCTGAATTTTAATTATACAAAACAGGACCGGATTGTCAAGAAGCGCGCATTTCCTGTTCTTATCGTATTCTTTTCGTCGTTTCAGGAAAAGTCCCGGATATCCTTCGCAAGCCTGAACGGAATGATATCCCCCTGGGACGTCTTCCGATACGCCGTCTCCTGATGCATATAATCAACGATATCCTTCGCCTTAAACGAAGCGAATTTCATAATCACTTCATCCAATATTGCTTTTTCTTCTTCCGCAATAACCGTATAGTCAATCCCTTTTCCGGGATATATGTGCAGGATCGAATCATAATAACCATCTGTTTCTTCCCTTACGTCAAGCCTCTCCAGATTCATAAGCTTATAATGACTGATCGGCAGCGCTCCCATCGTCTCATGCCTGTATACAAGACCGGTCATGGCGACTCCCCTTCTCTTATAAGACAATGCGTCTGCATACCATAGCATCTTCATAAGCTTTACTTTGAACAGATTGGTAATTCTTTCCGCAAAATACGAAATAATGGCCTCAATCTTATCAAGATCCAAAACCGTATAACCATTCGAATCCGACGGTTCCTCGTATTGCGCATACTCACCCTCGATCGCCTGCCGGACCAGAAACTCCATACCGTAATCGTTCAACTTCTCCACGATACGCGACTTGATCTCAAGACGCTTGGAATTGGAGAATTTACCGGCATTTCTCTTCAGAAACTCCAGAGCCTTCAGCGGATTATCCTTTATCAGCCGAAGCATCACATCGTATGCCTCATCCTGGATTGCTTTGCTTTCATAGCGGGAAATCGTAGCCTCTCCCCATCCCAGAAGCCTTGCCAAATCCACCTGCGACAAACCGTAGCTTTCCCTGATCGCCACAATTTCATCAGATGTCAGCAGTCCATGTGCTGCACGGTAGGCATTGCGTGCATTGAGCAAATTCTCATTCGTCATAACGGCCGTCTCAAATTCGTTTTCTTCCTCGTCAGCATTAACACAGTAATAAAAATGCTCCTCATACAGTACGGGCTCGCCTTTTATCTCGACCTGCGTACGCCGTTTTCTTTCCTCTACTTCATGAGTTTCGTCACATAGCGGACA
>CANPYE010000036.1 GCA_947588005.1 uncultured Lachnospiraceae bacterium | reverse complement strand
TCCGGGATCTCAAACGGTATCTCGTCCTCGATACATTTCACGCTGCCATCCTGGAACTTCTCATAATGCAAACTATCCTCACCAACAAAGATAACCGTATCGTTCTTAATATCTTTAGCTTTAAGTTTTCCTTCTTTTACCATCTGCTGTTTTTGGGCATGGATACGCTCTAAAAGTACGGAGGCAGGCTCGTCATTTGGATCCTGAGGAACAAGCTTGCCACGAATTGCAAGGTCCAGTATTTTCTGTCTTAATGCCTTTGTATCCATTATTTCTCCACCTCGCCGATCAGCTTCTCCAGTTCCGCAACAGCATCTGCAATATTAGCAGATTTCATCTTAATTTCTTGCAGAAGTTCCGCAAGAGTACGGTCATCTTTCTCGTTCAGATCAAGCCACTTAAAATCAAGTTTTAACTGGTCGCGGGAATGAATCTCTTCCGACGTAAATCTTCTCCATCTACCGTTCGGATTCTCTGCGGAATATGTCTGCTCTCTATCCTCCATATGTCCAGAACAATAGCAGGATACGAAATCATCCAGATCCTCCCGCTTCATTGGTTTTGTAGCTAAAGTATGCTTAATACCCGTCCTATAATCATAAACCCAGATATCCCGAGTAGCTTCACCTCTGTCAAAAAACAGCACGTTTGTCTTAATTCCATTCGCATAGAAAATGCCTGTAGGCAAACGGAGAATCGTATGAAGATTATATTCCCTGAGTAACTTCTCTCTGACTTTTACTGTAGCACCCCCATCGGTTAGAACATTGTCCGGCAAAACAACGCCGACCCGACCTCCTGTTTTGACGATTGACATAATATGCTGCAGAAAATTAACCTGGTTATCGGATGTCTTTATAAAATCATCACGAATTAACGAAACTTCTCCGCTTCCTTGCGGTCTGGTTCCAAAAGGCGGATTAGCAAGAATCACGTCGTACAACTTATCGTCATAATTCTCCGTTAGAGAATCCTGGCACACAATCGGACTTTTAGTCATTCCTATATCATGCAGGTACAGGTTCATAGATGCCAATGTAACGACCAGCGGGGTATTGTCTGCGCCAAAAAAGGCTTCGTTTCTCAGAAAAAGCTGCTTTTCAATCTCCTTGCTCTGCGGTTTCATGTGCTCATAAGCTGCGAGAAGAAAGCCTCCCGTACCACATGCCGGATCTGCCACCGTCTCCGTGATCTTCGGATCAACAACATCTACTATTGCTTTGATCAGCGCACGAGGTGTAAAATACTGACCAGCCCCGCTCTTCTTATCCTGTCCGTTTCTTTCAAGAATCGATTCGTAAATCGCGCCTTTGAAATCGCCGTCCATCATATACCAGTTCTCACCAGAAATCATCTCAAGCACTTTTCGCAAATGAACAGGCGCGGCGATTTTATTTGTTGCTTTCGTAAAAATTGTACCGATCAGTCCTTCATTTCCAGCAAGCTCTTTTAATATTTCCTCGTACTTATCAACCAGATCCTGGCCCCTTAAGTCCACCAGATCTTTCCATTTGTAACCGTTCGGAATGGTACTTCCCAGTCCGAGTTCCTCTCGTTCGGCATCCATTTTTAAAAACAGAATATACGTCAACTGTGTAATATAATCCGTAAACCCCACACCGGCTGCAGAAAGAACGTTTGCGATATCCCACACTTTCTTAACCAGTGCCGCTTCGCTTTTTGTCTGCATTGTATCTGCCATGATTTATGCCACCCTTAATATAAATTTTGACATTTCTATAATTTCCGTTTCTAAAGCAGAAACACCGAAACGATACACCGCTTTTTTCCAAAGATCAGCATCAATACTGTTAAGCTCCATTGCGCTGATTGCACCATCATTGATTACGTAATCAGCAATCTGCTTCATAACTTCCTGCTGTTCTTTTGTAAGACTTCTCTGCGCCTGACCGCAATAAAGTATAAATCTCTGCGAATAGCTTTTCAGCAAACTTCTCAGTCCTGCATTCTTCTTGTAAGCATATCGCACAAGCTGGATCAGATGCGTCAGTGCTTTCCTGTTCTGACCAACATCCAGTTCATCAACATTCCCGTCCGAATCCAACAATTTATAATTGTCCCATAGCGTGGGCGGTGTAAACAGCTGATTCTCTGCAACCAGTCTGTCCTGTAGCTGGCGCAGCATAGAATACGTGATAACCGTATCTTCGGAATTGTATAAAATTCGGAGCGCCTCAATGCTGTCCTTATTCCGGTCCAAATACCGTTCAAACGCATCAATTAAACTTCGTGCTGATTCCTTAGTAAAGCCTTTGAAAATAATCTCATCTTTTCCAGGAGCAACAGCATAATAACCCTTCTGCAACTCCAGCAGACTCTTTCTGGCCTCGATATTTGAGATCAAGCAGGAAATCAAATCTTTCCTCGCTCTATTATCATCCTGAATATCATAATATGGTGGAAGCATTCCTTCCGAAATCGCCTTGTTTATACGATCTGCCAGTATATTTGGTGCAAAACCATAATCCAAAATAAACTGATTCAAATGCCTGCCAAAAAGAGAATTGCCCTCATACTTTCTATTGATACTCGCACAATAATCACGCAAAAAAGCAAGGTTATCGTCGCTGACCTCACCGTGAGCTAACCGCTCCATCAATCGCTCTAAAGTAAATATTTTTTTGCCATTGTTCCCACCACGCGCAGGTTTGGGAATCGTTTTGTCCCGTTCTGTCACACCTACCGCATCCACAATGTAATAGCATTCCTTGGTATTGGCATTCGGAGTTACCTCTCTTAGCTTATCGTCGCTTACTACACGGCACCCTCGGCCTTTCATCTGCGTATAAAGTACATCTGATTTTACATCATTCATAAAAAGAACTACTTCCAAAGGCCTAATATCCGTGCCGGTTGCTACAAGCGTAACCGTAACCGCAATCCGAAACTCTTTTTCCGTCCGGAACTCACGGATAAGCGTATTGGAATCACCTGCAGAATAAGTGATTTTCTGTACGAATTTTTCAGGTACACATCCATTGACAAATTTACCGCCAAATACTCTCTTGACCGCTTCAACAATCTGAGTCGCATGATTGTCATCCTTCGCAAAAATAAGAGTCTTGGGAATATATTCCCATTTCTCCGCTCTGTCTCGATAAAGCTCCGTATAAATACAGTCCCGATATGCCTCTAAAACACTTTCAATCTGATCCGGAACAATAACAGAACGATCCAACTGCGTTGCATCATAATCGACCCGTTCCTCAGCCACATAAGAATCCATTCCATTACTATTACGAACAATTTCTTCTATCAAATCGCCTCTATGAATAGTGCCGCCATGTTCCGTAATATTCGTTTTGATTCTATATACACGAGCAGGGACATTCACTTTGTCAACAATTGAATCATCATAAGTATATTTTTCAATAATGTTATTATTGAAAAAAGCATACGCTTCCTGCGTCGGTGTAGCTGTCAATCCAAGTATTCTGGCATTCTTAAAATACCGAAGAACAGATTGCCAACGTCCGTATATAGAACGATGACTCTCATCCACAATTATAAACTGAAAATAATCGGTGGGCAGCTTTAAATCTTTACCAAGTTCGACCTCCGGCTGAGAATTCTCTGCGTCATTAAATGAAAAAAACTTTTCATCCTCTACGTCCTCACTCTCCTCGCTGATCGGCTGGCCAGTCAATACCGCATATAGTTTCTGAATCGTAGAAATAACAATATCTCCACTCAAATCCTCCGCATTTCTCAGTCGGTTAATCTGGTAAAGCTGACTCATTGGCTGCTGCCTTTCCGTTCGATCAAATAAGCTGAATTCCATTTCTGTCTGCCGCGCAAGATTATTTCTGTCCACGAGAAACAACACCCTCTTCACAGAGGTATAATTCAGCAGACGATATGCAGCGAGACAGGCTAGGTATGTCTTCCCCGCTCCTGTCGCAAGAACAGCAAGTGCTTTCTTCTGTCCATTTTTCAAAGATCTTTCAAGTTCAACTTCGGCGTCATACTGGCACTTCCGAAGACCTTTCTTTTCAATTCTTGGAAGCACGCCATATTCAGATGTCTGACCAATTAGCTGAAGCATTTTCTTCGGGGTATGCATTTCTGTCAATTCCACATAATCGCCGTTTGGATCAGTCAACATATTTTTAAAGTAGATTTTCTTGCCGTTGGCAAGATAAACAAGCGGAATCAGGTCAGGATACCAGAGGCGATACCAACTTTGGGCTGTAACAGCATAATGCTCGGCCTGTGCAGCAACTTCTTCTCCCAACGAGTTTGATTCTTTTTTTGCCTCTACTACCGCAGTCGCCTTGTCATCGATGAACAGCAAATAGTCACTCTCCATCCCACCCATCATAAGTGCTTCTTTTACAGCAGAGGCAACACCGGGTACGTATTCATCACGGGGAATCACTTCCCAACCGGCATCCCTCAACTGCTTATCGATCTTAACTCTGGCCTGTTCCTCTGGAAGCATTGGTATCCTCCTTTCTCCGCTTCTGATAGTAAATTATTATCAGAAGTTCCGCCGTAAAAAAATTCTAATATATTATACAATGATATTCACAAAAAGACAATATCCTTGCACATTGGCGTTTCATCATCATCTATATAGTATTTAAGAAAATTTTGAAATACCGTTGACACGGCCTTCCGCTTATGCTACAATCTGTTTAAAATAATTTTGAAATATTATTTTCAGGAAAGGACACGCACATGGCAGTCTCCGAGATCCTGGCGGCGCTGGCCGACGAGACCAGACGCACCATACTCAGCAAACTGAAAGAAGGCCCCATAAGCGCCGGGGATCTGGCGGAGTATCTGAGCGTAACGCCGCAGGCGCTGTCCTATCACCTGACGAAGCTTAAGAAGGCAGATCTGATCTATGAGACCCGCCGGAAGAATTTTATCTATTACGAACTGAATCTGACCGTGCTGGACGAGGCAATTCTGTGGATGATCCAGTTGAGAGAGCCGAACGTCCTGTCCGAAAAGCCACAAACCTCCAACGGATGAATTTGTGGATTCGCAGATCCTTACGGATAAATTCGAAAAGCCGCAAGTCTTCTACGAATGAATCGGGCGAATCCACTGGCCTGTCGCAGATGAATCGGGCCGATCTGCGGATCTCCTGCAAATGAATCTGGCCAAGCCGCAGATCCCCCGCAAATGAATTTATCAACCTCTCCCCGCCGTTTACCGTATACCAGGAAAGGAATCCCGCTATGAAGGACAGAAAAACTCTCTATTTTATCCTGATGTTCCTCCCTCTCCTCATAACCGCCGTCTCCACCGGCTTTCTCCCGGACCGGATCCCGGCCCATTACGGCTTCAGCGGTCAGGCGGACCGCTGGGGCAGCAAGTACGAATCCTTTCTCTTTCCCGTGGTCACCATCGGCATGGGACTGTTCATGCTGGCCATGGCGCGGATCGCCTCCCGCCAGGAGCCGAACGGTCATAACAACGCGAACGTCTGCATGACGGCCGGCATCGTGCTTCTGACCTGGTTCAACGTCATGAACTGCTATACGCTGTACACGTCTTTTACGCAGGCAGAGAATCTCAGCGCCCTGTCGCTTGACATCAGCCAGGCCGAATGTATCCTTCTCGGCATCCTCATGGTCGTGCTGGGCAACGTAATGCCGAAACTGAAACGGAATTCCGTCATCGGCCTGCGCACCCCCTGGAGCATGGAAAATGACGACGTCTGGAGAAAATGCCAGCGCTTCGGCGGGATTTCATTCATCATCACCGGGATCCTGTGCGTCGCGGCAGGCTTTGCAGTCCGCGGCGCCGGATGTCTGTTCTGGATGCTGGGGATCCTGCTCACAGATACGGCGATCTGTGTGTATTATTCCTACAGGGCGGCAAAGAAAGCATAAGCGGAACGGCTAAAAGTCCTTTGTATTTTACAAAAAGCAGTTAACAAAATACCGTCATTCTGCTCCATCATATGGTATTTTATAATTGTAGCCGCATTCATTTTAACGGAACGAACCGCTTGACAGGCCGGGCTGACTGGCCGGAAAGGAGCGTACCTATGATCAACCATGTAACCGACCCGTTCCCGAAAGACTGTCTTGGAAGCCATTGCTTTCGGATCCCCGCGATCCTTGTGACAAAGGAAAATACGGTTCTCGCCGCGACGGATGTGCGCTGGGCGCATGGGCAGGACACAGCCGGTAATCTGGAGACCGCCGTCGCCCGGTCTGAGGACGGCGGATGCACCTGGACGAGGCAGATCGTGAACCATTACGACGATGTAGAGGACGGTTCTGAACGATGCATTTTCAGCGCCGCTTTTATCGACCCGATTCTTG
Organism: uncultured Lachnospiraceae bacterium; assembly: GCA_947588005.1. GTDB lineage: Bacteria > Bacillota > Clostridia > Lachnospirales > Lachnospiraceae > UBA3402. The sequence goes on along the minus strand of CANPYE010000036.1, from coordinate 15,232 downwards.
CCTGCGACAGTCTCGGTATCCTTTACCTGCTGACAGATATGTGCCCTGCTTTTGTGGGAACCTGGGCGGTAGACGGCATGGTCTGCGGACCTGCAAACGGCGGCAGGCATAAAAACGGCCGTCTGGCTTTAAAAGAACTGAAAAGCTATACCTGCGCGGAAACGCAGGAATTGAACGAAGACACCTATCCCTACTATGTCGGGGATGAGGAAAACGGCTTTTGCAAAGTGCTTGGGATCCGGGATGATCAGCCTTACAAAGATTATCTGACAGACGCTGAGGGTTATCTGTACCGGCGGACCAAAGACGGTGCCGAGAAAATAATGATTCCGCAGCTTGATGGAACCGGCCAGCCGACGGACCGGCTTATCCACGCGAATATTTTCTACGCGGCGTCGCCGCTGAAAGCCTATCCGGCTTTCCACCTGGCCCTTCGCACCAGCACCGACGACGGGCGCACCTGGAGCGGGCTGCGTTTTATCGACGGCCAGATCGGCGGCCGCGGCTTTACCGGCACCTGTCCGGGGAGAGGCTATGCCTTCGACGCGGCGGGAAAAGAACGGGTGCTGATCCCGATCTACGACAATCTTCTCGGCACCGAGTTTGCCAGCGTAATCTATACGGAAGATCAGGGGAAGACCTGGAAAAGGAGCGAACGCGCGTCCCGGACCGGTTTTTGGGAGAATGGGGAACGAATCAAATCATCCGAATCCCAGATCGTCGGTCTGCCGGACGGCACTCTGCGGATGTTCTCCCGGAACCAGATCGATGAGATCACCTATACGGACAGTTCGGACGGCGGTCTGACCTGGGGAGAATACCGACGGGAGCCGCGTCTGAAATACTGCGGAAACTGCATGGTTTCTTTCATTAATTATTCAAAGAAAATCGACGGAAAACCCGCCGTGATCGCCAGTTATCCGGGCGGCAACGGCACGCTGTACCGGCGCGTGAACGGCGTGATCGCTATCGGCCTGATCGACGCCTCCTCCAATACGATCGACTGGAGGTACCATTATCCCGTCAATGAAGGCCCCTACTTTTACAGCTGCCTGACGGAGCTGCCTGACGGCAGTATCGCGCTGTATTATGAATATGAACCGTACGCGCTGCATTATGTCGTATACAAGATAGAGGAACTGACCGGAGAATGACGGCTGTCTGCCGCCATTCTCCGGCTTTTCTGTTTCCATGCGGGCAGGGCGTCTGTGACGCCCTTTTTGTATTTCTATGCGAGGAGAGCGCCAATGACGCTCTCCTCGCATTGTTTTCAACGCGCTGACGCACGTTCAGTCACGCTTCTCTTTACATCGCCTGTTCAGCGTATCTCCCGCTCAGTTCCCGCACACGCTGCATTCGCCGGCGTTTGCAGTCACGGCATTCGGCTTCGCCGGGTTATCGAAGGCCGGATTCAACGCATAGAAATTGCGGCTGTCCAGATGATCCTGCACGGTGCGCAGCGCTTCCCCGAAGCGCTGGAAATGCACGATCTCCCGCTCCCGAAGGAAGCGGATCGGATCGCAGACCTCCGGATCGGTCACCACCCGCAGAATGTTGTCGTACGTCGTCCGGGCTTTCTGTTCCGCAGCGAGGTCCTCGAAAAGATCCGTGATCGGGTCTCCCTTGGACTGAAATTCGCAGGCGTTTAAGGGAACGCCGCCTGCGGCCTGTGGCCAGATCCCGTTGGTGTGATCGATATAGTAGGGGCCTAGACCGGACGCGGCAATCTGCTCCGCGGTCAGACCCTTTGTAAGCTGATGGATGATGGCCGCGATCATTTCCATATGGGCAAGTTCCTCTGTGCCTACGTCGGTCAGAACCGCCTTGCCGATGTCATAAGGCATGGCGTAGCGCTGGGAAAGATACCGCATGGACGCGGCAATTTCTCCGTCCGGCCCGCCGTACTTCAAAAACCGATAACAACACTTAAGCGGGTGCCTGAATAAAAAACAGACATCCGCTTGGATACTAAAATACAACATTATTTGCCTTTTGTCAACACCTTTTTTCACTTTACGACCCTTCGCAAATGTCCGGGCTTTTTGCTTTCTTTTTTTGGTTTATAGCTTGTACCGGTGCCTTCCCATGTCATATTCTGCGATCCGCAGAGCCCCCTTGTCATTTGTGACCATACACTGTCCCTCGTGGATACCAGGTGTCTCACGCCTGCTGCCTCTTATACCCCGCCGCCTTCATAAGCCGCTCCTGGATCACCTCGGAAACCTTTTTCCTCTCCTCCGGTGACAGCTGCTCCAGCAGGACCTCCCGGCCGCCGATCTCCACATAATTAATGATCCTGTATCCTTCCATAGCGCCCTCCCGCTTCCATTCGTTTCAGACTATGCCGGAACGCATGGACACCTTGCCCTTTTTCCGCTCCGTCATCCTGCAAAAAACGAAGCTATGTAATCACACAGAGCCTTCTCCGGCACCATCACGCATTCGATCAGCCCAAAAAGATTAGAGAAGAACACAATACCGAATATGATTCCTACAACAACGGTCAGTCCCGTCCACACGATCCATGCCGTTTCTTTGTTAGCATCTGAATCCCATCCATTTCCCCAGTCATGCCGCATGAGCTTCCGCGCCCCGTACACGATGGCTGCAAAGACACCTGTGCTTATGAGTATCCATATGCTGTCCGCAACTATCGCCCAGCGGATATACCGGCGGCACAGATCCTGCAGGTAAGGCAGTATGTTCCGATTCGTTCAGTCAACCGTCATCCCCAGTTTCCCGCCCAGGTACTCCAGAACCTCTATCAGTTTTTCCGATCCCTTCATGTGTCCTCTCCCTCCTTCCTACCTCGTTTCCACCCCGTTCTGTCTTAATACCAGGTTATAATACCTCACCATGAACCCTTTCAGGTCTTTAACACATTCGTCATAATTGATAGGATCGTTTGTCAGGACTACCCTCGCACTGGTCAGCGACATAAGAATCATCTCCTGCAGCTTCGGCTGCGTGTAAGGCCCGTTAAATATCACATCACCCTTCAATATCATCTGGCTGAGTATTTTAAGGAAATTTTCCGCATCCGTCGGATCCAGCTCACCATATTTCTCCACATTTTCCATAATGACTCTCGCATTTTCACGACGAGTATCGATCTCGAACTCATTGCAAAGCTCCCTGATCTTTCCCATATCGTCGAAGTCTATCATTCAGAAACCCCTTTACTAAACGATATCTCCAGATCAAACCTCTCCAGCTTCCGGATTGTCTCATTCAGCTGGTCCGCCTCCTGCCGGGCCTGCGCCAGCAATGCATGGAATTCAGGGATGTTATCCATATCTATATACAACGTCCCTTTCGCTGCATCTCTGTCCATGCAATCCTCATTATCGCTGTTCCTCCTGTAATATCCTTCCACCTTTTCAGAACCTCCTTTCCTCACCTCACTCCATAATGAATGTTGACATTGGAACCCCGAGCGCCTTACATATCCGAATATATTCTTCCAGACCACATTTTCTTTTTCCTGTCAAAATCAACGAGAATGTTTCTGGAAGAATTTCTGCCTCCTTTGCTACTGCTTTTTGTTTAAGTCCCCGCTCCTGAATCACATTTCTTAATTTTTCTCTATCGAACATTCACTGCTTCATCTCTTCTATGGTTCAACAATATTGATTTCATTTTTATTATAAATCAACATTGTTGAATTATCAATAACAAAAATCAAAATTATTGAATTTTTAATTTACAAAATCATAATTACGTGATATATTCTATTTTGAAGGAGGAAAAATGGCATGCACAGGCTTATCATTGAAAGATTAAAAACTGCCCGGAATAACAAAGGACTAAAGCAAGCAGACGTGGCAGAAATGCTTGGAGTAAAAAAGAATACAATAAGTAACTGGGAAAACGATAAGGCAGATCCAGATATTGATTCGTTAATTAAATTATGCTCGATATATGGCATTAGCTGCAGCCAATTATTAGATGAGGCTTATGAAAACATTCCTATTCAAGAATTTTTCCTGTCAGACATCGAGCGGCACATTATTCTGGCCTACCGCCATTCTGATAACATTACTAAGGAATTGGTATACCGGGCACTCAGCATAGACACCTCCCGCACGAGGCCTGAAATCAAATCACAACCTTCTGATCTGCCAGTCGAGGATCCTATTGAACCAACGCAACATACCGCTTCCGACATTGACGCCGCCGTCGCCGACTACCGCCACCAGTTGGAATTAGAGGCAAGACAGGCCGCCAGATCTGCAGTTTCACCAATTACAGACATCAGAAAGGACGCATGAAATAATAACGCACCAAGGAGGCATTTATGAAATATACTGCACTTATAAGGAAGGTTATTTATTTTTGCGGAGTTCTTACGCTGGTAGAAGCTTGTGTATATTTGTAAGCCAACGCTGGTGATATCATGGTGGCAGAATGGCTCGGTGAAATCTGGTGTTTACTGGTATGCAGTATTATTTTTATAATTCTCGGTCTCCTGCTGGTGATTCTACACTTAACTGAGAAACGTAACCGAGCAGAAACTCTTTATGCAAATATGCAGCATTTAACACAAACTCAGGAAGATAATCTTCATAAGGTATTAGCTGAAAACGAGGACCTAAAAACACAGAAAAGTAAGGATGCTGATTACGTACAGAACTTTGAAACTATTGCAAATAACACGCAGGAATGTCAGCGGGCTAAAATCGATGCCCTGCAAAGTGAAATTGATTTATTGACTGTGAAACTCGACGGGGAAGTGAAAAAAGAACAGTTGCAGAACACGAAAGGAATAACATCAAATATGAATATGAGGCCTTGCTTGGTCGGGTAAGCGGCGTCGATCCAAAAGAATACTTTTCTTTTGATCTTACTGATATGGAGATTGCCAAATTGGCTGGTGTCCCCGATGGTGTAACATTCGACAAGGCAAATCTCCCTCATTATTACGTTGACTCCAGAACGGAAGATAACATGACGGTTTATATCGCTCCTGGTGGCAAGAAGTACCATCGCACTTACGGATGTTGTGGCGCTACAAACGAAATCCATTTGTTTTCTATTGCTGATTTAGATGAACCATGCCATAACTGCGTACCCTATAAAGCACTAAACTATACCAATCCCCCTTGGTATTATCGGTATTTACAGTTACTGGCAAAGCGGGAAGCGTCCAGATCCTATACCAAAAAACAGATCGCCGGATCTGTAGCTTCGACCACTTCCGCAGACCGAAGAAACGCTTGATATGACCATCACAAAGGAGTGTGAACAGAATGAGCGCAGTAAAGGAAAGAATCATAGGCGCGGTCACGATCATGAGCGAGGAGGATGCAGAAAATGTCTGGCATCTGATCCAGTCCGCTTTTGCCCTTAAGAATGTCCCTGTTACCGAGCCAGACGAGTGGGATCTGCAGATGCTCCGTGAAATCGAATCCGATCCGGACTGCCATGAGTTCGTCCCCGCCAGCCAGGCCATGAAGGAACTGGGACTGTAGGCGCCAGAAGATACAAGAAGGAAGTATTGTGATATGACAACACATGTAAAAATATTTGTTTTTATATTGGCAAACATTTTAATGTGTGTTATCATATAGTTGTCAGGAGGAAATGAATATGAAAAGCTATTCGTCAAGGGAAGTAATTGAATTACTAAAGGCAGACGGATGGTACGAAGTGAATACCGTTGGAAGTCACCACCAATTTAAACATCCTACTAAAAAGGGACGGACAACGGTCAAACATCCCGACAAAGATATCCCCAGAAAAACGCTCGACAGTATTGAGCGGCAGTCCGGGTTGCGGTTCAGATAACCCCGTCCCGGTTTGAATTGCGAAATGAAAGGAGTCCCGATTATGAAAAAGAAAGCTGACCGCTATTTCTATCCTGCAGTCTTCACCTATGAACCTGATCAGGAGATTGCCGTTGTATTTCCCGACCTGGACTGCGCCACCAGCGGAGTGAACGACGATGATGCGCTGCTCTCAGCACGCGAGCTTCTCGGCTGCGTTCTGTTCGGTCTGGAAGAAGATGGGGAAGATATCCCCGCCCCTTCACATCTGCGTGACGTCCAGACCCAGGACAACGAGCGGGCCGTACTCATCGATGTCTATATGCCATCGGTCCGTGAACGGATGAATAACCGTTCTATAAACCGCACGATCACCCTTCCCGCATGGCTGAACGCCATTGCGCTGGAGAACAACATTAACTTCTCCCAGCTCATGCAGGACGCGCTGAAGGAACGACTCCAGATCGGACGGTGACCGCGCCCGTTATATACAAAACTGCCTGACGTTACTGGCGCCCGACGGTTTGCATAAATAAAAAAAGAAGCCGAACCTTTCCTCCCAAGTGCGCCTTCCGGCATTTTACACTCTGCCGCGTATTCGCAGCATTCGACTTCTTAATATGCAGAGCCGCCCTGCCCCTGGAAAGATAAGCGGTTCTGCTGAACCAAACCATCGCCGGAGCGGGAAGACTTGACCTTCCTTACCAGCTGTCTTGTTAAGCATATTATAAAACTAATTGCGGGAATTTGCAAAGACAATTTTTTATCCTCAACTTTTATGATCGCCAAAATTAAAGGAGGTCCTTATGATCTATCCATTCATGACACTGAACGACAACACAGAAATTGTCCATTCCGAGCTGCTTAATAAAGACGGCCAGGAACAGGTAAAGGTTATAATCGAAACTCCGGTTTTCGGCGGCTTCCATTCTGCTGTCTGCTATCTTCCCTCCTATTCCTGGGAAGATATCAATGGTTTTTCTCCGGAGGAGATCTCCCGGTTCCAGACTCTGATCGAATCCGTCTCACATGTCATCATCCGTCTTGCGCGGGAAGGTGGATTCGGAACGGAGGTACAAGATGCCGCAAATTTTTAGGATTGGACCATATACCATCTACTTCTGGTTGAATGAGGGCGCCCCTTTGGAACCGCTGCATGTACATGTCTCCGAGGGTGTTCCGTCCGCTAACGCCACCAAGATATGGATTACCCGGTCCGGCAGGTGCCTGCTCTGCAATAACAATTCCAGAATCCCGAAAAAGGCGCTGCGGACTGTCATGGATATCATCGAAGCACAGCATGAGGAAATCGCCCGACAGTGGCTTTCCACCTTCGATGATATCAGCTATTACTGCTAATAAAAGCAAATCCGCCCGGCGTTACCGGCGCCCGGCGGATCGCACAGATACTATTGCGGACCAGATGTCCGTATAATACCGCTCCATCTGTATTATACCATCCGGCACCTGATCCTGCAAGAGGTGTATTTTTTATACCCTGAAATCATATTTTGCAGCAAAGGAGATGGTATTATGGCAGAAACAGCCACATTGGAGATCGGCGCGGCCTACGTCCGCGTCAGCACCGACGACCAGACGGAGCTGTCGCCGGACGCGCAGATCCGTCTGATCCTGGAAGCCGCGAAGACGGACGGCTTCGTGATCCCGAAGGACTACATATTCATCGAGAGCCGCGGAATCTCCGGACGGAAGGCGGACAACCGCCCGCAGTTCCAGCGGATGATCGCCACAGCGAAGTCCCAGACGCCGGCGCCGTTCAAGCGGCTCTACCTGTGGAAGTTCTCCCGTTTCGCCCGCAACCAGGACGAGAGCACCTTCTACAAGAGCATCCTCCGGAAGAAATGCGGCGTGGAGATCAAAAGCGTCTCCGAGCCCATAGCGGAAGGCATGTTCGGCCGCCTGATCGAGTCCATCATCGAGTGGTTCGACGAATACTATTCCTATAACCTGTCCGGCGAGGTGAAACGCGGCATGCAGGAGAAGGCGCTGCGCAACGGCTACCAGCTTGTCCCGCCCCTGGGATACAACGCCGTCGGGGAAGGGAAGCCGTTCGTGATCGATGACGACAAGTACCGGATTGTCGAATACATCTTCCACGCCTACCACGACGGCCTGGACATGACCGCCATCAGCCGGGAATGCAACCGCCGCGGCTGGCTGACCCGGCGCGGCAATCCGTTCGAGCGCAGAACCGTCCTGCGGATCCTGCAGAATCGTTTCTACGCGGGCACCGTGGAATGGAATGGATACACATTCGACGGCTCCCATGAATGCCGGCCATCCGTCACGGATGTCTTCGACGCCTGTCAGGAGCGTATGGAGCGGGAATACCGGCCGGCCCAGCGCCGGGAAGCGTCCTCCTGCAGGCACTGGCTCTCCGGCCTGCTGCGCTGCTCCATCTGCGGCGCGTCCCTGTCCATCCACAGGGACAAGAACCTGCAGCGCACCCGCGTGTTCCAGTGCTGGAAGTACATGAAAGGGTTCCACAAGGGATCCTCCAGCATAACCGAGAAATACGCCGTGTCCGCGGTCATGAATTCCCTGGAGGAAATCATCGGCACCGGCGTGATCGAATTTGACCACACGTTAAAACACAGCGACCAGCTGCACTCCGAGGAGCAGATCCTGAATGACGCCCTCGCCCGCCTGGAGATAAAGGAAGCCCGGATCCGGGACGCCTATGAGAATGGGATCGATACCCTGGAAGAATACAGGGCCAACAAGGAGCGCCTCGCCAATGAACGGGAAAACCTATTAAAGGAATATGACAGCCTGAAGGAGCGTTACCAGTCCGAGGACGACACCCCTCCAGTGGAGGAAGTCCTCGCCCGGATCAAAACCGTTTACGACCTTATTTGCAACCCGGATGTTGATGACGATGTGAAGGGAGTCGCGATCCGCAGCGTCCTGAAGGAGATCATCTGGGACCGGTCCAGGAAGGAATTCACCTTCCATTATTACGCATAGGGAGGCGAGAAAGCGCAGAAATACGTACTTTTCTGGTATCGCCTGTTTTTGCAGTCCGGCCCGCCGTACTGGCTGGCAATAAACTGCGCCAGCTGCGGATTCGGCGTTGTGATATTGACCGGATGCTGCAATCGTTTTTCATATCTCCACATACTCTAGCGTCCTCCTTCCCAGGGCCACGGTCCCTGAATCCAGCTCCAATAGCCGCTGGCTGAATTTACACCGTCCGCCATCAGCGGGCCGCAGCCTGACTGGTAGGCATCCATTGCCTCCCGGCGGGCGCGGGCCACCGCCTGGTAGTAATTAAGCGCCTGCTGGTCGCAGGGATGTGTGTCAAGAAACAGAAGGACGTCGTCCATCGCGAAGCTGGTCTGATCGATCCTGTTCAGAAGCTGAAGGCAGTTCTCATTCATGCGCCGCACCTCCCCATTACAAACGGCAGGTCAAGCTCCGGGAAAATGGTTCCGCGGTACATGGCCTGTTCAAACGTGTACGTCTGGTTCCATTGCTGCCAAGGGACGTAGCCCATGCCGGTCGGAAACTGTTCGATGCTGCCCGCTATGGTATTGGGACAGCTGATCGCAGACGGTGACTGATTCCTGCAGGAACAATCCATAAATACGCATTCTCCTCTCTGATTGAATATCTGATAGTAATTTATGAAGGGAAAACCATTTCGTGAATTATCCAAAAAAAGAGGAGACAACCTTCGCTGTCTCCTTCTTTCTGCTTTACCGTTTCAATTCTCACCTTCGTCTCCGCCTGCGCTGCCGGTCTCCGCCCGCAGGCTCATCAGTTTATTGTAACAATACCGGATGATGTCTCTGCGGCGGATGATCCCGATGAAGTTCTTCTGATCGTCCACGACCGGCACGAAATTCTGGTTCAGCGCCTTCTCGATCAGATCCTCCATACTCGCGTCCACATGCACGGGCTGGTAGTCCATCCTCCGCGGGATCGTGCCGACCCGGATATGCTCCGCGTTCTTCAGATTCAGGTTATACTGGTTCTTGATGCCCCAGAGCATGTCCCCCTCGGTGATGGACCCCACATAGCCGCCCTGCCTGTTTAAGACCGGAACCGCCGTAAACTTACGGTTCTCCATCTTCTCCAGCGCCTGGCGCACGGTCTCGTCGTCGAAAATAAAAGCGACCTCGCTCTTTGGTGTCAGAAAAAATAAAATATTCATTATGTACCCCCCAATGCAAGCTTTACATGTAAAATTATCATATCATATGTCTCTGAATGGGGTGTGAACAATTTCTTATATTTTTATTAAGCTCCGGCGCCGTTCCGAGAACGCCGCACGGCGGCGTTTCCAGCGTTTGCGGCGTTTCTGGAACGCGGCCGGCACTCGCGCTCTCTCCGACGCACGTGCAGATCCCCGCGGCGCGTCTGCGCGCGGGGATCTGTCTGCCGCCCGTTTTCCGGAATCACTCGAAATAATCCAGCGGATCCACCGTTTTCTCTCCATGACGCAGTTCGAAATATACGTTGCTGCCTTCAATGGAATAGTATTTCGTAGGTTCGGCCACATAGCCCAAGATCTGGCCGGCCTCCAGGTATTCATTCTCCACCACCTGGATCTCCTTCAGCTGGCCGCAGGTAGCCACATAGCCGCCGCCGAGCTCCAGCATCACATAGTTGCCGATCTCCTCGTTGGCGCCGACCGCCATGACGCGGGCATTGGCAGGAGCCGCGACCGGGTCGCTGACCTCTCCCTGAATGATCACCGCCGGATTGCACTGGTACTGCGCAAGGGTCGGGAAATAGATCGTAGAATCCATGCTGTAGTCCAGCAGAATATTGCCGCGGATGGGCCACGCCATGCGGCTGGCGTCAGTAAAGTCCAGCGTCAGCGGCGTAGCCGCCTCGATCCCGGTCCCGGCAGGAGCGGCCGGAGCTTCTTCCGCCGCGGAGGTGCTTTTTTCCGCGAACGTGTAGGCGCGCGTCTCCCTGACGGGGGCTTCCGTCTGCGGCTCAGCAGAAGCGGTCGTCCCGGCCGCCGCATTCTCCTGTGCGTTGGCGCTGCCGGCCACCTGAACGCCGCCTGCTCCCCGGGTCTCCTCCGCGATCAGGGAACCGGAGTCCTCCATCTGGATGTACGGATTCTCCTCTCCCGGCAGCTTACCTCTCTGGATGGTGACGACGCCTGCCGCGGCAACGATAGTCAGCAGGCCCAGCACCAGCATGACAAGAAACAGCTTGTCTTTGAATAATTGATTCAGCTTCGTTTTCATTGTTATCACCTCGGTAGTAGTTTTGCCAGAGGTGATGGAGTTATTCATGGGATTGGGAAATATTTTTGCCGCGCCGGCGTATATCGTTCCGGTTCTTTTAATGATCGCCGGCCATTTCTATCGTAATAGCATGATAATAATATTCCAGAATTTCACCGGCGCTTAAGCCTTCCATCGCAAGGTGGTGCGCGCCGTACTGGCTCATTCCGAGAGCATGTCCCTGCCCCTCGCACACCGCCTGGATATTGCCCTCGTGGTTCCGGAAGGTGAATGACAGAGACGGCAGGCCGAAGATCTCCCGCACCTCCTCCCCAGTGTAAATATGGCTGCCGATCTGGTACTCGGCCACATAGCCGGAGGAATCCCGCGAAACCAGCTGCAGCGACGCAAGGATCCGATCCGCGTCCCCCGCGATTTCTCCGCCCGCATCCTTTTCTGCCGCGCCCGCGGCCAGCGCGGCAAATTCCTCCGGCGTCCATTCCTTCACCGTCAGATATCCTTCCGCTTCCACATCGAAGCTGCTGTCTGCCGCCTGCAGATAGGGATAGGCTAACCCTCCGCTGCGCGTCTGTCCGGCGCTGGCCCGGTGGAAAAGCGGTTCGATCAGTTCGCCGTCATAACAGATCACCTGCCCTGCCGTTTCCGCGACCGCGCGCCGCGCTTTTTCATAGTATTCCGGAAAATGTTCTTCTCCCCACAGCTTTCGTATCCCCTCCTCCGGCAGATAAGCGGTGTTCTCTCCCGTGTACCGGTTCAGTTCGGAGACCGATACCTGACCGTTTCCATCCATCCTGCGGTACAGCCATGTGCGGGCGATGACCGCCTGGGCTTTCACCGCTTCTATTTCATATTCCATCGGGATCTGGAGCGCCACGACGCCGATCAGATACTCTTCCGCGTCCACATAGCCGCCCTGCCCGTCCAGATAGACGCGCCTTCCGCTGTACGGCGATTCCTCCCGAACCGTCCCAAGCACATTCCCGCTTATGGCCAGCGTGGCCACGTACGGCATAAGAAGAACGACCGCCGCGGTCAGAAGAAGCTTTTGCATCCGAAGCATCAGGCGCGCTGCCGCCTTATGCCTTATACTTCTTCCCTGCCGGTTTCTTTTCCCTGAAAATGGCATAAAAATCCCCCTCCGCAGCCTGTCTGTCACAGTCTATGAAGGGGGACCGATTCTTATGAGTTACACTTCCACTTTGATCTTATCCAGATGCCAGATATCCTTCACATACTCCTCGATGGTGCGGTCGGAGGAGAACTTGCCGGAGTGGGCCACGTTCAGGATCGCCGCCTTCGTCCACCACTCGCGGTTGCGGTACGCCTGGTCGATCCGCCGCTGGGCGTCCGCGTAGGACCAGAAGTCCTTCAGGATAAAATACGTATCCGCCCGGTCGCTGGATTTAGTGTTTAAGAGCGAATCGTAAATATCGCGGAACAGCTCCGGGTTCTGCGGCGAGAAGTAACCGTTGATCAGCTGCATCAGGATCCGGCGGATCGTCTGGTCGTTATTGAAAATATCCATCGGATTGTATCCGCCGTTCTTCTCGTAGCCAATGACCTCATCCGCCGACATACCGAAGATGAACGCGTTCTCGATGCCGACCTCTTCGACGATCTCCACGTTGGCGCCGTCCATCGTTCCCAGCGTCAGGGCGCCGTTTAACATGAACTTCATGTTGCCGGTGCCGGACGCCTCCTTGCTGGCCGTGGAGATCTGCTCGCTGACGTCCGCCGCCGCGAAAATGATCTCCGCGTTGCTGACACGGTACTCCTCGATAAAGACCACCTTGATCTTCCCCTGGATCGACGGGTCGTTATTGACCACCTCGGCCACGGAATTGATCAGCTTGATCGTCAGCTTCGCCCTCTTATAGCCGGCGGCCGCCTTGGCGCCGAAGATAAAGGTCCTCGGTACCATATCCAGGTTCGGATCGTCCTTCAGCCGGCTGTACAGATACATCACATGAAGGATGTTAAGAAGCTGCCTCTTATACTCGTGGAGACGCTTCACCTGCACGTCGAAGATGGAATTGGGATCCACGTCGATGCCGTTATTTTCCTTAATATACTTCGCCAGACGGAGCTTGTTCTGGTACTTGATCTCGTTGAACTCCTTCTGGGCCTGCGGATCTTCGGCAAATTTCGCCAGTCCTTCGATCTTCGGCAGATCCGTGATCCAGGCGTCGGTTCCGATCTTTTCGGTGACCCACTTAGCCAGCAGCGGATTGCCGTGAAGCAGGAAACGCCTCTGGGTGATGCCGTTGGTCTTATTGTTGAACTTCCACGGAGTCATCTCGTAGAAATCCCTAAGCTCCTGATTCTTAAGGATTTCGGTATGGAGCTTTGCCACGCCGTTGACGGAGAAGCTTCCGGCGATAGCCATGTAGGCCATGCGCACCTGGCCGTTATACAGAATCGCCATATTGGCGACCTTACTCTCATTGCCCGGATACATCCGGCGGATCTGCTCCACGAAGCGGCGGTTGATCTCATCCACGATCTGGTACACTCTGGGAAGAAGGCGCTTGAACAGGTCGATGGGCCATTTCTCCAGAGCCTCGCTCATAATCGTGTGGTTGGTGTAGGCGCAGGTCTTGGTCGTGACCTCCCATGCCTCGTCCCAGGTCAGGCCTTCCTCATCGATCAGGATACGCATCAGCTCCGGCACCGCTACCGTCGGATGGGTGTCGTTTAACTGGAAGGAATTCTTCTCGTGGAAGCGGCGCATATCGCCGTGGTGCATCTTGTACTTCTTCACCGCTCTCTGGACGCTGGCGGAAATGAAGAAATACTGCTGCTTTAAGCGCAGCTCCTTACCGGCGGTGTGGTTGTCGTTGGGATAAAGAACCTCGCAGATATTCTTGGCCAGGTTCTCCTGCTCCACCGCCTTCTGGTAGTCGCCCTTGTCAAACGAATCCAGGTTAAACAGGTTGATGGGCTGCGCGTCCCAGATCCGCAGGGTGTTTACTACGTTGTTGCCGTAGCCGACGATAGGCAGATCGTAGGGAACCGCCATGACCGACTGATAGCCTCTCTGGATGAAATGCTGGCGTCCGCCCTCCCAGATTTCCTCTACATAGCCGCCGAACTTGACTTCGGTAGAATACTCGGAACGGCGCACCTCGAAGGGATTGCCGTTGACCAGCCACTCGTCGGGAACTTCCACCTGGTAGCCGTTCTCGATCTTCTGGCGGAACATGCCATAGCGGTAACGGATACCGCAGCCGTATGCCGGATAACCCAGGGTCGCCAGGGAATCCAAAAAGCACGCCGCCAGACGGCCCAGGCCGCCGTTTCCAAGCGCCGCGTCCGGCTCCTGGTCCTCGATCACGTTCAGATCCAGGCCCATTTTCTCAAGCGCCTCTTTGATATCGTCGTAAGCCATCAGATTGATCATATTGTTGCCCAGGGCGCGGCCCATCAGAAATTCCATGGACATATAATAAACCAGCTTCACGTCCTGCTTGTCGTACTGCTTGTGCGTAGCGATCCACTCGTCCACGATGATATCCTTCACCGCGTAGGCTACCGCCTGGAAAATCTCCTGCGGCGTAGCGTCCTCCAGTTTCTTGCGGTACTTGCTCTTCAGAGCATAGATCATCGCCTGCTTAAACTCTTCCTTGTCAAATTTTGTGTTCATACCTATCGAATCTCTCCTCTGCCAATAATGATGCAATGTCAGCCGTTTTCTCGGTCACTTTTCCATCTCATATCCCGGCGGCGTCTCCGCCGCCGGATCCCCGAAATCTACAACTCCTTTTCTACAGACACAGTGCCTGGAGACAGATCTGTCCGCAGCGCTGCCGCACGCGCGGCGATTTCTCAGATCTTCTTCACGCCAAGCGTGACCTGCTCGCCGTTGATGTTCCACTCCTTCGTATATCCGTCCGTCTGTCCGGAAACGATCTCCTCCGCCAGCACTTCTGATTTGATCTCATCCGCGTGGCCCTTAAAGATCCGGGAAATGTTCTCATTGCCCTGCTCATAGACCTTGATGTGGTCCATGACCTCGAAGCCGGCTTCCTTGCGCATGGTCTGGATCTTGCTGACCAGCTCGCGCACAAAGCCTTCTTCCACCAGCTCCGGCGTCAGATTGGCGTCCAGAACTACGGTGACCGCGCTGTCCGCCTCGGTCACATAGCCGGGCTTCTGCGACATATCGATCAGCAGATCTTCTTCCTTGAGCACCACCGGGCCGCTGCCGAAATCGAAGGTCAGCGCGCCGGTACTCCGAAG
>CANPYE010000035.1 GCA_947588005.1 uncultured Lachnospiraceae bacterium | reverse complement strand
GGATTCTCTTGGGGATGACTATACCCATAAAGCGAGAATTAAGATAAAAGACATAATAAAGAATGTTTAATGGATATCATTGAGCCGGATGAAGGACTGCACAGAAGTCTGCCGCCTGAATCCGGTTTCTTTGTACCACTAATATTTAGATTGTTACGGTTTGCAATATATGCTGATGTAGGCGTATGTGTTTTCAGAAAGGAGGTTTCAGTATGAATCCGAAAAAGCATCCGGATTATGATCCGGTGGCACTGACGAAAGAGATGATAACCAAAATGGCGGAAGCGTTTGGGAGATATGATGACCGGGAGGGCCGAGCTCAGCAGCGTATGACCTTGAATGAAGCAGCTGCTCTGTTTGGTATCACCTCCCTGAAAGCGAGAAAAATCCTTATCACGGCGGGGGTATATTCTACTGCTGTTTCGCGGGAGGTTCAGGATCTGTACAGGAGAGGGAGAAGTGTCGCGGAGATTGGGCGTATGCTGAATTTGAGCAGGGCCTCCGTCCATTCGTATCTGCCGTATTCAAAGATGATTTATAAGATGGACCGTCTTTCGACGACTGCGGAAAGAGAACTGCTGTACCGGAAGCGGAAAAAAGCGAAAGCGGCCCTCGAACATGAGGTGACGGAAGAGAATCTTTTGGGCGCCCTGGAGATTTTTCAGCAGTATCCTTTTTATTTGTCGCAGGGTACAGATAAAGCTAGAAGCATGAAGTTTACTTATCGCATGTCTGTACCTGCAGCGGGAAGAGCAGGAACGAACCTGATCCTGGAACCGGATGGAATGATAATATCTATGACAGAGGTCCTTATGGTTTTCGACAGAATCCTGAGATTGCAGGACATGGCAGGGAACCCAGATCAGCTGGGAATACCGAATGACAGTTATCTGTGCGCGATACTGCTGGGGATTGGATTGATCCATCGTGAAGGAGTATAAATCCGGTGATGCGATTTACTGACCGGCTTTTCATTCGAAGTTGGTTGATGTAAAACAGGGGTGAACAGAGTAAATTTATCCCCTTGCGGTTTCCCGGCATTTCCGATATACTGAATATAGAGGTTGTGTGCGCGTAAGATGTTCAGATATGTCAGAACGGGAAGGAGGATGGGAAGCTATGTCTCTTAAGAAAAAACCGCTCCCAATCGGGACAGAATTTTTTGATAAGCTGCGAAAAAACAATTGCTACTATGTAGATAAGACCCGACTGATCACGGAGCTTTTAAATTCCAACGCCGATGTGACATTGTTCACGCGTCCGCGGCGGTTTGGAAAGACGCTGGCGATGACGACGCTAAAATGCTTCTTCGAGATTGGAACGGATCCGTTGCTCTTTGAGGGCCTGGCGATTTCTCGGGAGAGGGAGCTGTGCGAACAGCACATGGGGAAGTACCCGGTAGTGTTCGTGTCGCTGAAAGGCGTGGACGCGGCCAATTTCACCAGGGCCAGGGAGCAGATGGGGAGCGTGATCGCGGAGGCGGCTGACCGATTGGATTTCCTGAAGTCCAGTGAGCGGCTTAATGATGAGGACAAGGAAAGTTTCCGCGCGCTGCGGCATTACAGCATGACGGAGCAGGCGATGACGGACAGTCTGCGGACGCTCTGCCGTCTTTTGGAGAAACACTACGGACGCAAGGCGATCCTGCTGATCGACGAATACGATGTGCCTCTGCAGAAGGCGTTCTACGCTGGGTATTACGACGAGATGGTGCAGTTGATCCGCAATATGTTCGCGCAGGCGCTAAAGACCAACGACAGCCTGGAACGGGCCGTGCTGACCGGATGCCTGCGGATCTCGAAGGAAAGTATCTTCACGGGGATGAATAATTTGCAGGTTTTCACAGTGGCGGATTCGGCGTTTTCCGACTGCTTTGGGTTTACGGACGCGGAAGTCCGGAACCTTATGGACTACTATGGCCTGACGGACTCCTATGAAAGCGCGAAGGAGTGGTATGACGGCTACCGGTTCGGGGAGGAAGAGATATACTGCCCATGGGATATGGTAAATTATATCTACGACCTCCGATTCAATCCTGTGGATTCTCCGCGAAATTTCTGGGCCAATTCCAGTAGCAACGACGCGGTGCGGGAGTTCGTGCGGCGGATGGACGCCGGTTCGGCCCGGCGGGAGCTGCAGGTGCTGGCAGACGGCGGAACAGTGAAGAAGCGGATCCATCAGGAGCTGACGTACCGTGAGATGTATACGACGGTGGAGAACCTGTGGAGCCTGCTTTACATGACCGGGTACCTGACGAGTGCCGGGAAAGCGGATGAGGACGGGATACCGCTGACCATTCCGAACCGCGAGATCCGCGCGATCTTTGTGGATCAGATCATGGAACTGTTCCGGGAGGAGACGAGGAATGACGGGGAATCGCTGAAGCAGCTGTGCGGCGCGTTCGCGGCCGGCGATGCGGCCGGGGTGGAGAAGGCCTTTGGAAGTTACCTGCGGCGTGCGATCAGCATCCGTGACACGTCGGTGCGGAAGGCGCGGAAGGAGAACTTCTACCACGGGATCCTGATGGGGCTGCTGGCTTACAAGGCGGACTGGATCGTGACCAGTAACCGGGAGAGCGGCGATGGCTACAGCGACATCCTTGTGGAAGCTGAGGACGGCAGCCTGGGGATCGTCATTGAGGTGAAATATGCCGAGGACGGCGATCTGGAGTCTGCTGCGCAGGCGGCGCTTGCGCAGATCGAGACGAGGCGCTATGACGAGGCGTTTGCAGATGAGGGCATTGAGACAGTATTGAAATACGGGATTGCCTGCTACAAGAAGCGGTGCCGGGTGGAACTGGCGGATGGATAATGCTGCTGGCTGAAAGCGATATACAGGGCTGTGGGCGGTCAGAGAGACTAGCAGAGACGGCTGCGGCCATTGCAATTAAAAAAGCCAGTAGGGTTCACAATTTGTCCCACTGGCTTTTTTCTATGCGTTGGCTTTTAGTAGTTGTGGCCTGATAGGTTCATTTCCTGCTCCCCCGCGTAAATCCGGGGCCCATCCGGAGATTTTAGATATCTTTGATTGTCTGGTGATATTTCGTATGATCTTTTTTCCTTACGACAAAGCAATCAGTGCCGTAATACTCCAGGATCTTTTTCATCCGCACCGTGTTCATTGCTGCCCGATAGCTCAACACTGGAATATCCGGAAGGGGGCTTTCGAGGCGTTCCTTCTCACACTCTGCGTCTTCATACAGGTTTGTGAACTGCCGGGACGACAACCCATCGGTCAGAAATTCCACATAATCGTTCATGTCTCTGATATTATAAGATATCTTATCACGCTCTAAGGCCCATGACATGTATGGGGCCAACTCTTTGCGAACACGTCTTAGCATATACGCAACCTCCTGTGTCTTATATTATTTATATAAGTATTATGGCTACGAGAGAGGGGGAGAATCTTGGAAAATTTCATAATGGGAGCGTATTTCCCACAAATTTTCCGGAAAAATTTATGTTGCATTCCTAAACACGGAAGCAACTGGCCTGTTTTGAAAAACATATAAGTTACTTTGAAACGGAGAGCTGTTCCGGCGGCACTTGGCCTGGCAGTCTCATGCAATGAAAGTTGAATATTATGGCTGTTCTCCAGATGCTGTTCAGTTCCGCGTGGTCAAGCGCGGGATTGCATTACGTCAGTATGCAAGCAAGGCGCCAGTGACGCCTTGCTTGTATTTCATTGTCTCCCGACGATAGATCTGCCTGGCCTTCTCGCAGTTGCCGTAACGGTGCAGTATGCGGATGGCAAAGTGAAGCATGAGAAAGGGGACGAAAGGATCCAGACACCTCGTCGATTATCAAGGTATCATGATCCCAGATTGGCGGATCCAGCACCTCCAGCAGTTCCAGATGCCTGTTGATCGTCTCGGAGCCGGCATAAAACACTGCACTCGGATTGTCTGTACCGGCGATATAACTTGTTGCGCCCATCTCTGTCCGGGCAAAAAAAGGGTACCGTTGGAACACCATTTTCTTAAGTGACGCATATGAAGCAATATCCTTTATTTTTTCCGATCCCAGTAAGACCAGGTACTTTGATGCCGGCACCTTGCTGCCATTCTGGTTCAGGCTCCAGTCCAGAATGTAAATCCATTTCGCTCATCAGGCTGCAGCCCTTCGCTCACATGTAACACTTTATTCATGATTTTGTTCCTCCTTTTAATTGAATGATTGGTTGTTATTGCCAGTGGTGCCGGGGGTTTCCGAAGCATCAGCATCCCTGTGTTTCCCTGGGTATAGGCATGATGTCCTGGTTAGACCAAGCCTGCAGCAGGATGTACGACCCATTCGGACAACAGTTTCCATCATCACTGTCAACAGAAGTATGTGTGATGGGAAAGATTTTTCGGCGATATATAAAATATTTTGAAATGGGTTATTGGACGCTGTGACTGTCTGGTTATCCGAATGGACCCGGAACGGAGCCGAGTACCTGACGTGCGGGACAGCGCGCCGATCCATAACGAGTCCGCCAGGGTGTGTCCCGGCTTGAAGTGATCTGCCCGGTTACCATCGGAATTTACATACAGCTTCGGGAGGGCCATATCCTTCCATGCAGCTTCATATGGGTCGGCCGCATGGGATGTGGCTTTGAACCCCCTGCGGCAGGGATGCAGCATCCCATTGCTCCACAGAGGCGTCCTTCTGTATGTTCGGGAGCAGTGGTGGGACGCGTGAATCACCGTCTGCTCCGTTCGCGCAGGCTGATCACTTCATGCTAGGCGAAGGTGCATCCTTGAAGAGTGCATACGGCTCGTATTCCATGTTTCCAGAAGGGGCACCGTCGGCTGGAGCAATGCGTCCCGCCTCTGGAGGAGACCTGTCAGAAGCTTTCCTGGGAAGCTGGCATATCCCTTGCCGGCCGTGGATGAAGCGCCGCCGTGGCATTTTTCCATTAGGGGAGGCACGGGGATGCTGCAGTCTGGGACTTGTACACATAGGCCTCCCGGGATGGCATCCGGTGAATGGAGGTTCCGCGTCAGTGTATGCCATCCATGGTCCATGGAACACATTTCTGCCGTGGCTGCGGGGGGGCGTGGGATGCGGCGGCATCAGAGGTTTTTTCAGCAATTTTGGGGTGACGATGGTGACGACGGAAAACAAAACTTCTCTTAAGAAGCAGTTTTTTTATTTTGAAAAGTTTGTAAATGGTCGTCACGGTCGTCACTCTCCCAGGTGCCGCATCTCACCAGCGATGTGACATCGGTCAATCGGCGTCAGTCCGCGCTCCGGTTGAGGATAGTACATTTTACCCGCAGGCCACGGACAATGGAGCCTTTATTGGTCCTTTCCGTGGAATAACCAGCCATTTCCAGTGCTTTTTTGAAGTCCGCGAGGCTGCGGTGGTATTCGCCGATCTCATCGCAGTGGCTTCGATAGGCTTTATAAAGTTCACCGGACTTCTGTGTATATGCTTTATCAAGGTCGCAGCGGGCCTCAAGGAAAGAGTCGAGCCAGTTGTTTGTATCCTGGTATTCCGCGATCGCCCGTGCCACGCATTCCGGTGTTTCGATCTTGAAATCGTGGGCAATGACGCGCCCCGCTCCCTCGATCATCCACTGCAGGATGGCCCCGCCTGCGTGTTCATAAAGGTATTTGCCGTAGTTCATGATCTCACCCTTCGTCCCCCGGAAACGCGCATTAAACGGTATCACGTTCAGCCTGTCCCATGTGCCTTTGTCCAGCGTCCCAACTTTCGGCAGATGATTTGTATATACTATTACAGTATGGGATGGGACAAAATCGAACGGAGCTTTATATTTTTTTTCGCCCCTTATCGGGTCAGTGCTGCTCAGCTTCTTTGCGGTTGCTGTGTCAAGCCGCATCCCTTCCTCCAGCTCGGCGCAAATGACCAGTCGCGTCCCGCGCAATTCAGCCAGTTCAGGGCTTTTGTTTTTGCGGCACTGCGCAGTAAGGATCTCAGATGCCATAGAGCCTGCATAGTCGCCCAAGGTATAATACTGTGCGTTGAAAAAAGTGCTTTTCCCATTCCCGCCATTGCCGATAGCTATAACTATTTTCTCAAGCCTGATCTCCCCTATGACACATACTCCGGCAACCTCCTGCAGGTAGTTTTTTAAGTCTTCATCATTACAAGTCAGGTTGTCAAGAAAGTCATACCATAACTCCTCGCCATCCTGAGACGGGGAAACGGCGGTCATTTTTGTGCAGAAATCGGCAGGGTCGTGTTTCCGCATTTGTCCGGTCCGCAGGTCGACTGTCCCTCCCGGGGTGTTCAGCAGGTACGGATCCTCATCGAGTTGGGAGACATCGATTTCCAGGTTAGGAGCGGCTTCCGCCAGCGTGGCGGCGATCTTATTGCTCTTGCGCTCTGATAATACAAACTTCCGGAAATATTCTTCGCTGTCGAGTTTTTGTTTCTCCATTTCGGCCTTGCTGCCGCGTATAAGAGTATTGTCATGGGACTGGCGGGCGGCATTTATACGTTTTTGGGCTTCTTCAAGCTGCATGTCGGTCAGTTCCTGTGCCTTTGCGCGGGCTTTTAGTTCGCTTTCCTTCCATACCGCCCCATCGTAGACAAGCCATTTGGTGGCAGGCGTGTACTTCACCACGTCACCGAAAGTTTCTACGAAAATGGCTGCCTGTCCTACATCGGTATAGTCAGCCGGTTCAAGGCTCCCGGCATATTCCTTCGACTCATATTCTGCCGGAGGCATATACCCTGGGTCGGTCAGTACTTTTTCCCCATAGCCTTTTAACGCGCTGTTCCAGATTGATTTTAATTCATTTTCGTCAAGCGGTGGTTCGCATCTTCCTGCGGCCTGAAAGAAGGCTTTAACGGCCCTTTCATCGTCAGGACCGAATCTTTTTATTAATTTAAGTGCCTGTCTCGAAAGTTCGCTGTTTCGCTGGCCTTCGTAGATAGGTTCCCGGTATGCCGGCCGTTCCTGTACAGCCTTTTTCGGCCGCCGCTGCTCCATGAATTCGTCCAGGGTCATTTCGCCGGGAACATATTCTACTACCGGATTTTCCACGCCAAAGATAAAACGTGCCGCGTCAAGGGCATTGGCGTCAAACGCGGGGCAATATTTTTGCACCTCTTGGTGAAATGCCTTCGCCTGCTTTGCGTCCGTCAAGGGCCTTCTGCGTGGGTAGTACTTATGAAACTTTGGCCGCGCCGGTCTGCCATTTTTTTCAATCATATGGTGTGCTGAATATACAGTATAACTCATAACACCAGGGAGCATTGCGTCAATGTCGGCAGGGTACTTCCACTGGTCCGGCGGTATATCGGGCAGAGAGCTGCTTCCCGGGTCATTATCAACGTCAAAAATGTCACAGTCACTGTCAAGGTAGGTAGCCAGGCTGCGGTGTGCTGTTATGGTTTCGCCGTTTGTCCGTTCGCAGTCGCTGAAGCGTCCGCTCGTATGGTCGAAGGCGGCGGCTTTTGCCAGGTCCTCCGCACTGCTGATTGTGATGCGGTGGGGATAGCTGGTATTGGTTCTCTGGCCCCGGACATCCGCCACGGATAAATTAAACGTGATTGGGGCCTTGTATTCCGCCCCGGTTTCCGTATTCCCTGAATCGGGAATAATACTAAAGTCCTTCATTGGTAATAATTTTCCTTTCCTTGATGGCGTTTTTGTCCATCAATGTTTTATATTTTGTATTTGCCATATAAAACCTCTTTTGTGATTTGATCTGCGTTACGCCATCGTTTCCGCAGCTTGCACTACCCACTGTCATGGATCATTCCCTGTCTCCGCATAGGCCGTCCTCCTTTCTGCTGTACTGTAACGGTCTCCTCCGCGCAGGTCTTCCGGGATTCTCCGGCTGTCGGGAGAGGAACGGTTACGGAGGGAGTATGGCAGATGCTTAGCAGTTTTCGGTCCCGTCAAAAGAATCCTATCCTTATCAGCCTGGTATCCCCTGGGGGGAGGAGTCTGTTTCGTGAAAAGTATGTAGCATGCCCGGCGTTTTTCGGTCACGCCTGGGCTGTGGCGAAAAAATTTGCAGAAATATGTTAAGACAGCCTAATCATGCGTATACTATAATTAAAGAAGGAACTGCCGCGGACCGGGCAGATATCGTGGCCTGCAGGGATAAAACTGAGGGAGGAAAGGCAGGGAAACAGCCGGATGGCCGTCCGCTGATCAGGCAGGCAGCCAGTTTCCTGATGGATTGTTTAGAAAATTTTCTATAAAAAACATTATCCGCAGAAAATGAGCTTAAAAATCTTGGAAAATCCGAAAAAAACGTTATCCGCAAAAATATTTTAAGGCGGTACTGGCATATCAATACTAAAAAACTGCTAAAAACGTTATCCGCAAAAATATTTTAAGACGCAAGAAAAAAATAGAAGAAATTTTCACAAAACATCTTGACAAATTATCGGATCTATGTTATGATGGTCACCGTTGTACATGGGTAAAGGACAATTTAATATGGCACGCGAAGACTGGTCAGTCCAGAAGCGTTGCATGATATTAGGCAGTATTATGCAATGGCTTGTGGGCTGACCATTTTTTGTGGATTATGACGAAAATTAAAAAGTCGTGTGGAAGAATCTCGACCTTATCCCCATAGTACGTCAGACGATTAACAAGTTTTGGTATGAATCCGAAAAAACATCCGGATTATGATCCGGTGGCGCTGTCGAAAAAGATGTATTCAAAGATGATTTATAAGATGGACCGTCTTTCGACGACATCGGAAAGAGAACTGCTGTACCTGAAACGGAAGAAGGCGAAAGCAGCCCTCGCATATGCGGCGACAAAGAAAATCTTTGGGGCGCCCTGGAGATTTTTCAGCAGTATCCTTTTTATTTGACGCGGGGGACAGACGGGATAGAGAGCAAGAAATTCACTTATCGCCTGTCTATACCTGCAGCGGGAAGAACAGGAACGAACCTGGTTCTGGAACCGGATGGAATGACGATATCTATGACAGAGGTTCTTATGGTTTTCGATAGAATCTTGAAACTGCAGAATATGGCAGAGAACCCCGAACCGCTTGGAATACCCAATGACGGTTATCTGTGCGCGATACTGCTGGGGATTGGATTAATCCGTCGTGAAGGGATTAGCGGCGGCTCTAAATAAAGGGCAGATATAAGAAGCGATACAAGGTGGCGCTGGGGGAGTGGATAATGTCTGCTAATCGAAAAGGTTTGCATGGCAATGAGCAGCAGCCTTTTGGGCAGAAAGCATTATCCTGCAAAAAAATTTTACTGGAAATTTACTGGATTTGTTCCGTTAGCCCTTTGCAAATTAGCCAAAGAAGTGTATAATGATTATAGCTAATATAGAAAGGGTGTTAATGATGGTTGGAGAAACAGCGACTGCAACTGAAATGCAGAACAATTTCGGAAGGTACCTCAGCATTGTCGCGGCGGGCAAAGAGGTCATCGTGACCAAAAATGGAAAAGAGGTGGCCCGCCTAATCCCAAGGGATGCGGCGGTCTCCTATTTGACAGACTCTCTTGCCGGTATTCTGAGAGGGGATGCTGATCTGAAACAGGCGAAGGAAGAAAGACTGAGAGAGAAATATGAGACTGCTGATTGATGGGAATGTCCTTCTGGACGTTCTGCAGAAGCGGGAACCGCATTTTGAAGATTCGTCCAGGATATGGAAATTGTGCGAAACGGACCAGGTGGAGGGGGTTGTTTCAGCACTGACATTTGCGAATCTTGTGTATGTCATGCGTAAGGAGCTTTCCCCGGAATTGATTGAGGATGTTCTGAAAAAGCTCGTCCTTATTTTCCGGTTTACAGAATTAAGCATAGCGGATATGATAAATGCGGCTGGAATGAGATGGGACGATTTTGAGGATGCCCTGCAGGCGGCCACAGCGGAGCGGGTGCATGCCGATCGCATTATCACAAGAAATGTTCGCGATTTCAAAAAGAGCCGGGTTGCCGCCTATACGCCGGCAGAATTTTTGGCGCGGTTTTGGTAGAAGGTTTCCTGCCCTATGGAAATCCTTCGTCACTTGTACCATATTGGCAGGCAGACGAGGGGAGCTGCAATATGATGCCGTATCCGTACAAGAACATCTTTGTGAATGGATGTGAAATGATAGAACCGATAACTGCGCATGACAGCGCAATACGGGAGCCTCTGTTTGACTTTCTGGAGGCGACCTATGGAAAAATCCGAATTTTGGAGGAAAAGCGGACGGGCAGGGCCAGGGCGGATGCGGTGATGGTCACGCCGGATGCCATTTATGGGAGAAAGCCAATCCGAAAGTGGATGCGAGAAGGAAACTGAGCATCCTGTGGCGGCCGGAACTGGCCCGGATTCTGGAAATGAACCGTCTCCCGCGCTACAGGGAGAAAAGCAAAGAGTTCGTGCAGAGGAAGCTGTTAGAGAAGGTCCCGGAAACGATCCTTTGGCAGCAGGCCTGTGAGGAGCTGTTCCAGAGGGATTACAATACGATCAATGATGAGATCAGGCGGTTCCGGAGCGGACGGAATGGATCGGCAAAGAAAATAAGATAGGGGAGTGCAGGAAAGATGGATAAGGTTATCAGACAGGTATTGGCAGGAAACATATCCCTGATCATCTGCAGTGCTTTTTACTTATTGTGGTGGATACTGGCATTTAAGCCGGTCAGGCCGGTGACAGGAATGCGGTCCGGCTGGCTGCTGCTGCCGGCACTGATTTTTGGCGTGGCAGCGGTAATATTGATCGTCCAAAGTATCCGGACTGCCAGTTTGCAGCAGACCATCATTCCGGCCGGGTGGATCCTTCCGCTTTCTACAGCAGTGTATGTGTTTCTGGCGGTCGTCACAGGGCGGTTCATGGACAGGCCGGTGACTACGGAACTTGTCCTCATTGTAGCCTGGGCAGCCTTGACACTGTCGGAAGTCAATATGCTCTATGGGACAGGGGTATTATCCTCTGGGACGGCGTGCAGCTTTTTTGCCGTGACTGTACTGTTTGCGCTGGTCAGTTTGGCGGCCTATGTCCTATATTATAACCTTGATAAAACAATCGGTTATATAGACGGAATGATCCCCCTGATACTTGCAGGCCTGATGATGGGGGCGGTCTCTGCCACGGTATTCTGGGAAATTGACCTGTAGACTGCCGCATTTTTTTAAGCAAAGTTATTTTAGCCACCGCCGTGAATGCCCGTTTAAATGCCGGTTCCTTTGGGCCCTATAGCCGCAGCAGCTATTTCTGCCGGTTTTCCCGGAATACTTTTCGAATATAAAGAGTCAATCGTAATCTTAAATCAGGTTCGGACGCAAATTGTCTGTTCCAAATCCGGTAATTTCGTTTCTCAGTAGGTGGCGGGAGTTTGGGATGTGCTGCCATCCCTTGCTTATATCTTTATATGGACGTCAAACCCGGTAATACATCTGTGACAAATGTGCACATCACCGGCAATACTTCCGACTCCCGCGGTGGAGGCATAGGCAGCAACGGCACGGTGATCATCGGCGGAGAATACACACCGCCGGAGACGTTCAGTGTCACCAAGGAGTGGACCAACGGCTGTCCCACCAACCTGAAACAGCTCAACATCTGGCTCCTGGGTATGGATAAGAAAGACCCCAGCAAAGTGGTCTACGTGGCCTATAATCAGCTTTACGGAACATTTGAGTCCAACACAACGTCGGCGTGGCGGGATAAGGTCGACTTTGATGACTTGAGCGATCAGTATGACTATATGGTTCTGGAAGAAGCCGTCTATGATAACGGCGATCGTGTCTGGAGTGACAACGGGAAAACCCATGAAGACGTTATGCGTGTTGTGCGCGGCGTGATGGATGTCATGTACGGGGCGGGAAGCGAGTTTATCTGGTCCGATGCTCCTAAATCATTGTTTGAGAGCGAAATTACGGGGCCTGACGACAATTGCAATTATCAGGTGACCAATACCTCCGTGACGCCGTTGTTGAAGCTGGATGCGTCGACTGGTAAGGAGCTGTCCGGTGCGGTGCTGAGTCTGTACAAAGACGGAGAATTGGTTATAAGATGGACGACAGAGGATAAGCCCCTCAAAAGGACGCTGGAGGACGGCAAGTACAGGCTGCATGAGGAGACGGCTCCAGAGGGCTATGAACTCGCGGAGGATGTTATTTTCACCGTTGAGAACGGTGAGGCAGTTACAGAAGCAGGAGCAGGAGTGGTTGTAATGCTTGATAAGCCGAAACCGAAGCCGCCAGAAAAGAATCCGGACGATGACCCGCAGGACGATCCGCAGCAGCCGGAGCAGAAACCGGATAACCCAACGGAAGATCCGCAGCTGCCTGTATCGACGCCCAGTACGGCTGCACCGTCCGGCGGATCGTCTCCATCCTACCCGTCGACCAGTCGTCCGAATAATCCGGCTTCGCAGCCAGAGCATTCGGATACCCCGGCACCATTGGTACCGGAAGTGAAGGCGCTTGAGATGGTTGCCATTACGGATGATGACAATCCGAGGACGTTTATGACTCCCATGACCGGCGACAACAGGCCGGTAGGCGTGGCAGTGCTTCTCGGACTGCTGGCACTGTGTATGATGGGCGTGTTTGGAATCCTGGGCTTCCGCAAGAAGGACGAAAATAAGTAAGTGACAGCCGGCCTGGCGCATAAAACAGGCCCGGAGAAAGTAGAAATCAAGACTGCATTCGGGGAACGCCGCGATCATGGCGTTCCCCGAATGTGTTTTATGAGCTGTTTTTTGCCAGGGAGCGTCAGGTCGACATCCGCCCTGTTCAGTATTAAGATTCAGGCGGTCGTTTAAGGGGAGCAGTTCGTATTCCAGAGCGGACGGGATGTTCTTCGGAAAAGTACTGGGCATTCAAAACCTGATTCTGTACGATGGAAACAATATAAAGGAACTGGTCGAGGATTTCCATAACGCCGTGGACGACTACCTTGCTCTTTGTGTGGCTGAGAGAATTCTCCCGGAATGCGATGAACGGCCCGGCGATTCAATAGACGAGCAGTTCACATAAGAATTTGTTGAGTTTTAAGCATCCCTGTAGTATACTTGTAATCACTATAGTTGCGATACGAGGGAGAAAACGCATGATTGATCAAAACATAAAGATTGATTTCGCCATACCAAAAACATTGCAGTATGCAATCGAAGACGCGGAAAAAGCATACGCAGAAGAAGGGGAACTTGGCTCATATATGAATTGGGCAAAAACGATCGACAATCTATGCAAACTGTATTATACGGAAGGAATTTTCACGAAAAAGCAGTGGGATATTGTTGTCAGCAAATATCCGGAATAAAAGAGGTCGCTGTACAACGCGGTTCGGAAAGACAATGGGAGCCGGCAGTCTTCCGACGGGATCAATGAACTATATAGGATCGACATTATGAGGGAGGGCATTGAAAATGACGATCCGCGCCTACGATGAAGAATACCTCGCCGGTGCGCAGCGCATTCTTGGAGACGCTGTGGATTTTGCTGTCATGACCCTCGGGGTGGAGCCGGATGCTTTCGGCAGGGCTTTTGCTGTGTCAGATACCGCCAGACAGTTCGGCGATGGTAATCCTCGTTATGTCGCGGGAATCAACGGCTGTGAACTGGCGCGGAAGGTACTGACGGAAACAAATACGCCGTTTGCGGATGCGGAAGATGCCATGTACATCGATAAAGGGCCGGAATACTGGGCCGGGTGGGCGTTGGCGTTCTACCAGTGGTACAGCGGGTATTCATTTATGGAAATAGGAAACGTTGTGTCCATGGAGGAGATCATCGCCATGTATCCTGCCTGCCATGAGATGGATATCCTGCAGTTCGCGGATAGGATCCAGAGGAAAATGAAGGAGGCGTATCCCAGAACGAGGCTGCGCCTGCGGAGGGAGATCTGCGGTCTCTCCCAATCGGAACTGGCTGCGGATTCCGGGGTCCCGCTGCGTCAGATCCAGCTCTTCGAGCAGCGGCAGCGTGACATCAATAAGACGGCTGCGGAAACGCTTCTGAGCCTGAGCAGGACGCTGTGCTGCAAAATGGAAGATCTGATGGAACGGTAATGGAAAGAGTACAACAGAGGGGGCGCCGACAGGAGCGTTCAATAGGACAAGTTCACTTAATCCCAAAATCACAAAACTCTTACAGGTGTTGCATCCTACACCATAATGTGAAAAACTATTATCAGAAAACTTGCAAGAACGCTTGACATTGTAAAGCAAAACGCGCATAATAAGAGCATAGTTGAAAGGAGGTGATCACATGGCAACGACTCCTACCCAGGTCCGCATCGACGCGGATATTAAACGTGAAGCAACAGCACTCTTTTCCAGTCTCGGATTGGACATGTCGAGCGCTGTTAATATGTTTCTGCACCAGTGCGTTCTTCGCGGCGGATTACCGTTCGCTGTGGAAGTTCCGCAATTCAGTGAAAAAACGCTCAGTGCGATGAAAGAGGCCAAAAGAATATCCCGCGACCCTGACGTTAAGGGATACAACAATATGGAAGAATTAAAGGCGGCGCTTGATGATTGATGATGTATCAAGTCAAATTCACCACGACTTACAAGAAAAGCTATAAGCTGATGAAAAAGCGTGGCCTTGACCTGTCTTTACTGGATGAGGTAGTCGACCTGCAACAAAATCACGTCGTTCCAGTCAGAACTTTAATACCTTCATATCCGCGGCACCTCTTGCCAAGGCCGATGTAAATGTTGTTCGAAGGCCGCAACCCGTAACTGGCAGCATACTGGGCTAGATAGTTCGCAAAGCTCCTTTTAGGAAGCGGGTTCTCCGCATTGTCTTCACACAGACTTTATATGCGGTGTAGAAGTCGCAAGTAGCTGCCTCGCTGTCCACCTTAAACTGAATATAGCCAGTTGACTTCAAAAAGTCCACGGTATTATTGGCATTACTTATCGCGGCGGCAATATTCGCCTGAGCGTGGTCACTGATGGTAAATTGATAGTTATTTGCCAGCAGGCGGTGAAGTCCTTCTAGGCACCAGAGGAAGATGCCTTCCCGTTCCGCTATCAGCTTGTCTGACAGATACGGGTCATCAGTCCTCCCTACCGGTTTATCCTTTGTGATCAGGATGAGCTGGCGGCGGAAGAAACCATCAGACTGGTCACGGAGGGCCGTCAGGGATCCGTTGCCAAAACAGATGAACCGCACATAGAGCCGAGCTTGGTAGCTCTGTAAGTTTTTGTGCTCCAGGTCCATTTTGTCGGCCGCTGTCACAATGGATTTGATATAGTTGGTCTTTGGCAGGGCGTTCATATCCATATCATTGTCCACCATCAAAAGCTTGTTTTCTAAGTCGGCACGGCTAAATCGATTAGTCTCCACCTTCCGGATGCTGGTAGTATTCATATTGTCTCCAAAGAGGAAGCGCAGTACCAACCCGATCAGACTCTTTCCCTCGCCGCCTTTGCCTATCAACATTAGCATCTTCTGGGCTCTGGTGGTAGGAAGTAGGCAGTAGCCCAGATATTCCTGTAAGGTGAGGATGTCCTCCGGGTAAAGCAGGCCCTGCAGGAAATGAAGCCACTGCTTGGGCTCGGGTGCATTGGGACAGTAGGGGACAGGCAGCCGGTTGTTGCAGAAGTACTTCTCCGGAGAGAACCGCTTCTTGTCCAAGTAGTAAGTCCCATTGGCAACATGGATACGATCTGTTTCGATGGGAAGCGACGGAGTGTAGGCCATAAGCTTGATGGCTGAGAGAAGACTAGACACCTGCTTGTCGAGTCTGGTGCTCACATAGCCGCTAATCTCCTGCAGGATATGATGACTAATCTGCTTCTCGTCCTCCACTATACCATCGACGGTGATCAGTCGGTTACGGATATACTTCATGGGGTTCTTTTTTAGGAAGTACTCACAGAACTCCGTCTCGTTAATACCTTTCTTACCGATAAACCAATCAGGGTTACCCTGGATTAATAATAATTCTTCAGGTTCCCCTCGTACCGCCCATATCTTTGGGAGGCGGACTTGTTACGTCTAAAGTATGTATCATGCGTGAAATTTTTCGGTTTCTCGTTTTTTAGAAGAATTTGTGGAGATAGGTTGTATGATAGAGTATTTATATATAATATTAGGTAGGAACAGCCAAATAGCAAGGGGAAAAATCTTATCCGCTGAAAATTTGGCTAAAAATTAAAGGAAAACTGCAAATTTAGCTATCCGCAAAAGCGTTTTGCGGCAGCAAGGCATATCAATATTTAAAAATTGCAATTTTCCTTATCCGCAAAAACGTTTTGAGACGGAAGAAAGGAAAATAATAAATTTTCAAAAAATGTGTTGACATTCTTGTCGGCCTATGATATGATAAGCTGGTCGTCGGACAATGACGAAATTAATTTTATACGGCTGCTAAACTGATCAGTTCAGAAGCGAGCATGATATTAGGGTAGTATTATGCAATGGCTTCTGGGTTGATCAGTTTTTTTGTGCAAAATGACGAAAATTGAAAAGCTGTGTGGGATATCCGCGAGCTTGTCCTATACTGCCGCCATGAAAGGGAAAGCACTACTATTATCAAGGAGGATACGTATGATGAGTAAGAAGAACAAAATGGGCCGCTTCCTATTGTTTTTGGTCCTGACCATTATGACACTGCCGCACTCCACCGCGCACGCGGATACCGTCAACGCAGGCAACAATGCTTATTATAAGGAAGTTTCAGAGATGGCATCTGCGCTGACTGCAAACTTCAAGGATGAGAAGGAGCGGGAATGCTGCTATAACGTCATGATGGCCGGAGTCTTCGGCAAGCATTATTATAACGACTGGAACTATAGCTGGGCAGAAAAAGATTTGATTTGCGTAATTGACACTGACGAGACGAACCTGCTGCTTAGCGAGTTTGCTGTTATGTACGGCATGGTAATATACTATGATCTTGGAAACGGCAAGCATTACTACTGCTCAAAGGACATAATTCCATTGAATTCGAACGGGATCAAAGAGCAGAATTACACGGGTCTGAAATCAATCTATCAAGCCGCAGAGACTCTGAGGGCGCAGACCGCAGGCATGGACGTCACAGGCAAGGCAAGGACCGTCCACGACTATATGGTCGCACGGTACACGCCGGGTCCGGAAAAAGACCGGAATGAACACGGTGCTATCTGGATGGAAGCAACCGGAACAGGCGTGTGCTCCGCGTACATGACGATGTTCTTGATCCTCGGACGGTACGTCGGTTTGGACGTTGGCTCTTTGGAATATTGGAGTAATTACGGCACCATGCACACGATCAATACGGTTACCATGGAAAACGGTGAGGTGCGATACGTAGACGTCATGTGGGATGATATCGAAAATGGCCATGCATATTTTTTGGAAACAGAGGCGGAGAATAGGATTTCTCATCAGAGAATTGAAGGCAAGGCCCCGGGACGATTTGATATCAAGTGAAACCCGGCCGATACGTCTCAGTGGCGACGGTCTTCGGACGTGGGTCCAAACGATCCGTAAGGACGGCCGGCTGGGGATATGTTACACATAATACGATAGGAGAGGAGGACCAGGAATGTACGCAACGGTATATATCACAGGCGATACGCACGGCGACTTCCTGCATATTCAAAAGTACGCCAAAAGGAAGAAAATATCAAGAGGACCCGAGCAGCCGCCGGTACTGTGCATTGTTCTGGGTGACGCCAGTCTGAATTATTACGGAGATGAATGGGACGTTGTCCGCAAAAAGAGGGCGTCGCGGATCCCGATGACGTTCTTGTGTGTCCACGGTAATCATGAGATGCGCCCGAGCGAGGCGGTGGGTTATGAGTTGATGGAATGGCATGGTGGACAGGTGTACCGTCAGAAAGAATTCCCGCAGCTATTATTTGCCCGGGATGGCGAGATATACAACATCAATGGAGTGAATTACATGGTCATCGGTGGCGCTTATTCTGTCGATAAGGCATGGAGGCTGAGAAACGGCCATCCGTGGTTTGCAAGTGAGCAACCGGATGAGACGATCAAGAAGCGCGTGGAAACAAAACTGGATGATACCGGCTGGAAAGTGGATGTGGTCCTTAGTCATACATGCCCTATGAAATATGTGCCAAAGGAAGCGCTCGTGCCATTTTGGGAGAGACAGGGCGTTGACCAAAGCACAGAGGAGTGGCTGGATACGATCGAGGATCGTCTGGATTACGGACACTGGTACTGCGGGCATTTCCACATCAACAAGGATATAGACCGGATATCGTTTTTATATCACGGGATCCTGCAATTAACTTAAAATACCGATCCTGTGGGAGTCCTGGCCGGAAAGGAGGAGAGTATGACAACAAAAGAGTTCCTTGAAATGATGCTTGATGAGCGCATTAAATTGCTTCTTTTCAGGAAACCGTCTGAAGATGGCTTGAAAATTGAAGAAGCGGGTGAGAAGGTCATTATGGAGCTGGATGAAGGAAAGAAAGATAAGCTGGAGGCTTATATGGACCTAATGACAGAGAACATGGCTCAAAATGAGCGGAATGCTTACATTGGAGGCTTGAAGGATGGGATATGGCTGGCAAGGGAGATCAGAAGGCTAGGCTCCCATACGAACATTGACATCTGAATTCCATGCGGAGTGAACACTGCTCCTGCAGGAGACAAGGTTCCGGTCAATTAAGGAACCCGGCCGAGACACCTTAGAGCGACGGTATTTTGACTACAACGTTTTTTCATTATTACCATATAAAATTAATAGGAGGAATTGCCATGAAAAGTGCAGATGAGATTCATGTACCTGACAAGATCAACACCGCCGATCCGGAAATGGACCATGATGACAGCGAGCTGTATCAGTTTCCGGACTTACATATGTGGGTGTGTGTTGACGGCGGGTGCTCAGAGGAGGAGGCCCGAAAAATAGCGATACGAACGATCGAGGAGATGGAAATGGACGGCTTTGAGATGACAGACCATGGATTCCAGAAAAGACCTGGAGTTTCCGGGGAACCGCCATGGTATGACGACGGAAGGAGGGAAGGAGAACCCAGGAAAAAATACCGCTGGAGGGAGATGTTTAAGCTTTACCGTCAGCTTGGCCGGCCCCTGACGGCCGAAGAGGCAGCGTTGTTTGAGGTCAAAAACGAGGAGGACGAGGGGCGTCAATC
Source organism: uncultured Lachnospiraceae bacterium (assembly GCA_947588005.1). GTDB lineage: Bacteria > Bacillota > Clostridia > Lachnospirales > Lachnospiraceae > UBA3402. The sequence continues at coordinate 2,630 of CANPYE010000035.1, read as the reverse complement.
GTGACATCCTCCCCCCTCGTCGAGGGGATACATATTATATAGAAGGGAGACAAGAGATATGGGTGACGTGAGCATGATCGCTCGACGAAAAAAAGATGGAACAGTAGAGTGCGGCTGGTTCGGAAACTGAGGCAGTTACAGCAGCGTCGGTGAGACGTTGAATGATTGGTACGACGATAATAACTATTTGGTCGACCGCCTGTTCAGTCTCGGCCAGTTATCGAATCTCGATGCTCCGTTTTCTGAAACGGATGACAGGAAATCAGAGTATTATAAGACCCGTCCAACGGGCACGCCCCACTGGGTGTCGGATACGGAGAGGGATATTGTCACTAAGATCGCGTTCATGGATTACATATACTTCTACGAAGAGTCCGATGAGGGATGGTATTACATTGCTCCCGGACAATTCTGTATTAAGATGCCGCTGGGCCTTGACGGTAATAACGTGGACGAGCAAGGAAGCAAATATAAATTCCTGGACAAGGTCAAACAAAAGGCTTTGGATTATCTGTTGACCGAATATCCCAAGACAGATCCGGAGTTCGCGTCGGTCCTGGGCGGGTACGACGTGGATGAGCTGCGGGAAGAGCTGGGCACGGAATACCCGTTCTACGTGCTTTGCCGGCAGTATCGGGATATATACGATTATATGGATCATTGGGTCGTGATCATCCCGGACGCAGAGGAAAAAGAGATTGCAGGTATCCTGATGCGGAAGCGCGAGGAAGCAAGGGCGGAAACTATAGACTGGCCCGGCCACCCCACTCATAAAAAGGAGGCATACGTTAATCCCGTAATCATAAACCATGCTTTTTCGTATGTTGTGGGTGTGCTGAAAGGCTTACTGAAGACCATAAATGACCCTGCAGGCGAAATGCCGGGTTTCGATCTCCCTGATGGGATTCTTGCAAAGTTTCGCACTGTAATCGGGGATGGGGACGACACAGCGGCTATTGAGCTGTTAAGGGAGAATTTCACAGACCTGCATGGTGTCAGCCAGTACTTTGATTTATTCATGGCCGAAGGGTTAAATCGCGGGCGGGAGTTTTATCAGGCATATGTTGAAAAGCAAATAAACAAGGAGAGAGCGTTAAATGGCGAAATATTATCAGATTAACGAAGCAATGGCAAAAGCGGCGAATGACGCCAACTCAATGAGCGACTACCGGGAAGGGAGCGCAACTGCGGAGTATCGGGCGCGCGTCGATAAAGTTTATGAAATTGTGGAGCAGATTGCGAAGGAGCGCCCTCGCCTGTTGGAAAGGGCAGAGGACATGGCTGACCGATATAGCAGGAAGCTGGCGGAGTATTACAATGCCCATTACCGCAACGAGGCGTCCTGCCCGTCGTATCTCATTTCAGGAGGGGCGAATTTCCCTGTCCGGAAGAAGAAACGGCAGAACAGCCGGCGCGATACGCTGATGGAACGGTGGCAGGAACTTGAAGCTTATGCCGGACAGATCAAACACCTGTTGACCATGCCACTGCACATTCTATCAGGGGACGATAACGCGATCGAAATGCTGGAGGAGAAGCTGGCAGATCTGAAAGAAATGCAGGAGAAAATGAAAGCGACAAACCGGGCAATCCGGATGAAGGACACGTCGGCCGGTGACGAAGCCCTCGGAGACCTTGGATTTTCATCAGACCAGATCAAGAAGCTGCGGAAACCAGATTCCATTGGCAGAGTTGGATTTCCCGATTATGAATTGTCTAACAATAATGCCAATATCCACCGCCTTGAGGCCCGTCTTGAAGAACTGAAGAAAACCAAGGCGGCCGGGACTACGGAAACGGAATGTGAGTTCTGCCGGATCATCGAGAATACTGACTTAATGCGGATCCAGTTGGTTTTCGACGGGAAACCGGATATGGAGGTAAGAGATATTTTGAAAGCGAACGGGTTCCACTGGGCGCCGTCGCTGAACGCCTGGCAAAGGACACTCACGTCAAACGGAAAATCCGCTGCCAAGCGCGTAATTGAACAAATTAAAACAATGCAATCTGCCCAAGAAGGCGGCAACTGAAAGGGGGATGTGCTATGGGAACGATCAATATACTTGCGCGGAGACGTAAAGACAATGTCGTGGAGTATGGGTGGTGTGGCAGTTGGCACCCCAAGAATGTAGGACAAGTTCTCGATGAATGGTACAGCAATGATGCAATGGTTGATTATTTGTTCGGACTTGGTCAAGTCGCGAACCTCAGTGCCCCGTTGTCAGAGACGTGTAATGAGCGAGGCCCAGGATACCGTACCTGTCCAACCGGCAATCCGTACTGGACGTCAGATTCGGAACGCGAGATCTTTTCGCGGGTGCCTCTTGCCGATGCAGCGTATTTTTATGATACGGACGGCCGCTGGTATTACGTCAGTGTCTGCCCGCTGCATATTAAGATCCCACTGGTGCTGGTGGTAGGGCATTTGTCTCCTATAGGTTCTACACAGGCGTACCGTCAGCAAATCGAGAAAATGGCAGCAAAACGTATCCTCGTTGATTGGCCCAGGACGGATCCAGAGTTTGCAGATCTCCTGGAGCGGACCACGTCGGACGCTAATTTGCAGAGCAGGGCATGGTGGGATGGCCGCGAAAAAATGATTGAGGCGATTTTGGAATCAAAATACCCAC
>CANPYE010000034.1 GCA_947588005.1 uncultured Lachnospiraceae bacterium | reverse complement strand
GCCGATGGGTTTTTTCATCACCGTTTCGGCGACGGCCTATCTCGTCCTGATCGCGACGGGGGCGAAGGAAATGCAGTATCCGAGGGCGGCGTCTCTTCTGTGCGCTGCGCCGTATTCCCGCAGGATGATGGTGCTGTCCAAATACGTGGTTATTTTCCTGCCGTACGGTTTCAGCTGCGCCGCGTTCTGGGGCATGAGTCTCCTGAAACCGCAGATCGGCGGGATGACGCCGGGAATGGCAATCATGGGATTTTTGATCCTGGCGGTGGCTGTCGGCATTTACATGCCGCTCCAGTTCCGGTTCGGCTATGAAAAGGCCAGATATCTGATCATGGCCGCTTATCTGGTGCTTGTCTGCGGGGCGCCGATGTTATTAAGCGTTGTGCGCGCCGTTGTGGCGGAATCGGTGAGGGCAGGCGCGCTTCAGGCATTTTCCGGACTATTTAACGGCGCGGCCGCGGTGCTTCATGGAACGGCGCCGGCGGCGCTTGCAGTCGGGCTTCTGGCGGCGGGAATTGCGGCTCTTGCCGTGTCGGTCTGGGCGTCTGCGGCGATCTATGAGCGGGTGGATCTGGGCTGAAAATTACGCTTATCTGCTGCATCCGCCCGAAGAAGCCTGAAGAAGCCAGGCAGAAGAAGCCTGAAGAAGTCAGGTGGTATTACCCTTGCAATTTCCTCTTATGCGCGTTAAAATAAAGGCATACAGAACAAGCTGAATTGTAAGCCGGAATATCCGGAATAGCCTGATGAGGCAAGGAGGAGAACGATGGAGAATGAAAAACGTTTATACCGCTCGAACCAGAACAAGATAATCTGCGGCGTGTGCGGAGGACTGGCAGAATATTTCGCGGTGGATCCGACCCTTGTGCGCCTGGTATGGGCGCTGGTAACGCTGTTCGGAATCGCGCCCGGTATAATCGCGTATGTCGTAGCGGCGATCATTATTCCGCAGAGGCCGTACCTGTGAAAGATTACCTGTAAAGGGCTGCTGCAGGAAGCAGATTCTTCACGCATAATGAAATGTGGAGAATTACTTCCGCAGCAGCCTTTTTGTTTGCCCTGTATGCCGAAAAATTGCCGGGTAAAAACTGCCTGAGCTGACGACGCGGTCATTCTATCTGCCCAGGCGTATAAATATCCTGCGGCGTCTCGAAGATTGTGCGTACGATATCGTACTGGACGGACTGCTTCCGGTAACGGTCGGGGCTGATGCCTTTAGCGGCCCGAAATACTTTCCCGAAATAATTGTTATCGGGGTAGCCGACCATGCGGGCGACATCCTGAACCGTGTAGTCCGCGTCCAGGGTCAGAAGCCGGCAGGCCTGTGAAATACGCAGGTTCTTTAGGTATTGTCCCGGCGGGAGGCCGAATTTTCGGCGGAATTCCCTGCACAGGTTGGATTTGGACAGTCCGACGGATTCAGCCAGCAGATCCAGGCTCAGATCTTCTTTTGGATAATTCTGGTCGATGTAAAGCTTGGCGTTGTCAATCTTGGAAGGCTCGCTGTTAAGACTGGTGAGAACGTAGGCGGTGAGATCCATCCAAAGGCTGTAGGTGGCTTTGCTGTTGGCAAAAATCGTATCCAGTTTGTTATTAAGAGCTTGTTCGTATATGGCAAACATCTGCTTAGGCAGCCCGGATTCTTCGGTCAGATGGATGACCGGGCCTGCTTTCTGATGGATCTTCCAGATAAGCGAAAGGCATTCTTTGGAAAATTCCAGATACAATACTTCCCAGTGAGAAGAATGTTTTGGAAGCCAGTAGCGGTTCTCCCCGGGAATGTCCACAATAAAAGCGTCACCGGAACGAATGGGATAGTTGATCCGGTCAAATTCCAGTGCGCCCTCCCCGTCGACACAGTACTGGATCAGGCAGTGCTGATCCGGCCGCTGCCGGTTGTCCCAGGAATACGTGTGCGAATCGATATAGTGAAGTCCGCAGCCTTTTAATGTCAGAAATGGTAAGTCTGTGCTGTACTGGTAGCCAATAGCGCGGTGCGGGAGATGTTCGATCATGGCGCCTCCTTTCCGATGATGGCTTTGGTCATCAGCATTTTCTTTGATATTTTACCATACCGCAGACGGAAAAAGCAATAATTTACCATCAGAAATATGTTCTTACCATACAAAAAAACAACAGGTTCATATATGATTATTATACAAGATGACCGTGAAACGAAAAATCGGCCGTCGAAACAGAGCAGTAAGGCTTGTCAGGACAAAATGGAAAACGCTTGCGCATGGTGCACAATGCACAAACAGAATCCGGCCTGACAAACCGCAGGATCTTCGATCCGAGAGAAGGAGGATATGTTATGAGAAGGAGTTACATAAAAACAGCCGCGGTGGTTATGGCCGGCGCGATGATGCTCAATTTGACAGGATGTATGACAAAGCCCAGCGGCTCGTCTTCCCAGGTATCCGGCCATGTGGAAGCGCCGGAGGATATCTGGGCGCCGTATCCGGAGAAAGTCACGATCACAACCATGGGTGAGGAGAACAGCGGTACCGAGTTCCAGAACGGCGACGATTACCAGAACAATCCGTGGTACCGTGCCTATAAAGAGCGTTTCAATATTAATCTGCAGAACAAATGGATCAGCAACGATTACAGCACCAAGTTAAACCTGGCTATCGCCGACAAGGATATCGCGGATGTGTTCTATGTGGATTCCGCCCGTCTGACCACTCTGTATGAGGCCGGCATGATCATGAATCTGGATGAGGTATTTGACAAATACGCCTCGGATGTCCTCAAGAAATACCGTGAGGAGAACAAGGATACCTGGGATACGGGATGCTTCGACGGTTCCCTTTACGGCATGGCCCAGATGAGCTACGGCATCATCGACCAGTTCCAGTATATCTGGATCCGCCAGGACTGGATGAAGGAGTGCGGATTCGACGCGCCCAAGACGATGGACGACGTAATCGAGATCGCTACCACATTTGCCAAGAAATACGGCGGGTACGGACTGGCGGAGTGCCAGACGCTGGAGAATTTCTACCGGCTGGCGCTGAGTTGGGGCGCTCATCCGGGCATCTGGGTGGAGCAGGACGATGGCACGTTAGGCTATGGCACGGTGCAGCCGGAGATGAAGGAGGCGCTGGCCCAGTATGCAGAGTGGTATAAGGAGGGCATCATCAATCCCAATTTCGCCACGCTTGACTGGGACAAGATGGCGCAGGGCATGATCAACGGCGAATGCGGCGTGATCCCCTTCGCCCAGTGGTTCGGCTACAATCCGCTGCCCGACCTGATCAAGAACCAGGGGCCGGAAGCCATTTTCTATCCGTATGAGATCCCGACCCAGGACGGTTCGCCGATCATGGGAAGCGTCACCTTCAACAACAACGGCTATGTGGTTATCAGCAAGGACTGCCAGAATCCGGAAGCGGTCATGAAGATCGTCAACTTCTACGTCTACACGGTCAACGACGCCGTGGGCAAGGAGTCCAACGAGTATCTGTCCGAGCTGCACAGCTTCAACTATCCGAACGTAGTCCGCGGTACCCGCATCATCAACCCGATGAACGACTATAACCAGTACATTCAGGTGAAGGACGCCTATGACCGCTGGGCGGCCGGCGAGGATGTGGATACCTCTGACCTGGGCACCAACGTATCCAAATTTGAGAGCTGCGTCAACTGGAACACATCCCAGGATCCCAACGGCGTCGGCGACTGGCTGCAGCAGGGCAACGACCCCTCCGCCTACGGGATCGCGAAGAAGTACGTGGATGAGGAGCAGTATGTGAAGGACGCCAAGTGGGGACCGGATACAGCCACCCTGCAGGCGGCTGGCAGCACCTTAAATGATATTCTCGTGGAAGGCTTTACCAAGATCATTCTCGGCGAGCAGCCCATCGACTATTTCGACGAGGTGGTGCAGCAGTGGTACACCGCCGGCGGCGAGAAAGCAACCCAGGAGATCAACGAGACCTACGGCAAGTAATCGCTGCCGGAACAGTTGCAGCGGAGACCGGATGGCAGCGCGATGAAGCGGACATCCGGCCCGCCGCCTGAAAGTGCTAAGACAGCCGGGATTATCCCGGAGTTAGGAGAAAATTATGAAAAAGAATAAAAAGCAGGGCGCGGCGAGCCTGTGGCAGTATTACGCCATGCTGGTTCCCGGCGTCATTCTGACCTTCATTTTCAGCTATATTCCTCTGTACGGCATCATCATCGCGTTTGAGAAGTACAACGTAGGCATGGGCTTTTCCTCGCCATGGGCCGGTCTGGAGAATTTCCGCTATCTGTTCAGCCAGCCCACCTTCACCCGGACTATCTGGAACACCCTGTTCATCGCCGTCTGGAAGCTGGCGCTGGGCGTGATCGTTCCGGTGACGGTGGCGGTTCTGTTAAATGAAATGATCTCCGACAGGCTGAAGCGGATCTACCAGACGCTGATCTACATTCCCAATTTCCTGTCCTGGGTCATCATGGCCGGCGTTCTGATGGATATCCTGGGTTCCGACGGAGCCATCAACGGGATCTTAAACGCCCTGGGTCTTCAGAGCGTCAATTTCCTGGGAAGCGCCAAGGTCTTCCCCTGGACGATGATCTTCAGCGACGTGTGGAAGGGCTTCGGCTACGGCACGGTCGTCTATCTGGCTGCGCTGACCGGGATCGACGTCAGCCTTTATGAATCGGCCAAACTGGACGGCGCGACCCGCTGGCAGCAGATCAAAAGCATCACGATCCCGCTTCTGATGCCGACGATTATCCTGATGACGGTTCTGTCTCTGGGCAATGTCCTAAACGCCGGTTTTGACCAGATCTACAACTTATACAGTCCCGCCGTGTGGGAGACCGGCGATGTGATCGATACATACGTGTACCGTCTGGGCATCCAGCAGGCGCAGTATTCCGTAGGCGCCGCGGTTGGTCTGTTCAAGTCGGTGGTATCCGCGATCCTGGTTGTTACATCCTACGTGCTGGCCGATAAGCTGGCTGGTTACCGGATCCTGTAAGAGAAGGAGGAAACTGAGATGGAGAAGAAGAAATATTCTGTTTTTGATATCATACTGGCGATCGGACTGGGAATCCTCTGCGTTACCTGCGTGCTTCCGTTCGTTCATCTGCTGGCGGTTTCCTTCAGCAGCAGTTCCGCGGTGGCGGCCGGGAAGGTGGGATTTATTCCGGTGGAGTTTACTGCCGCATCCTATGAGTATGTGATCTCCGGAGGCCGTTTCCTGCGGGCCATGGCGATCTCTGTTGAGCGTGTGATCCTGGGTACTTCCCTTAACATTGTGCTGATGGTGCTGACTGCGTATCCGCTGGCGAAGGCGGATCTGCCGGGGCGCGGGTTCCTGTCCGGATTCTTTGTCGTAACGATGTTGATCAGCGGCGGCATGATCCCCACCTACCTGCTGGTTTCCGGCCTGGGCCTTAAGGATACGATCTGGTCACTGATCCTTCCGGGCGCGCTGCCGGTCTACAACATGATTATTCTGATGAACTTCATCCGCGGTCTGCCTCATGAACTGGAGGAGGCGGCCTGGGTGGACGGCGCAAGCCCGTTCCAGACCCTGATCCATGTGATCCTGCCGCTTCTTGGCCCCAGCCTGGCTACGGTCGGCCTGTTCAGCATCGTCGGTCACTGGAACGACTGGTTTGCCGGTATGATCTACATGAGCGAGCCGCTGAATTACCCGCTGCAGACATACCTGCAGACCCTGCTGGTGGATTTCGAACAGCTCCTGCAGTCCGATTCCTCCGCCAACATCATGGAGATCCTCTCCAAGATGAACGCCCGTACCGGGCGCGCCGCGCAGCTGTTCCTGGGCGCGCTGCCGATCATGTGCGTGTATCCGTTCCTGCAGAGGTACTTTACGAAGGGACTTACGCTGGGCAGCGTGAAGGGATGATATCTGTATGAACAGTCGGCCGGAGGCGTGCCCGGGAGGGGAGCGCCGGCCGGCTGTTTTTCGCAAACGGCGGCTTGGCTTTCGAATCCGGCGGGAAGAGAACGCCGGGGATAAGTTGCGGAGGAAAAATGCCGGGAACTCCGGGAGGTAAGCGGCAATAGGAGAATGCCGGGAAGAAGGCGGCGGAAGGAAAGCGCCGGGAAGAAGGCGCTGGGAGAAAAGTGTAGGAGGAGAAGAAGTATGAAGCTTTTGGAAAAAGGGTTCGCGTCAAGGTGGAAAGCGGCGAAGCTTCAGATCCGCTGTCAGCGGGGAGAATGCATCGACGCAGAGCTAAGTGCCCGCAAGGAAACCGCGATGCCTGCGATGTCTGCGGATTCCGGTGAGATGTGGTCAGGCGGAATTTCGGCAAAAATTTTCGATGACGATGGAGTCCGTGTCGAAGTTTCGGAGAGTATTTCAAATGGCTGTGTACTCGGCCGGCTGAATCTTACGATCGAGATGGAGCCGCGGACAGGCGACCGGTATCTGGCTGCGGACCGGCCGGTGCGTCTCTTTCTGCCGCTTGAGGAACGCCCGGAGAAGATCACCGCGCTGTATCTGTACAACAACTGGTGGACCAGGCCGGCCTTCACGGACAGTCTCCGTGATATCCCGGACCGCACGCAGATCGCGTTTTTTCAGTTTGCCGGAAGCGTCGTCTGTTTCGTTCCTATGGCCGGGATCCGGTTCAAAGCAGTGATGACCGGCGGTTATGAGGAAGGCGTCTGCCTGGAACTGACCGCGTATCAGGGCGGACAGAGCCAGGTGAATGAATCAGTCTACGTGGCGGCGGAGGCGGAGACGGCGGCGGAAGCCGCACATGCGGCTTTTACTGAAATTGCCGCAAGGAAGAATATTTGCCTGCGGCGTGAGAGGCGTCTGCCGGAGATGTTCCGCTATCCTGGTTGGTGCAGTTGGAATGCTTATTATACGGACGTGACTGCGGAGAAGCTTTGCGAGAAGGCGCGGGAACTGAAGGAGAAGAAGGTTCCGGTACGGTGGATGCTCATCGACGATGGCTGGCTAAATGTAAAGGACAGCATGCTGCGCGGCTTTGATCCGGATGACAGAAAATTCCCGGACGGATTCGGCCCTGTGACGCGTAAGCTGCGGGATACGGCGGATATCCGCTGGGTCGGCGTCTGGCACGCGTTTGGCGGGTACTGGGGCGGCGTGGACCCAGACGGGCCGCTGGCAGTCAGCGAAGCGCCGCATCTGCGCAGGACTGTAAACGGACGGCTGGTTCCAGATCCGGTAAGCGGCGCAGGATTCTATGGCGATTGGTACGACGTACTCAAACGACAGGGAATCGATTTTGTGAAGGTGGATGATCAGAGCTCGCTTCCGTTTTTCTTTGGCGGCAGCGCCTCGGTCTGCGAGGCGGCCCGGGGACTGAACAGTGCGCTGGAAAACGGGGCCAGCCGTCTGGACGGTGCGGTGATCAACTGTATGGGTATGGCGATGGAGAATGTCCTGGCGAGACCGGCGACGGCCGTTTCCAGAAACAGCGACGACTTTATGCCTGAAAGAGAAGAGAGCTTCGCCGAGCATCTGCTGCAGAACGCTTACAATTCCCTGTATCACGACGAACTGTATGTCTGCGACTGGGATATGTTCTGGACGAAACACCGATACGCAGCAAAGCATGCGTTCTTAAGGGCCGTCAGCGGCGGGCCGGTCTATATAAGCGATAAGCCCGGCGAGACGGATCCAGAGGTGCTGAAGCCTCTGACCGATCCGGATGGCCGTATCTTTATGATGGACCGCTCTGCGAGCCCCACAGAAGACTGCGTGTTCACGGATCCGCGTAAAGGAGGGGTGCTGAAGCTTTCCAACACAGCGTCCTGGGGCGGGGTGAAGGCCGGCGGCGTGGCGGTGTTTAACCTGACGGACAGGCCGCAGGCGTTTCAGATTGCTCCGAAGGATATTCCGGAGCTGGAGGCGTCGGAGGAATACTGGGTTTACGACTATTTTAACAGGAAAGTATGTCCCCTGGGCAGGGAGGAAGTCCTTGCGGGGACCGCGGAGCCGGACGGGTTCGGGTGGTATGTGTTTCTGCCGCGGCGGGGGCTGGCCGCCTGTCTGGGGCTGTTGGATAAATACGTGGGTTTCGCGGCCGTGGAGAGCATATGCGAGAGCGGAAATGCGCTGGCCGGAATCTCTCAGGCTGGAAACATGCAGAACCAAAACGCGCAGAACGGAATCGCTCAGACGGTGATCCTGCGGGCGTCCGGGCGGATCGGATGGGCCGCGGAGAAAGCGCCCCGGAAGGTGTATGCCGCCGCGGCGGACGTAACGGATATGGTGGAGGCGGACGGGCAGCTTTACTCTCTGGCGCTTCCGGAAACAGCCTGCCAGACGGCGGTTACCATTGTCTGGTGAAATCTTGAGTAATGAAACGGTTAGTCCTAAGGAGCTGTCAGGTATCTGACCGCCGCGACTTTATTGCAGGAGGAGACAGAAATTCATGAGCATTCATTATAACTCGGAACAGAAAATCATCACGCTTGAGACAGACCATACCGCTTATCAGATGCGCATAACGGATCTTAACTGTCTTTTGCATACGTATTACGGACGAAGGACGGGCGACGCTATGGACTATCTGTTCGTAGGACACGACTGCGGCTTCTCGCCAAACCCTTATGAAGCCCGCCTGAACCGTTCGATTTCCCTGGATCTGGCGCCTCAGGAATACAGCGGCGCCAATACTGGAGATTACCGAACCGCATCCGTCGATCTGGCCGCCGAAAACGGCGTCCGGGGCGTCGGGCTGCGCTATGCGGGTCATGAAATCCTTCCCGGAAAATACGCCGTGACGGGGATGCCGTCGGCGTTCGACCGCGGCGGAGAGTGCGAGACGCTGAAGGTCACGCTGACAGACGCGGCCAGCGGCCTGGAGGCGGAGCTGCTCTACGGGGTCTTTGCCGGGCAGGATGTGATCACCCGCGCGGTGCGACTCATCAACCGGGGAACCGGCGCCTTGGAACTGAAAAAAGCGGCGTCCATGTGTCTGGACCTGCCCTCGGGAAACTGGGACATGATCCATTTCCACGGACGGCATGTGATGGAACGCCAGCTGGAACGGGCGCATCTCATAACCGGCGTTCAGAGCGTCCTGTCCCGGCGGGGCTCTTCCAGCCACCAGCAGAATCCATTTGTCATTCTCTGTGAAAGCGGCGCCACGGAGGATTTCGGCGGCTGCTACGGCATGATGCTGGCTTACTCCGGTAGCCACAGGACGGATGTGGAAGTGGACCAGCAGGGCTCGGTCCGGGCCGTCATGGGTATTAACGACGACCTGTTTTCCTGGAAGCTGGAGCCGGGGGAGAGCTTCGATACGCCGGAAGTGCTCCTGACCTTTACAGACGAGGGGCTTACGCATCTGTCCCAGACATATCACCGGTTCCTTCGCGGGAATATGATCCGAAGCAAATTCGGCACGATGCGCCGGCCGATCCTTATCAATAACTGGGAGGCGACCTATTTCCATTTCAATACGGAAAAGATCCTCTCGATCGCCCGTCAGGCCCGGGAACTGGGCGTGGAAATGCTGGTGCTGGACGACGGCTGGTTCGGAAAACGAAATGACGATAACGCGGGCCTTGGGGACTGGTACGTGAACGAGTCCAAGCTCCCCGGCGGCCTGGCGCCGCTGATCGGCGCGATCAACGACATGGGCATGAAATTCGGGATCTGGGTGGAGCCGGAGATGGTGAATGAGGATTCCGATCTCTACCGGGCTCATCCGGACTGGGTGCTGACGGTTCCCGGCCGGAAACCGGCCGTATCGCGGAACCAGCTGGTACTGGATCTGTCCCGCAAGGATGTAGTGGAATGGCTCTATGAGACGCTGGCGGGCCTTCTGCGAAGCTATCCTATCGAATATATCAAGTGGGACATGAACCGCAATCTGGCTGACGCCTACAGCCGCCTTCTGCCGCCGGACCGTCAGGGCGAGGTGCTTCACCGCTATGTGCTGGGGCTTTATGACCTGCTGGAAAGGCTGACTTCGGAATTTCCGGATGTGCTGATCGAGGGATGTTCCGGAGGAGGAGGCCGCTTCGACGCCGCCATGCTGGCCTATTGTCCCCAGATATGGTGCAGCGACGACAGCGACGCCATCGAGCGGCTGACGATCCAGTACGGCACTTCTTTCGGCTATCCGATATCCGCGGTAGGCGCGCATGTCTCCGCCTGCCCGAACCATCAGACAGGCCGGAATACGCCGCTTGGTACAAGGGCGGTGACGGCCATGGCGGGAACCTTTGGCTACGAGCTGGATCTGGGGAAGCTTTCGGAGAACGAGAAGGCGCAGGTTCGGGAGCAGATTCAAAGATTTGACGAATATTATGAACTGATCCAGAACGGGGATTATTACCGGCTGGGACACTGGCAGGATAACGGTTTCTTTACCGCCTGGCAGACGGTGGCCCCTGACCGGAGCGAGACATTGGTCAGCGCGGTTATGGTCCGGCCCCGTCCGAACCTGGGACCGGTGTGTATAAAGTTTAAGGGGCTTGATCCTGACGCGGTATACGAGACGGTACGGGCGGAGGTGTTTGGCTCTCCATTTCCGATGGATCCGTATCTTTCCCGGATGAAGCAGCGCTTTACCGGCGCGGCCCTGATGTACGGCGGGTATGTGCTTCCGTTCCTGCACGGCGAATACCCGAGCGTACAGATCTGGATGAAGAAATGCCGGATGGACTGAAAAACTGCATAGGCCTTTCTGAAACGGGCATACTCTAAGCAGATTTGAGAAAGGAGTATGCCTGTTATTATGTCTAAAAAGAAAAAGGACGAACCGTTTGACCCGAAGAATCTAAAGCCGGAGGAGCTTCTGAAATTTGAAATCGCAACAGAGCTGGGTTTAAGCGATAAAGTGATCAAAAACGGCTGGCGCAGTCTGACGGCCAAGGAGAGCGGCCGGATCGGCGGCCTGATGACGAAACGCAAGCGGGAAATGCAGAGGGAAGCGCTGGACGGGTTGGATGCGGAGCATGATGAGGCGCGGAGCGCGTTATAGATGCAGGAAAATACGAGCAGAGTGCCGGTAACGCCCTGCTCGTATCGCGTTACATCAGTATACAAAAAACGTGCCAGTGACGCGCTCCTCGTATTGACGCGAAAAAGTCTGGCGGCGAAGCCTTTCGCTTTTTGCGTGACAAACCAAAAGAGCAGCGTTATAATATCGGTATCATTACAATGAAGGGATGAGGTTTCTTATGGCCGGTCATGAAAAATATGCGGACGGTGCGGCTTTAGCGGCGGACGCCGTGGATTATGACCTTCTGGCGGCGCAGATGCAGGCGCTGGCGGAGGGCGTAGAAAGTGAGATCAGCAATCTGGCTAACGCCTCGGCGCTCCTGTACCAGACGCTTTCGGATCTGAACTGGGCCGGGTTCTATCTGTATCAGGGCGGCGAGCTGCGCCTGGGACCATTTCAGGGGAAAACGGCCTGTACGCGCATCGCGGTTGGAAAAGGCGTCTGCGGGACGGCGGCGCAGCGGGATGAGACGGTGGTAGTGGAGAATGTCCATCAGTTTCCGGGACATATCGCCTGCGACGGCGCTTCCAATTCGGAGATCGTGATTCCGATCCACAGAGACGGCGCGCTGTACGGCGTTCTGGATATTGACAGCCCGCTGTACGGGCGGTTCGGGGCGGCGGAGAAGGAAGGCCTTGAGAAGTTTGCGGCGGCGCTGGAGAAAGTGCTGTAACACAGGGAGGAAGGAGAAGATACATATGACGATCAATGAATATCAGAAGCTTGCGATGACCACGCTGAATCCGAAGCTGGATAAAAAGGACGTTCTGATCAACGGCGTCATGGGACTGTGCGGGGAGTCCGGCGAGGCCATCGATATTGTGAAGAAGCATCTGGCTCAGGGACATGAGCTGGACCGGGAGAAGCTGATCAAGGAATTAGGCGATATCGCCTGGTATCTGGCGGAGACGGCCACGGTGCTGGATGTGACGCTGGAGGAAGTGCTGACGCGGAATATTGAGAAGCTTAAGAAACGCTACCCGGAAGGCTTTGACACAGAACGGTCGCTGCACCGGGCTGATGCGTGATCCGCAGCCAGAGTTTTTTCCGCAGCGGCGATGCGTTCTTTGGCTGTTTGCTGAATGATTTCGGCCCGTCTTCGGCGGGCTGTTTTTAATGCCATTTTATGCGGATGTATTCGGGGGCCTGAACTATTATGGAAACTGGGCCGCGGGAACGGTGCGGCGAGCGGCGGCAGGAATCTATTTAAGGGTAAAAAAATAAAAAAGGGGCTTGAAATATACCCCATGGGGGTATATAATAAGTTTCGGATAAAGAAAGACCATTTCTGCTGTGGCAGAATGTATGGATGGAGCGGCTGCCCGGGAGACGGCCGTGACAGGAAAGGAGACAGGCCGGTGGAGGAGAATCAATGCTGCTGTCATAAGACAAAGGAGCGTTCGGAGAAGGAATATAAGGACCTGATCCATCGCCTAAACCGCATCGAAGGACAGGTGCGGGGAATTAAGGGAATGGTGGAGAACGACGCGTACTGTACGGATATCCTGGTGCAGGTGGCGGCGGTGAACGCGGCGCTGAACAGCTTTAATAAAGTCCTTCTGGAGAATCACATCCGCAGCTGCGTGGTCCGCGATATTAAGGAAGGGAAACAGGAAACGCTGGATGAGCTGGTGGGGACGCTGCATAAACTGATGAAATAGGATAGCATCGGCCGGCAGAATGGAGGGGAAGAACATGGGAGATATTATTATTGTCCTGATCGTTGCAGTTGGATTGTTTTTCGGCGTCAGGGAGGCATTAAAGCGCAGCAGGAACGGCTGCTGCGGCGGTTCTGTGCCGAAGGCGCCGCAGAAGGAGCTGGAAGGCGAGAAGGTGGGCGAGAAGATCGTCACCATCGAGGGGATGCACTGTGAGAACTGCAAGAACAGCGTGGAGAGGCAGATCAACCGGATCGACGGGGCCGCGGCAAAGGTGGATCTGAAGAAGAATATCGCGCGGGTCTCCATGAGCCGCATGGTGGAGGACGAGGAGCTGATCCGCGCGGTGGAGCGGGCGGATTTTAAAGTGGTGAAGATCGAGACTGTGTAATATGAGGAGATGACAGACAATGCAGCAATATCTTGTAACCGGCATGAGCTGCGCGGCGTGCAGTTCCCGGGTAGAGAAGGCGGTGTCGAAGGTGGATGGAGTTACGTCCTGTTCCGTGAGTCTTCTGACTAATTCCATGGGCGTGGAAGGCACGGCTTCGCCGGAGGCGGTAATCCGTGCGGTGGAAGCGGCCGGATACGGCGCGTCGTTAAAGCAGAGAGGCGGCGCGGCAGGCCGGACTTCCCAGGCGGCCGGCACAGCGGCAGGCGGTAAGGCGAACGGAGCTTTCATAGCCGGGAGCGCGTCCGGCGGTATGGCCGGGGCGTCATTGTCCGGCGGCGCCATGTCCGAGGCGGAAGAAATGCTCCGCGACCGGGAGACGCCGGTCCTGAAGCGGCGGTTATTTACGTCTCTGGGCTTTCTGGCCGTGCTCATGTATATTTCCATGGGACATATGATGTGGGGGTGGCCGCTTCCGGCCTTCCTGGCGGAAAATCATGTGGCGCAGGGGCTTCTGCAGCTCCTTCTGACGGCCATTATCATGGTCATTAACCAGAAATTCTTTATAAGCGGTTATAAATCCCTGTGGCACCGCGCTCCGAACATGGATACGCTGGTGGCGCTGGGGTCCACGGCGGCTTTCGGCTACAGCACTTACGCGCTGTTCGCGATGACGGACGCCCAGATGCGGATGGACATGGAAGGCGTTATGCATTATATGCATGAGTTCTATTTCGAGTCGGCCGCCATGATCCTGACGCTGATCACCGTCGGGAAAATGCTGGAGGCGCGTTCCAAAGGCAAGACCACGGACGCGCTTAAGAGCCTTATGAAACTGGCGCCGAAGACGGCAGTGGTGGTCTATGACGGCGTAGAGACAGAGGTGCCGATCGACCGGGTGCAGAAGGGCGATATTTTCGTCGTGCGTCCCGGGGAGAATATCCCGGTGGACGGCGTGGTGCTGGATGGAACGAGCGCGGTCAATGAGGCGGCCCTGACCGGCGAGAGTATTCCGGTGGACAAAGCGGCCGGAGATACGGTGTCGGCGGCCACGGTGAACCAGTCCGGCTTCATACGCTGTCAGGCGACGAGGGTCGGCGAGGATACCACATTGTCCCAGATCATCCAGATGGTCAGCGACGCGGCGGCGACCAAGGCGCCCATCGCCAAGGTGGCGGATAAGGTCAGCGGCGTTTTCGTGCCGGCGGTGATCACGATTGCGGTGATCACGACGTTTCTGTGGCTTGTAACGGGCCACAGCCTGGGTTTTGCGCTGTCCATGGGTATCTCAGTGCTGGTCATCAGCTGTCCCTGCGCTCTGGGGCTGGCGACGCCGGTAGCCATTATGGTGGGCAATGGAATGGGCGCGCGTCACGGCGTAATGTTTAAGACGGCCGCGTCCCTGGAAGCGGCCGGGAAAATGGAGATTGTGGCGCTGGATAAGACCGGTACGATCACAAACGGAGAACCGAAGGTGACGGATGTGATCCCGGCGGAGGGCATGACGGAGGATGCGCTTCTGCGGCTTGCCTGCGCGCTTGAGAAAAAGAGCGAGCATCCGTTGGCGAAAGCCGTCCTTAAACGGGCGGAGGAGCTGGGGATCGCCGGTGAGGAAGCGGAAGACTTTGCGGCGCTTCCCGGAAACGGATTGACTGGAAAACTGAACGGAAAAACGGTGTGCGGCGGTAATCTGGCGTTTATTAGCGCGCAGATGCTGGCGTCCGCCGAAAGTCCCGTGAAGGCGGCCGGAACTGCAGAAGCTGACGGGAACAGAGGGCTCGCGGAAACTTGCAGGGATGAGCATCCGGCGGCTGCATCCGGCGGCATGCTGTCGGATACGCTCCGCGCCCGCGCCGACGCGCTGGCGGAGGAAGGAAAGACGCCGCTGTATTTCAGCTGCGGCGGCAGGCTGGCGGGTATTATCGCTGTGGCGGACGTAATCCGCGAGGATAGTCCCGAGGCAGTCCGGCAGCTTCAGAATATGGGGATCCGCGTGGTCATGCTGACAGGCGATAATGAGCGGACCGCCCGCGCGATCGGCAGTCAGGCCGGCGTGGACCAGGTGATCGCCGGGGTCCTGCCGGACGGCAAAGAGAACGTGATCCGCGAGCTGAAAAAGCAGGGCAAGGTGGCCATGGTGGGCGACGGCATCAACGACGCCCCGGCGCTGACCCGGGCGGATATCGGCATCGCCATCGGCGCGGGTACGGATATCGCCATCGACGCGGCGGACGTAGTCCTGATGAAAAGCCGTTTAAGCGACGTTCCGGCGGCGATCCGCTTAAGCCGCGCAACGCTTACGAATATCCATGAGAATCTGTTCTGGGCATTTTTCTACAATGTGATCGGGATCCCGCTGGCGGCCGGTCTGTGGTATCCCTTATTCGGACTGAAGCTGAACCCCATGTTTGGGGCGGCGGCCATGAGCTTGTCCAGCTTCTGCGTCGTTACCAATGCCCTTCGTCTGAACCTGTTCGATATAAACAGCGCGGCGAGGGATAAAAAAATAAAACATAAAAAGAATCATAAGGAGGAGCAAACCATGACAAAGACAATGAAGATCGAGGGAATGATGTGCGGACACTGCGAGGCCCGCGTCAAGAAGGCGCTGGAAGCGCTGGAGCAGGTGAGCGCGGCTGAGGTCAGCCATGAGAAGGGAACCGCTGTGGTGACGCTGTCCGCTCCCTTGGACGACGCGGCGCTTAAGGCGGCCGTGGAAGCGCAGGATTATACGGTGACGGCGATCCAGTGATACAGGAAGGGCGTCGCCGGCGTCCCTCCTGCATACTGACGGAAGAATACAAGCAGGGCAGCGGCGCTCCGGCGGCGAAAAGGCCGGACTGAAAACGGAAGATAGTATGTGAAACAGGCCGAAACGGCGGATGATCTGCCGGTTCGGTCTGTTTTATGTCAGTATACAAAAAACGAGTCAGTGATGCATTTTTTGTATTTCCATGCAAGCAAGGCGCCAGTGAGGCGTTGCTCGCATTTCCGCGAGGAGAACGCCAGTGACGCGCTGCTCGCATTTCCGCGAGGAGAACGCCAGTGACGCGCTGCTCGTATTTCCATGCGAGGAGAACGCCAGTGACGCTCTCCTCGTATTTCTCCGGGTGGGGAACGTCTTTTTCACGCCAGCTGACAATTCGTTTACTTCATCGAGGGGCGTTTTGACGATTGACAGTAGAAGCCGGGAAACGTATAATGAAGGATAGATATGTACGGCAGAGGAGAGTGCGGCTATGGGGTTTAAGGAGGATGTGTCCAGACATCTGGGACGGTTCGGGCGGAAAACTTCGGCGATGCTGGAGGAAGCCAGGCTGCGCGGCAGGATCAGCGCTCTTGAAGGCGAGATAAAGAATCTGTACACGACGGTCGGAACGGCGATGTTTTCCATGTGGAAGAATCAGAATGTGGACACAGGCAGGCTGGCGAAGTATTTTGAGGCGATCAACCGAAAGATGGAGGAGATCGAAGAAAAGAAGGAGCAGATCCTTCAGATAAAGACAGAAAGCGCCGGGGGGACGCCGGAAGAAGCTGAGAAGAAGCCGGTCAGACCGCTTCTGCCGGACTACGGCGGAAAGCCGGCCGGTACGGCCGGATGGACGGACGGGGTGCATTCCGAAACGGTGTCGGCCGGACAGAAAACGGCTGCGAAGGCAGCGAATCCAGAGGCAGCCGGCGTAGAAACGCTTATAAAGACAACGCTTTCGGAGACGGCCGGCGGGGAAGCGGCCGCAAATGCGACGTTTTCGGAGACGGCCGGCGGAGAAGCGGCCGTAAGGGAAGCGGATTCGGAGACAGCCGGAACGGAAACGGCCGTCTCCGCAGATAACGTGGTGATCGAGGAAGAAGACAGCGGCGCCATGCTGCCGGGGGAAACGGCGGTTGTAAAAGACGTTCAGCCGGAGCCAGACAAAGCGGAGCCGGGACACATTTACTGCGCAAGATGCGGGGCGGAGTGCCCGGCAGACGCGAATTTCTGCCGGAAATGCGGAATGAAACTGGGATGAGAACGGCGGGAGCACAAGACCGGATGCTTCCGGGAGGATACGTATGATATGCGAAAAATGCGGGGCGGAACTTTCGGAAGGGAGCCTCTATTGCGAGAAATGCGGAGCCAGTGCAGAACCGGACGTGATATGGGACAGCCGGTCTATACGGGAGGAACGGACGGTCTGTCCATATTGCGGCCGGGATGTGCAGGCAGACGATCTGTATTGCGGCTTCTGCGGCCGAAAGCTTGCGGATGCGGAGCCGAAAGCAAAGCAGGAACAAGCATCCGACAGGATGGAAGAAAGCGGCGTGCAGCCGGAATCGCGATTCGACGAAAGGGAAGAAAACGGCGCGGGGCCGGAGGTAAAGACAGAACAGACAGCCGAAATGCAGGAACAGCCTGAACGGGCGGCAGCGCAGGGGAAACTGGAAACAGAGCCGGAACAACCATCCGGCGGGACAGAAGAAAGCGGTACGGAGCCGGAACAGGCATCCGACGAGACAGAAGAAAGCGGTACGGAACTGGAATCACCATCCGATGAAACGGAAGACAGCAGGTTTGAAGCAGAGCCTGAGACTGCGGAAATGCCTGTGAAGGTGGAAATACCGGAAACAAAAACCGTGACGGAAGACGCCTGCGCGGAGCTGGCCGCGGCGTCGAACCGGGCAGACATAAACCCGTCGTTTGCGGAAGAACCTGAGAAGTATGAGAAAGAGCCTGAGACTGCGGCAGATACAGCCCCGGACGAAGAACCGGAAGCCTTCGCTGCCCAAGAAGCCCCGGAGCGCGCGAAACGCTTCAGCTATCTGACTCCTGTGGCGGCCGGACTTGTCTTTCTGCTGGCGCTCACAGCGTTTCTGCGGCTGTTTACCGGCCGCCGGCCGGAAGAAGCCGCGCAGACGAAGGTGATCTATTATCATGAAGACGCGCTGTATCTGGCGGACCTTATGACGGAGAATACCCCCGAGGAGATCACGGATTCCTGCCTGGATGTGGGAGTGCCGCCTTACGAGGGCTTAATTGACGGGGACTTAATAAGCGTAAACGGAAAATGGCTGTTCTGGCGGGAAGAATTTGACGGAGAGACCTTTGACCTGTACCGGATGAACCTTGACGGCGATTCCGCGAAAGAGAAGCTTGCGGCCAATGTTTCCTCCTATCAGGCGGCGGAGGACGGAACCGTATTGTTTGAGAGAGGCGGTTCTCTCTATTACTATGGCAGGGAAGCGGTACGACTCGGAAGGGATATCCTTTTCTGGCAGGCAGATCCGGAAGGAAAGCTCGTCTGCTGGGAGGAGAAGAACGGGGAGACGGGCAATGTCTGCTATTTTCAGAATATGGCCGATGGGTCGGAAAAGGTGGAGCTTGATAAGAATGTGACCGATTTTTACGCATCCGACAGCCTGAGCCGGTTCATGAGCCTGAAAGGCGGGGTGCTTTATCTGCTGGACGCGTCCGGCGCAAAGGAACGGATCGCCCAGAATGTGGTTTCTGTGGAAAGCTGCGATCTGGAGGAGGAACGGATCTACTATATGACGGAGAATCCGGTGCGTCTTGCCTATACGGACGTTGTCAGCGACGATGAAGGCGCGATGACGGAGGACGACTGGCTTTATGTCAGCGATCTGGGACAGTTCGAGGTTCCGTACCGGCAGCTGCGCTACCATTGGCCGGAGGGCGATTCGGAGGTCTCGGGCCGGTGCTTTTTAAGCGGCCGGGACAGTGGGCCGTGCATATCCGGGGACGGTGCGTACTGTATTTACAGGGAAGGCCCCAGGATCGAAGATCTGAAGGCGGACTGGACGGAGTTTAAGGACCGGCTGGAGGACGAGGCTTTCGGGATGCGTCTTCTGGAAAAGCTGGACGGCGACGGCTGGTTTTCCGGCCTGCGGCTGGCAGCGGAAGGACGCACGGTCAATGAATATGAGGACGTCCGTCTCCCTGGAGGGAGCGGGGACGTCTGCTATGACGAAGAAAACCAAAACCTCTATCTGTATATGGTTTCGGACGGCGGGCGGCAGGGGACGCTTTATAAAATCCCTCTGACCGGCGGAGACGCCGGCGAGCCAGCGGCTGTGGACGGCGGATTGGACGGGATCGGGGAAATGACCGCGGCGGACGACGGCGTTTATTATATCAAAAATCCGGGAACCTACGGCGGCGACCTGTATTTTAACGGGCAGGAGATTGCCTACGATGTCGCCGGCTTCTGGATGGCGGGCCAGGAACTGGCCTACATTTACGACTATGACAGCAGCTCCGTGGGCGGCGCGGATTTTTCGCTTGCGCTTTATAAGGACGGAGAAATGCTTGTAGCCGGGAAGGAGATCGCGTGCGCCGACTGCGCGCCGGACGGGACCGCCGTGATGCTGGCGGATTTCGACCCGCTTAAGGGCGAAGGGCAGCTTTTGTATTTTGATGGGAAAGACACGCGTGTGCTGGCGGAGCAGGTGACCGGCTTTGTTCCGAGAAATAAGAGCGCGCGGATCCAGTAAGCGGGCGGAGGTATTTCATGCAGACTATCAGGATCAGGTATTTTACGGACAGGATCGACCGCCTGGCTTATATTGACGGCAAATCGGACTGGATCGATCTGCGGGCGGCGGCGGACGTTTCGCTTAAGGCGGGCGAGTTTAAGCTGATTCCCCTGGGCGTGGCCATGAAGCTGCCGGAGGGCTACGAGGCCCATGTGGTGCCCCGCAGTTCTACCTATAAGAATTTCGGGATTATCCAGACTAACCACTTCGGGATCATCGACGAGACCTACTGCGGCGACGGGGATCAGTGGTATTTCCCGGCGCTGGCCGTGCGGGACACGCAGATTCATGTAAATGACCGGATCTGCCAGTTCCGGATCATGGAGCACCAGCCGCGGATCTGCTTTGAGGAGACGGAGCATCTGGACGGAGAGAACCGGGGCGGCTTCGGAAGCACCGGAATCCGGTAGGCGCGGCCGAAAGCAGCTTTATCGGTGTGATTGCGAAAAAACAGTTCGCTGAATTAGGCGGCGGAATGGAGAGCGGAATGAGAAAACGTGCGTATCTGACCGTATTTATGGTCTTGGTTCTTCTATTAACCGGCTGTTCCTCAAGGGAGAAATACGAGCTTCGCGAGGACGGCATCCTGCGGATGAACGCCGGCAATTACCCGGCGGCCGTGCAGCTGTTTGACGAGGCGCTGGAAAAATCCGACGGCAGGGTGGGAAGCTTTGAACTGGATGTGCTGAAATATCGCGCCGAAGCGGAATACCGCATGGGCGATTACAGCGCTGCCGCCGCCACCTACGATACGCTCTGGCAGGTGGACGGAGACAAGGAGAAGACGGAATACCTGTCCCGCTGCTGCGCGATGCTTATACTGGACGGGCAGCTCAATAAGGCGAAGGAGCAGTATCAGGTTCTTTACGGTGCAGCTCAGGCGGATGACGGGGACACGGATGAGCTTCTGCTGGCGCTGGGGACGGCCCTGCGGGAGGCGGACCGCGGTTCTGAGGCAATGGAACTGTTCCAGCAGGCTGTGGATGACGGCGTGCAGAATGGGGAACTTTATAATCAGCTGGCGTTAAATGAAATGGAATTCGAAGAATACGACCAGGCGCTGGCATTTATTGAAAAAGGACTGGCCGTGGGAGACGAAGCCCGGGAAAAGCTGCTTTTTAATCAGGCGGTCGCATATGAAAAGAAGCTTGATTTTGCGGGCGCCCTGCAGACGCTTGAGGCTTACGCCGGGGAATTCGGTTCCTCGCAGGAGATCGAGAAGGAGATCGCCTTCCTTAAGACACGGGCAGACTGATAACAGGGAGAAAGCGCAGGCGCCGGGCCGCCGCTGCCTGCGGCAGGCGCTGAGACTTTAACGCCTGCGGCACCGGATAGGAAACTGAGAATTAACAGGAGGAAGATTTGGCGGAATTATATGAAATCAAAGCGGTTGAGGACCGGGTGATCCTGCTGGCTGTTGACACCGGAAGCGGGGACGCCGGGCAGTGCCTGGACGAGCTTGAGGAGCTTGTGAAGACGGCCGGCGGAATCGTCCTGGGCCGTGTGATCCAGAACCGGGAACAGCTCCATCCGGGGATGTATTTCGGAAAAGGCAAGATCGACGAGGTGAAGGAGCTTCTGTGGGAGACGGAGGCTGACGGCGTAGTCTGCGACGACGAGCTGTCGCCGGCCCAGCTTAAGAACCTGGAGGAAGCCCTTGACTGTAAGGTGATGGACCGGACCATGGTGATCCTGGACATTTTCGCGTCCAGGGCCAATACGAAGGAAGGCAAGCTTCAGGTTGAGCTGGCCCAGCTGCGGTACCGGGCGGCCCGGCTGGTCGGACTTCGCAGTTCCCTGTCAAGGCTTGGCGGCGGTATCGGCACCAGGGGGCCGGGCGAATCCAAGCTGGAGGTCGACCGGCGGCGTATTCACGAGAGAATATCGGTTCTTAAGGAAGAATTAAAGGACGTGGAGCGTCACCGTCAGGTCCAGCGGCAGCAGAGGGACCGGGGACATACGGCAGGGGCGGCTATCGTAGGTTATACCAACGCCGGTAAGTCCACGCTTCTTAATTATCTGACGGACGCCGGGATCCTGGCGGAGGACAAGCTGTTCGCGACGCTGGATCCGACGACCAGGAGCCTGCGCCTGCCGGACGGCCAGCAGATCCTTCTCACCGACACGGTCGGATTTATCCGCAAGCTCCCCCACCATCTGATCGAGGCGTTTAAGAGCACGCTGGAGGAAGCCAAATACAACGATATCATCCTGCATGTGGTTGACTGCACGAACCCTCAGATGGAGATGCAGATGCACATTGTCTACGAGACGCTGAAGCAGCTTGGCGTTACGGATAAGGTGATCGTGACCGTATTCAATAAGACGGACATGCTGGAGCATGAGGTGATTCTTAACGATCTGAAGGCGGATCATCAGGTGAAGATTTCCGCCAAAACCGGAGACGGCATCCCGGCCCTGCTTGAGACGCTGGAGCGGATATTGCGGGAGCGGAAGGTCTATTTGGAGAAAGTCTTCGGATACGGCGAGGCCGGGCGGATCCAGGAGATCCGGAAATACGGAGAGCTTCTGGAAGAAGAATATACGGACGCCGGGATCCGGGTGCGCGCGTACGTTCCCGCAGAAGTGTTTGGAAGGTTAGTATGACATATTTTTAACACAATATCTAGCACTGAATTTTTTTTCAAACTAGATATTGTGTTTTCTTTTATCCTCTGCTATAATGATAAGAGCGGCGCTTCTGCGGCAGTGGGGGCAGACGGGAATGGATAGAGAAGCGGACAGATGAGAGGACCCGAAGGCGGGAAGAAAGGGGATTTATCATGATCAGCGTAGTAAAGCGGGATGGCGAGGTTGCTGAGTTTAATCTGAGCAAGATTACGGAAGCCATCAAGAAGGCCTTCAAGGCCACGGAGAAGGAATATAATAACGAGATCCTGGAGCTTCTGGCGCTCCGCGTAACCGCGGATTTCCAGAGCAAGATGAAGGACGGGAAGATCACCGTAGAGCAGATTCAGGACAGCGTGGAGCATGTGCTGGAGCAGGCCGGCTACACGGATGTGGCCAAGGCGTACATACTCTACCGAAAGCAGCGCGAGAAGATCCGCAACATGAAGAACACGATCCTGGACTATCGGGACGTGGTCAACAGCTATGTGAAGGTCGAGGACTGGCGCGTGAAGGAGAACTCCACCGTCACTTACTCCGTCGGCGGACTGATCTTAAGCAATTCCGGCGCCGTGACCGCCAACTACTGGCTGTCCGAGATCTATGACAAGGAGATCGCCGACGCCCACCGTAACGCCGA